>JANYHG010000144.1 GCA_025359165.1 Hyphomicrobiaceae bacterium
GTAAATAGTTCCACCCCCTACTCCGCAGCCTCCCGAATCGGGCGTGGTGTGAACGTCGCGGTTGTCCGGGTACTGCCGGTCGCGGCGGTTTGGTACACTTCCGCAATTGCGGGCAGGTGTCCGGCTTCGAGATCGCGCAGGGTGGGCGCGTGCGTGATGGCGAAGCTGTCGATGCCGCAGCGGAGCATCAGCGGGATCTGATCGATCAACACTTCGCCGGTCGCGCGCACGTCGCCGCGAAACTGGAATTCGTCGCGCAGGCGGCGTGCCAGAGAATAGCCGCGACCGTCGGTGAATTTCGGGAACGGAATGACGATCAGCGCGAGTTTTTCGAGTGCATCCGTCTCTGCCGCCAGCGTCGCCGTGGCATCGACTACGACACCAACAGGCCCGCCCGCTGCCAGCACATCGGCGCGGTTTTCCCGCCACCGCTTGAGGGTGACGATGACAGGTGTCGCTTGCGGCAACGCGGTTGCGTCGTCGACGGCGGTGTAGGTGTCGGGGCGGAAGCTGCCGTTGTTCCAGATCGTGCTCATGATCAAACTTTCTCGGCGATACGCGCGGATGGGGATTTCGAGGGGCCGTAGAGCGCCTCTTTGAACGGGGTGGCACCGAGGCGGCGGTAGGCGGCCAGGAATGTTTCGGCCTTCGATGTGCGGCCAGACGTGTAGACGCCGACGATCTTTTCGATGGCGTCCGGCACGTCCTCAGCCGGGAAGCTCGGACCCAAAATCGCGCCGATCTCCGCATCGTCCTTGGGGCTGCCGCCGAGCGTAATCTGGTAATGCTCGGTGCCTTTCTTGTCGACGCCGAGAATGCCGATGTTGCCGGAGTGATGGTGACCGCAGGCATTGATGCAGCCGGAAATATTGAGCCGTAGCGGTCCGATGTCGTCGGCTCTGTCGGGATCGGCGAAGCGTTCTGCAATCGCCTGCGCCACGGGGATCGCGCGTGCGTTGGCAAGAGAGCAGTAGTCGAGCCCGGGGCAGGCGATAATGTCGGTGATGAGTTCGGTATTGCCGGTCGCCAAGCGGTGGGCGACGAGCGCGTCGTAGATCGCGCCCAAGTCGGTGCGGGCCACGGTCGGAAGCACGAGATTCTGCTGATACGTCACGCGAAGTTCGTCGTGGCCGTATTTTTCGGCGAGTTCGGCGACCGCTTCCATCTGCTCGCTCGAGGCATCGCCCGGCACCTTGCCCGGCTCCTTGAGCGAGATGTTGACGATAGCGTAGCCGGTGACTTTATGCGCCATCACGTTGTTCCGCTGCCAGCGTGCAAAGCCTGCATCCGTCGCGCGACGGGCCGCGACTGCGGCATCCTCCAGCGGTTGCGGCGCGAGCGCGAGCGGGGCGAAATATTTTGCGATGCGCTGATATTCGGCGGCTGGCAGATCGATCGACGGCTTTTCGATCTTTTTCCACTCGGCCATCACCTGACGGCGGAATTCGTCGACGCCGAGCGCATTGACGAGAATTTTGATGCGCGCTTTGTAGATGTTGTCGCGGCGGCCGTGCAGATTGTAGACGCGCATGGTCGCTTCGAGAAACGACAGCAGATGCTCGCGCGGCAGGAAGTCGTTGAGCGGCAGCGCGACGTAGGGCGTGCGGCCCTGGCCACCGCCGACGAACACCGCGAAGCCGATCTTGCCGGCGTTGTCACCGCGTCCTTTGACCATGCGCAAACCGATGTCGTGGAAGGCGATCGCGGCGCGATCCTCGGCGGCACCCGTCAGTGCCATCTTGAATTTGCGCGGCAGGAAGGTGAATTCCGGATGGATTGTCGACCATTGACGGATCACCTCGGCCCACACGCGCGGGTCTTCGATCTCGTCGGGTGCGACGCCTGCGTAGGGATCGGCTGTGGTGTTCCGGATGCAATTGCCCGACGTCTGGATGGCGTGCATCTCGACCTCGGCCAACGACGCGAGCATGTCGGGGACGTCTTCGAGCTTGGACCAGTTGAGCTGCAGGTTCTGCCGCGTCGTGAAGTGACCGGTGCCGCGATCCCAGGTGCGCGCGATGTGCGCGAGACGCCGCAGTTGCCGCGCGGACAGAACGCCGTAGGGAATGGCGATGCGCAGCATGTAGGCGTGCAATTGCAGATAGAGGCCATTCTGCAGCCGCAACGGCTTGAACTGATCTTCGGTCAAATCGCCGGCGAGTCGTCGCGTCACCTGGTCGCGAAACTGGGCGACCCGCGAGTTGACGAAAGCATGATCGAATTCATCGTAGCGGTACATGGGTTTCCTCGGGCGCAGCGCGCTCGTTGCAGTCGTCGCGTGTAGGTTGGGTCAAGGCGGCGGCCGCGACCCAACATTCACGAGTAGGAGAGCCGTTGGGTCGCGCTTTGCTTGACCCAACCTACACCGTATCAAATCGTCGGCCCGCCGGCGGCGCGGATGTGCTCCTTTACCGACAGCGGTTTGGGTGCACCAGCGGTCACGTCGACGTCGATGGCATAAACGCCGACGACCTGCTGGCGCGCCACAGCTTTTGCTGCGATGTCCTCGAGGGCGGCCAGTTCGGCCGGAGTCGCTGCCACGCTGGCGCGCGCAAGATCGGACACCCAGTCGTCGTTGGCCGCGAGATAGACGACATCGCCGACGCGCAGGCGGTTGGCGGTGACGACCTGGGCTGCGAATGGCTTAGCCATGGATGCTCTCCTGTGCGGCGTGATTTTGTGTCTCGGCAGCGATGCGGGTGACGGCACCGGCCGGGTCGAGGCTCGCGACTTCTCCGACGATCAGCACGGCGGCCTTCGTCAGTCCGAGACGCTCCGGTGACAGGGCGAGAATATCGAGTGTGGTCGCCACGCGACGTTCGGACGCGTGGCTGACCTGTTCGACCGCCATGACCGGTGTTGCCGGCGACCAACCGGCGTCGAGCAGCATTTTTGCGAGTGCGCCTGATGTCGACACCGCCATGTAGATCGCCAGCGTCGCGCGCGTATTGCACAGCGCGCGAAAATCGACCTGATCGAACTCCGCACCGCCCTCGCCGGCCTTGTGGCCGGACAGGAACGTCACCGAGCGCGACAACTCGCGATGCGTCAGCGGGATCTGCAGCGAGGCCGACGCGGCCATCGCGGCGGTGATCCCAGGCACCACTTCGACCGCGATGCCGGAGGCGCGCAGGGTGTCGATCTCCTCGCCGCCACGGCCGAACATGAAGGGATCGCCGCCCTTGAGACGCACGACGGTTTTGCCCTGTCGCGCGTAGCTTACGATCAGGTCGTTGATTTCGGCCTGGGTACGCGAATGGCGGCCTTTGGCTTTGCCGACCGAGACGATTTCGGCCTCGCGGCGGGCGTGCGTCAACACGGCGTCGCTGGCGAGGAAGTCGTGCAGGATGACGTCGGCGGATTTCAAGGCACGCACGGCTTTGAGCGTCAGCAGATCGGGATCGCCGGGTCCGGCACCGACCAACACGACACGGCCGAGTGCTCCGGCTGCGGTCCCGGCCCGCTCAAGCTCGGCCTCGAGCAGCGTACGCCCGGCGGGCTCGTCGCCATCGAGGATGGCGCGCGCCGGTGCGCCGCCGAAGACCGCTTCCCAGAATGCGCGGCGGCCTGCGCCTTGAGGGAGTTTGGTGGAAATGGCGTCTCGATAGTCGCGCGCGATATCGGCGAGCCGGCCGAGGCGGGGATGCAATTCCTGTTCGAGCATGGCGCGAATGCGGGTGGCCAGCACGGGGGCTGCACCATCCGTGCCGATGGCCACCGTGACAGTGCCACGGTCGACGATCGCGCCGAGCGAGAAGGTACTCAACAAGGGGCGGTCGGGCACGTTGACGGGTACGCCGAGCGCGCGGGCGATGGCAGAGATGGGGGCGTCCTCGGCGTCGCTGCCGGTGGCGGAAATCACCAGCACGCGACCTTTGATATCGTCGGCGGTCGCGGCGCGCGGCACGTGATCGATGCTGCCGGCGGCGACCATGGTGTCGAAGGCCGCGTCGAGATGGGCTGCGAAAACGGTTACTTTCGATGCTCGCGACAGCAGCAGCCGCGCCTTAGCCGCCGCCAGGACTGTGCCACCGTTGATCAACGGAATGGCGGTCTCGAAGTCCAGGAAGATCGGAAAACCGCGCATTTGGTGTCACTCCGCAGCGTCGAGGTAACGCCCGTCGCGGTCATCAAGGCTATCGGGCTGCAATTCGAGAACCAAGCCGTCGAGGGCATCTGTCATCTGGATCTGGCAGCTCAGTCGGGAACGGTCGTCGGCTGAAGGAATTTCGTCGAGTTTGTCGATCTCGTCGTTGGCGGGCGCAGGCAGGCGATCGGCCCATTCCAAGGGCACGCGGCAATGACAGGTGGCGCAGACGCCGGAGCCGCCGCATTCGGCTTTAATGGGCAAACCCGCGGCGCGCATGAGTTCCATGGCACTATAGCCGGCGGCAGCATCGATCTTGTGCACGGCCCCGTCAGCCAGTTGGACCTCGAGGCCCAGCAGGGTCGGTTCGGTGCTCTGGGCGTCGTCGATCTCGCGCGTCGTGCTCATGTTCGGCGTTCTTTTGGTTTCTCGGCCCCAGTCACGGCAGCGCCATCTCGGAGTGGCGTGCACCGCAACATAATAGAATATCCGTTCCGTTTGCAGGGGGCGCAGACAATAAAAATGGAAATTCATACCTCGCACTGGGCGAGAATGCGCACGTTGCCGTCGCTATGCAAAGAGCACGAACGATGCGCGAAGAGGCGTTCGTGCGCATTTTTTAACCAGCGGTATCGACGTCTCTGCGGACCGAGCCTCTCGCCGTTGGTTCATTCGTCGGTCTCGGCCTTGCCCTTGCGGCGGTAACGGCGATCTTCGTCGGCGCCGACGGTGGGGTCGGCATCGAAGACGATCCGCTCGTAGCCGGCAAGTGCGACGAAGCGCTTGCCCCGGGCGCGTCCGATCAGCGTCAGTCCGGCCTTGCGCGCGAGATCGACGCCCCAAGCCGTGAAGCCGGAGCGCGAGACGAGAATGGGAATGCCCATTTTGACCGTCTTGATCACCATTTCCGAGGTGAGGCGGCCGGTGGTGTAGAAAATCGTGTCGTCCGGCGCGATCTTGTTCAGGAACATGTAACCGGCAATCTTGTCGACGGCGTTGTGGCGTCCGACGTCTTCCATGTAGACGAGGATCTTGTCCTCGCGGGCCAGCACGCAGCCATGAATGGCACCGGCCTTCAGATACAGGCTCGGCTCGGTGTTGATGGCTTTGGTGAGGGCGTACAGCCACGAAGTCTTGAGGCGCGCCGATCTGCTCAGCACGATGGTATCGAACTTCTCCATCAGATCGCCGAAGACAGTGCCCTGGGCGCAGCCCGAGGTCTGCACCTTCTTTTTCAGTTTCTCCTCGTAGTCGGTCTGCCGCCTGGTGCGCACGACCACCGTCGCGATGTCGTCGTCGTAGTCGACGGCGGTGATGTCGTCATCGGCTTGCAGCATGTTCTGGTTGAGCAGATAGCCGACCGCCAGCAATTCGGGATGATCGCCTATGGTCATGACGGTGACGATCTCGCGCGCGTTGAGAAACAGCGTGATGGCGCGTTCCGTCACCACGACGGTTTCGACGGCCGCGCCGGTCTGATCGATGCCTTCGACGGTCTGCGACAGGCGGGGATCGTCCGGCGTCGGGCGAACGAGGGGGGCGGTCATGGCGGAATCTCCGGGCTGCCGGTTACGCTCTGGATGTGACGAGTTTGGGTTGCCAGCTGACGAAATAGATCGCTGCAGCACTGGCGATGCCGAAGGCGATCAGCGCCGCGCCAACGAGGGCGAACATCATCGAGACAGGTGCCGGCCACGTCGTCAGCCACCATCCGCCTGCAACGACCACAACCAGCCGCAGCGTTCCGGCCAGCACGGGGCCAAGCACTTTGCCGGCACCCTGCGAGGCAAAGTAAAGGCACAGTCCCAGCCCATATAGGGGGTAGGTGGGTCCGACCCAATTGAAATAGCTGTGGGCTGCGGCAAGTACGGCGGGTTCGCGCGTGAACATGCTGGCCCAGGCGTCTGGAAACACAGCGACGACAAGGCCGACCGACCCGATGATGCCGGCCGTCAGAAATCCGCCCGTCCAGGCGACGCGGCGGGCGCGGTCAACCTGGCCTGCGCCAATGGCCATGCCGACCATCGGCACGCACGCGACGCCGATCCCGAACGCGATGGGAATAAGCAGAAACTCCAGCCGTGCACCGATGCCGTAGCCAGCCAGCGCCTCGGTGCCGAAGGCGGATACGAGCCGCGTCACGACGAGCACCGTCAGCACGGTCTGGAGCGGCGAGAGGCAGGCGACCGCACCGACTTTCAAAATGTCGCCAAACTGTTCGCCGGTCAGCGAGACTGCGCGAAAATCGAGCCGTACGCGTGCGCGGCCCGTCATCAGATACCAGAGCAGAAAGATCGCCGATGCACTCACGCTGATGGTCTGGCCGAGGGCGATGCCCGATATGCCGAGCATCGGAAACGGCCCGAGACCGAGGCCCAAGCCGCCGCCCAGCAGCACTTGCGCCAGAGCCGACAGCATCAGCGTCAGCGATGGCACCTTCATGTTGCCGCCGGCGCGAACCACCGATGCGAGAGTGTTGGTCAGCCAGATGCCGAGCGCGCCGAGGAACACGAAGTTCGAATAGTGCACCGCCTGCGCGAGAGCGGCGCCACGACCGCCGAGTGCTGCATAAATATCGGGACCGAAGGTGATCAGCAGCACCGTCGAAGCC
>JANYHG010000147.1 GCA_025359165.1 Hyphomicrobiaceae bacterium
GGCTCGCACCCAACCTTGTCCGACAGGTCTGGCTCACGTCTGAGCCCAGGTCTCCAGGCCACGTCGATGAGTTGCAGAAGCGAGCCGATGGCTCAGCCGCAGCACGCGCGCCCTATAACACCAAGTCCGCCGATGGTCACAACAAAGTTTTTCGGGGTTACGCCACCGCGCCCGGCATGAAACGCCCCGAAGTATGCTCACCACAAACGCAAACGGGCCGCTTCGAAGAGCGGCCCGCGTGAGACGAGACAGCAACCCTGCTGCAATCCGGGCCGGAAGGCCGTTCAGCGAACAGGGGCGGCAGCCCGCGCCATCAAATCACTGCGCAGTAGAGGTGGCAGAAGCCTCGAGCGCGCGACCTGGCATCGCCGTCCCTTGGATCTCACTCGACATCAGATCACCTCCCTTCAGTTGTTGAACGATAAACTCAAGTTGGCATGGCAATTTGGCATTTCCAAGACTGTATTTGAGAGTGCGGCCGAGATTGCTCTTCGCAACGTCGCAGAAGCGCCACACGTTGGCATCGATCCGCTCCGTTTTTCACAACTGCACGCCAAAATTAACAGTAATCGCTTGCGATAGCGCGTCCGCTCCCGCAGACAGTTTGTAGACACGACTCGGCTTGCTTTCCGGAGATACAGGCAATGTCATTTGAAAAATCTTTGCTGCTGGGCGGTTTCCTCGCCGTCGCCGCAGTGCTGCCGGCTCAGGCGCAGCAAAAAGCCTGCCCCAACCCCAACGCTCTCGGCGTTTCCCGCGTGGTCGAAATCGATACCACCGGTGGGCCCGGTTTTGGCTTCCAGCATTATAAATCCTACGATTTTCTCGAGCCCAAGGAAGTCGTTCTGACATTCGACGACGGGCCGCAAAAATTCCACACCGAGGCCGTCCTCGCCGCGCTGGCCGAGCACTGCACCAAGGCGATTTTCTTTTCGATCGGAAAAATGGCGCTCGGCTTTCCCGAGATCGTCCGCAAGGTCGTCGCTGAAGGCCATACCGTCGGCACCCACACGTGGAGCCACCAGAACCTGCGCAAAAAGAAAACCGAGGCGGAAGCGGTCGACGAAATCGAGCGCGGCATCAGCGCCGTCAAGCGCGCCGCCGGCTCGCCGATCTCGCCCTTTTTCCGCTTTCCCGAACTCGCCGACAGCCCCGAGACTTTGAAACATCTTCAAAGCCGCAACATTGCGATGTTCTCGACCGACATCGACAGCTTCGACTTCAAGTTCCGCAACTCGGAGCACACCGTCAAGGCCGTCATCGACCGTCTGCAAAAACTCGGCAAGGGCATCGTCCTGATGCACGATATCCAGCCGTCGACGGCAAAGGCCATTCCGGCGCTGCTCGTCGCACTCAAGCAGAACGGCTATAAAATCGTGCAGATGAAGGCAAAAGGGCCAGTCCAGTCTCTCCCGGAATTCGACACGGCGATTGAAGCCAACGTCAAAGGCTTGTCGGCCGCCGGCAACGAACGGCCGGTGTCGTCGGTGGTCAAAACGGTGACCGAGGGTGGCCAGTCGAAGCTCGGCGGCGAGCCGCCGATGGAAGCTACCGGGCCGGCGGCGGCGCTGCCCAGCCCAAGCGCATCTGCGGACGCACGCGCCGATCAGAGCGGCGATCAACGCAACCGCACTTGGTTCTGGCAGAAATAACGGACCGCGGTCAGCAACGAAAAAGGCCATGCATCGCATGGCCTTTTTTTATGTGCGTTCTTTTACCGACGGTCATTAGTACTGAATTATGACCGTCGGTATGCGTGCGCGGGTTGGTGGGGCGGCTGCGCGCAAACAAAAGAGAAATACCGGCGCCTCGATTTTCGCGATGCAGCCTGAAATTCTGACCGCCGGTATTAGTAGGCAGCGCGGACGGATTTATTCCGGGCGCGCGTCCAGCACTAGGAAACCTTGCCGGCGTATTTTTCCAGCAGCGCCCAGGCCTCGGGTCCAAACTTCTCCTGCCATTCCTTGTAGAAGCCGGCGGACGCCAGTTTCTCGCGGAATTTCGCGTTGTCGACGGCGTTGAAGACCATGCCCTTGCCGGTCAACTCGGCCTCGAGCGTTGCGTTCTGTGCGGCTGTGTCCTCGCGATTTTTGAGCGCTTGCGCGTTGATGTTTTTGGCGATCACATCTTGCACGTCTTTCGGCAAGCCCGCCCACATCTTGCCGTTGGCCAGGAACCAGAAGCCGTCCCACATGTGATTGGTTTTTGCGAGATACTTCTGCACCTCGTACAGTTTCGCCGTATTGATGAGACTGAGCGGGTTTTCCTGCCCCTCGAAGACTTTGGTCTGCAGCGCCGAGTAGACTTCGGCGAAATTCAGCGGCGCAGGTGCGGCACCGAATGCCTTGAACATCGAGGTCCAGAGCGGGCTCGGTGGGACACGAATTTTGAAGCCGTCCATGTCGGCCGGCGTCACGATCGGCTTGGTCGACGACGTGATCTGGCGGAAGCCGTTGTCGTACATCTTCTCCATGGCGAACAGACCGCCTTTAGCGATCTCCGCGCGCACGAACGCGCCCAACTCGCCGTCGACGCCCGGCCACACCTTGTCGTAACCCGACCACGCAAAGCCGATGCCGCTGATCGCAGCCTTCGGCACGAGTGTCTGCAGGATCAGCGGCGACAGCGTGAAGAATTCCAAAGCGCCCGAGCGCAGCTGGCTCAGCATATCCGTATCCGAGCCGAGCTGGTTATTGGGGAATATCTGGATGTCGACTTTGCCGCCGGTTTCCTTGGCGATGGCTTCCAACGCTTCCTTGGTGCGCAAGGTGAGCGGGTGGGTGACAGGCGCGTTGTTCGCATATTTCAGCGTGAATTCGGCCCCATGGACCTTGCTGATCCGAAGTACGGCAGGTGCGAACACGACACCCGCCAACGAATGTGCGATCAACGAACGGCGACTGATAGTCATGTGGCCCTCCCAGGCATTTGTTTCGAAGCATTTGTTTTATGTGGCGGCGCATTGGCAGCCGTGAGCCCGCGCACTATGGCCGAGCCACACCCGACCGACAAGCACGGTTCGGCGCACGGTTCGGCGCACCGCCAACGTCACAGCACGCGCAGCCGCCAGGGTTCGCCGTAGCCGAGTTCCGGCGGCATCGCTTCGCGCGGCATGATCGCGCCGCGATGTCCGATTTTGGCGCCCGCCAGCAGATGGCCGTCGCGTGCAGCGGCTTCGGGTGCCGCGCCTTTCAAGCGCGCGGCCAGATATGCCGCGTTGAAGCTGTCGCCGGCTGCCGTCGTGTCGATCGCAATCACCGCCGCCGGGACCGGCACCACCGTTTCGACGCCGTCTGACGATACGATCGCGCCCTCGCCACCGCGCTTCAGCGCGATCTCCTGGATACCCCAGGATTTCAACCGCGTCAGCGTTGCATCGACGTCATGATCGCCCCACAACGATTGCTCGTCGTCGAAAGTCGGGAGCGCCAGATCGGCGAGCCTGAAAAAGCGTTCGAATGTCTTGCGCGCGCGATCACGCCCCGCAGCGTCCGCGCCCCAGCCCCGCGGCCGGTAGTTGCCGTCTATGGCGATGCCGGCACCGGCCTCTCGCGCCGACAGAAGCGCCGCCTCCAGCGCGTCCAGGCTTGCCTCATCGTAGAGCGACAAGGTAATGCCGGAGAGATAGATCAGTCTCGCTTCGCCCATCGCGACCGCGACTGCTCGTGCGCTGTCGCCACTGAAAAGCTCACGCGCCGGAGCCCGATCCCGCCAGTAATGAAACGTCCGCTCGCCGCTTTTTGCGGTCTCGATCATGTAGAGGCCGGCGTTGCGTCCGGGCACGACGCCGATCAGGTCCGTCGCAACGTTCTCCTCACGGGCGAGTGCGAGGATACCATGACTGTAGGGGTCGTCTCCGAGCAGGGTCGCGTAGGCCACGCTGAGACCCGCGCGCGCAAGATAGATGGCCGTGTTGTAGGTATCGCCACCGTAGCCGAGCCCGAAGCGGCCATCGTCGCCGCGCGCCAGTTCGACCATGCACTCGCCGATCGCGATGACACCGCGACGTGTCGTGCTCGAAAATTTCAACATGCTCACATCCGATCCGACGGTCTGATGTCCCGGGCCATAAGTATGTAAACGCCGAGACCGGCCGCAAGGCTCACGGCCAATGTCGCAAAAATCAGCCGATAGGCCTCCGGCGCATATCCCATGTCTGTCGCTCCGAACCAGGCGGGGATAAATCCGGTCAGGATCGGCAGCACCGACGCACCTCCCAACTGCGCCATGTTACCAGTGGTTGAGCCCCTGCCGGCCAGATGGTTCGGAAAATGGGCTCGCATGTGAGTGAGCAACAGGGTGTTATAGGCGGTGGTCGAATTCATCGCGCACAACAACGTCAGCGCCAGCCACAACGGCGGCTGAGGGAGACACGCCAGCGCCGTCAGGCTCGCCAGCGTTGCCGTTGCCCCCGCCACGATGAGCCACTTCCGCGTATCGAAAATGCGATCCAGCGGTCCATATACCAGCACGCTCGCCATCTGCATCAGCGCCAGCAGGGTCAGCACGACGCCCCGCGCTGGCGCGTCCAGTCCATAGACATCCTTCAAGTAAGGCCCAGCCCATAAGCCCGTGACCGTCGCGACCGCAGCGTAGGCCACGCCGAAAAGGGCAAACACAGGCAGGATGCCTCTGATCGCCACGATCTGCCGCACGCCGTCGAAAACACCGGGCTGTACGGGAGTCGGCCCCGTGACGGGAAGTCCCGGCGGCCGATCACGCACGAAAACGAAAAACATCACGCCGGCCACGGCCGCCATTACCGCCATGCCCAGGAACGACGCGCGCCAGCCGATCACGCCCGTGGCCAACGCCAACGGAGCACCGGCCAGCAATATCCCGATCTGGCTCGAACCGAACACCCAGGACAATCCTGTGCTCCACCGCGACGGCGGCATCCACGCCGACACCAGCACCAGAGCCGACATGAAACTGCCGGCGCAGCCGATGCCGGTCACCACGCGTGCCGCCACCAGCGTTAAACCGTCGTCGGCCAAGGCGTGTAAGGCTGCGCCCAGCGTCATCAATATCGACAGTCCGCCAACCGTTTTTCGCGGACCGACTTTGTCGAACGCCACGCCGACCGCGACCTGTGCGATCATCAGCGCTGCGAAAAATCCACCGTTCGCCAGCCCCAGCGCGCGCGGCGACAGGCTCAGATCATGGATCAGTTCCGGTGCGATCACCGCCAGTGCCGAACGGAAGAACTGCGACAGGATCGTGGTCGCTGCCAGCAGGGCGATCAAAATCGCGATATCGCGAGCTGACACGACAAATCGCGGGGTCGTGCGATCTGGTTCGGGATGGTCGCTGTGCGGCTCGAGACTTTGCGATGTCGACATGCCCAGCGGAGATCCTATGCTCTGTGTCAGGCGGTTATCGCACGCGGGCACTGGCGGCGCCACACGCTGCCGTCATGGCTGCTTCTCGAGCAGCCGACCCTGGACAGCTTTGACAGCGAACCGCCGCGATGCATAGTCGGACAAACAGATGAAAGCCAATCCGCCCATGACGACGCGCAACTCGACGTTCACCATCGCGGTCCTACCCGGCGACGGCATCGGCAACGAGATACTCCCGCCGACCGTGGCGCTCCTCGAAAAATTGGCGCACCATGCCGGCAGCTTCGATTTCCGCTTCGTCGAGCGCCGGGACTGTGGCGCGACCTATTACCAAGAAAGCGGCGAGGACTGCTCGAAAGCGGCGTTCGAAACTGCACGCACGGCGGATGCCATTCTGCTTGGGGCCATGGGATTGCCGAGTGTGCGCCTTCCCTCCGGCACCGAGATCGCGCCTCACTTGCGGATGCGTGAAGAATTCCAGTTGATTTCCGGCGTGCGCCCCGTCAAGGCCTATCCCAACACGCCGCGCCGCCTGCTCGACGAACGCGCCCAAAACATCGACCTCGTCATTCTCCGCGAAAGCACCGAAGGCCTGTTCTACACGCAGGGCCGCGGCGAGGTCATCGGCGACAGCGAGGCGCGCGAGACCTTGCGCATCACGCGCCCCACAACAGAAAAGCTCTGCGACGAGGCGTTTCGCATCGCACGCCGGCGAAAGGCCAAACGCGGCCATGCCAGCGTCACCTGCGTCGACAAAGCCAACGTGTTTCGCGCTTTCGCCTTTTTCCGCAAGATTTTTGACGAGCGCGCCGCACTCAATCCCGACATCGAAGTGCGCCACAACTACGTCGACGCACAGGCCCTCGATCTGGTCCGCCGCCCGTGGGACTTCGACGTGCTGGTCATGGAGAACATGTTCGGCGACATCCTCTCGGATCTGGGCGGCGGGCTCGTCGGCGGCATGGGTATGGCACCGTGCGCCGAACTGGGCGTCGATCACGGCCTGTTCCAGCCGGCGCACGGCTCCGCACCCGACATCGCCGGCCAGGACAAAGCCAATCCGACCGCGACGTTTCTCTCGGCTGCGCTGATGCTCGACTGGCTTGCGCAACGATCCGGAAACGCTGCAATGGCGGATGCCGCAGCCCTGCTCGAGAGCGCGGTCGAGGCCGCATTCGCAGCCCGAGCCCTGCGTCCCATGGAGTTCGGCGGCGATCAGGGCCTCTTAGCGGCAACCCGTGCGGTAAACGACAGCCTGGACGCGTTGATCGGTAACGGCTGATACGACGCAACTCCCGGCCCCTCCCCCTCTTGTCGTGCGGGCGGCGCGCCGAACTTTCCCTGTCACACTCTGGAGCTTCCCCATGCCCGCACCCACGACACCCGACTTCGCCAACGGCTGGCAGCAGACGACGCGCTATCCCGACCCGGCCATTATCGCGCTCGACCCCAGCTTCGAGAATTACCACCTCAAGCTCTCGGCCGTCGAACGCCTGGCAACCGGTTGCCGCTGGAGCGAGGGACCCGTCTGGTTCGGCGACAGCCGCATGCTGGTGTGGAGCGACATTCCCAACAACCGCATGCTCAAATGGGACGAGGAAACCGGCGCAGTCACCAACTTCCGCAAGCCCTCGAATTTCGGCAACGGCAACACGCGCGACCGCCAGGGGCGTCTGATCACCTGCGAACACGGTGGCCGTCGCGTCACCCGCACGGAGATCGACGGCAGCATCACCGTCGTCATGGACAGCTTCGACGGCAAACGCCTCAACTCGCCCAACGACATCATCGTCAAATCGGACGGCAGTATCTGGTTCACCGATCCCACGTTCGGCATTCTCGGCGACTACGAGGGATATAAGGGCGAGAGCGAAATCAGCCCCAATGTGTATCGCGTCGACGGTACGACCTTGAAAGCCACCATCGTCGCCGAGGGCATTCTCGGCCCCAACGGTCTTTGCTTCTCGCCCGACGAGAAGATCATCTACATCGTCGAGAGCCGTGGCGTACCCACGCGCAAAATCCTGGCTTACGACGTCAGCCCCGACGGTCGCACGATCACCAACAAGCGCACGCTCATCGATGCCGGTCCGGGCACTCCCGATGGCTTCCGCTGTGACGTTGACGGCAATCTCTGGTGTGGCTGGGGCATGGGCGATCCCGAACTCGACGGTGTCATGGTGTTCAACCCGGCCGGAAAGCCCATCGGGCGCATCGCCTTGCCCGAGCGCTGCGCAAATCTCTGTTTCGGCGGTCTGCAACGCAATCGCCTGTTCATGGCATCGTCGCAAAGTCTGTACGCACTGTATGTCAACACGCAGGGCGCGCGCGGCGGCTGATCCAGCATTCGCCAGCGGCGACGGGTACAAAGTACTTAAGCGTGCTCGATATGGGCGATTTGAGCAAAGACGTGCATGTCGTGCGCGAGAGCAAGCGCTTCGGCACGCTTGCGCCCGACGTTGGTAACGATGAGCGCGCCGGTGCCATCGGCTCCAAGCCTGATGCAAACCCTGACCAACGATCGGGCCGTTTCATGGTCCGCTACCGACACGATGCGGGCGGTAACAACATTTTCTATCGTCGTGCTCACAGGCGCTGCAATCACAAGGCTGACGTCGCGCGCGGCGATCCGCAGTCTGCGTGTCGTGCCCGTCGCGCCATGATCGCCTTCGATACTCAACTCCGCACCATCGACCTCGAACCGCGTCAGCCCGGAGCCTGCGTCGTAGCCGAAAACACGACCAACGAGGTATGAACAGTCCATCTCCAATGCGCGCGCGCTGATCCCACGACCGGCGAAAACGTCTGAGATCTCGCCACTGTCGGACACCCGGCCGCTCTCGATCAAAACGACGCGATCGGCCAGTCGCTGCACTTCGGTTACGTCGTGGCTCACATAGAGGATCGGCAGCGACAACCGCGCCGGCAAAGCCTGCAGGTATGGCAGCACTTCGTCTTTTGCGGCGGCGTCGAGGGCCGACAACGGTTCGTCCATCAAGAGAATACGCGGGTTCGACAGCAGCGCGCGTCCGACAGCAACCCGTTGACGCTCACCGCCAGACAGGGTCGCCGTCGACCGCTGCAGCAGATGTCCGACACCCAGTAACTGCACCGCACCGTCGAAATCCACCCCGCCACCGGACGTCGGTCGCAACTGGCCTTTGGCGCGGCGCACACCGAACAGCAGATTGTCGCGCACCGACAGGTGGGGAAACAAGCTCGCTTCTTGAAAGACGTACCCCACGGCGCGCTGGTACGGTGGCATAAACAAACCCGCGTCCGAATCTTGCCACGGGGTGCCCTCGACAGCGATCCGCCCATTCAGCCTCTGAAGCCCCGCAATGCAGCGCAGGATCGTCGTTTTTCCGCTACCCGATGGCCCGAACAGCGCCGTGATGCCGCGCACCGGTACTTCGAACCCGACGTCGAGAGCGAACTGGCCGAGCCGGCCCGTAATCGCCACAGACAAGGCCACCGCGTTCATAGGTGCCGCGCCCGCTTGTCGATCAGCATCGTCGACAGGATCACGACAAACGCGAACACGACGAGCAGGCCCGCAACGAGATGCGCTTCGGCCCACCGCTGTGTCTCGACGAAATCGTAGATCGCGACCGACAGCGTCCGTGTCTCGCCCGGGATATTGCCGCCGATCATCAGCACGATGCCGAACTCGCCGACCGTATGGGCGAAGCCGAGCACCGCGCCGGTCAGAAAGCCGGGTCGCGCCAGGGGGACCGCAACGCGCCAGAACGCGTCCCAAGGCGACGCGCGCAACGTGGCCGCTGCCTCCATGTGTCGGTCTCCGACAGCCTCGAAGGCGTTACGGATGGGCTGCACGACAAACGGCAGCGAGTAAATCACCGAGCCGATCACCAATCCGGCAAAAGTGAAGGCTAGCGTCCGCGCTCCTTGCAACCGTGCGACGATCCCGCCTGGACCATGCGGGCCCAACGCGAGCAGCAGATAAAAGCCGAGTACACTCGGCGGCAGCACCAGCGGCATCGCCACGACTGCCGCCACGACCTCTTTCCACCGCGCGTGCGAGCGCGCCAGCCACCACGCCAGCGGAGTGCCAACGACCAGCAGCAGCAGCGTCGTCACCGTCGCCAACTCGAGCGTCAGCACCAACGGCGACCAGATCTCATGTGCCGTGCGCAAGACTTGCGGTGTTTCACCTGCCAGTGCCTTACCTGCCATGGCCATACCCGAAATCGACGATGACGTGGCGCGCCGGTTCCTGTTGCAGGAAGTGCAAAAACCCCTGCGCCGCAACATTATCTGCGCCCGACTTGAGCAACACGGCATCTTGTGCGATCGGCGTGTGCAGCGCTTCCGGTACGATCCATCGCGACCCCACGCTCGACCCGGCCACCTGCGACAACGCCACGAAGCCGAGTTCCGCGTTGCCCGTTTCGACGAATTGATAGGCCTGCGCGATCGATGCGCCCTGCACGATCTTCGACCGTACCGTATCGAGCACCCCTAATGCTTGCAGGGTTGCGATGGCGGCTGCGCCATACGGCGCAAGCACTGGATTGGCGATGGCGATCTTGGCAAACCGCGCAGTGTGCAACGTGTCTTCGCCAGTCACGAGTGTCGAATCGCGGCTGAACAAAACCAGCCGTCCCGTTGCGTACGTGAAAGCGGATCCCGCAACCGCCAAGCCTTCGACGATGGCCTTTTGTGGCGTCGCCTGATCGGCGCTCAGCAACACGTCGAACGGCGCACCATGTGCGATCTGCGCATAAAATTGCCCAGTCGCTCCAAAACTGAGTTTGACGTGATGTCCGCTGGCCGCCTCGTAGAGTGTCGCAATCCTCAGGGCGGGCTCGGTAAAGTTAGCCGCCACAGCGACACGCGCCTCCGCCGCCACCAGCGGTGACAATGCATCCGCCGCAAAAAGCACAGCAACCGCCGCACTCAGCCACGTGAACCGGTGAAGGTGCGAAACGTGCCGGTACTTTCCGATAGTCTTCAAGAGATATCTCGCCCGCACTCACGCATTGAAGGCACGGCCCCCATCTATGGCTTTACAGCCTGTTCGATCTCCGCCAACTGACGCTGAAACGCCGTCAGTGTCTGCGCCTCGATCGTCCGGTAATGCCCGACCAACGCATGCCCGAACGACGTCAGACGAGCGTGCCCACCCCCGCTCCCACCGTGTTGTGTTTCCAACACCGGGCTTTGAAACATGCTGTTTATCTCGTCTGCCAGCAGCCATGCGCGGCGGTACGACATGTTCATCGCTTTCGCCGCTCGGCTGATCGATCCATGTGTCGCAATATTCTCGAGCAAGCGAATTTTGCCATGTCCGACTTGCTGGCCATTGTCGAAATCGATCCGTATGGTCAGTCGCGTCATAATCCGTTTCCACGCCGACGGTCATCCGTCGTGCCTTGACGAGATATTAGGCAGAATATATCGACGCGAGCAACGGCTTATGGGAGACCTTGTCATGGATCTGTCGAAACTACGCGTGGGCCTCGTCGGTTCGGCAGACCTGATCGTCAGCGATGAACATACCGCGCGTAGCGTCGGCAGCGGACGCGCCGCCGTGCTGGCTACTCCGGTCATGATCAACGTGATCGAGGCGGCGGCTTTGGCTGCCTGCGAAGATTTGCTGCCGGAAGGGTTCGAAAGCCTCGGCATCCATCTCGACATCCGCCACTTTGCCGCAACCCCTGTCGGCATGCGCGTTCACGCAACGGCAGAACTGGTCGGCATCGAAGGCCGCACGCTTTCGTTCCGGATTGCCGCCCGTGACGAACGCGAAGCCATCAGTGACGGCACGCATCAGCGGGTGATCGTCAACGTCGCCCGCTACATCGAGCGCATCAACAAGAAGAGCGCTTCCTGAAGCGCGCCGCTGTCATCGATAGCAGAACAGCCCGTTGGAGACGACCGCCTGCTCGCCGACCCGCGCCTCGAACGCGACAATGTCGGCACCCGTGTGCCAACCAACCACCTGCAGAGTGTCACCGGGATAGACCGGTGACGAAAATCGTACCTTTAAAGATTTGAAGCGGCTCGGGTCGCCCGCACACAGTATTCGCAACAGCATCTGGGCACAAAAGCCGTATGTGCACAGGCCATGCAGAATTGGCGCGCGAAATCCACCGAACTGAGCGGCCGCCGGATCTATATGGAGCGGGTTGTAATCGCCGGAAAGCCTATACAGATGGGCCTGGTTCTCGGCGATTTTCGCTGTCGCTTCGATATCTGGCGCACGATCGGGCACGTCGTGCTTCGACGCAGGCGGACGGCCCTTCCCCTCGAACGGCTCGATGTCTCCCAACCGTTCGACGCCGCGCCGGAAGGCACCACTGACCATCCGCACACAAACAGCCCCACTATCATCGACGACTTCACTTTCCTTTTCGATAAATGCGCTCCCTTTCCCGCGCGGATGCACCGCGATCAGTCGCGAACGCACGCGCACCGTCCCGGAATGCGGCAGCGGCGACACGAACTCGAGATGCCGCTCGGCATCGATCGTCAATGGTCCGGGCGAGGGCGGCAGCGCATCCGTTTCCGGCAACGATCCGCGACCGCCCCAGCGAATGGCGAACGTCGGGAACACCTGAAATTGCGGGTGCTTCTCGAAGGTGAACTGCAAATCGGTGCAGCCGATACCGACGGCGTAGAGCAGAACATCGCGTTCGGCGTACGTGATCGGCGCGTACTCGCCCCAAGCCCCCGGCGCATCTCCGTGCAACAGCAGTTCCGGCTTATAGGCGACCATTGTACCTCCGGCGGTTTTGGTGTCAGTTTGCAGTTTCATCAGTCCAAGCACGGGGCGCAAGTCATGAATGCAGTCGAGATCGATACGGGGACGCCCGACCTGCTCGCCGCGCTCGATGCGGGTGTCCTGACGCTGACGATGAATCGCCCGCTCGCCCGCAATGCGATGTCGCGCGCCATGAATACCGCTCTGCAGCAACAGTTGGCGAGCGCCGAGCTCGATCCCGCCGTCAAGTGCATCGTTCTGACCGGTGCCGGCACGGGCTTCTGCGCTGGCGGCGACGTGAAGAGCATGGCGGCGAGCGGCGACGGAACCGTGGGAGCGCAAACGATCGACGAAGCGATCGCACGTCAGCGCGTCAACCAGCGCGCTACCGCCGGTAAGTTATTCAAAATGCCGAAGCCGACCATTGCAGCCCTCCCGGGTCCTGCGGCCGGCGCAGGGCTTTCGCTCGCGCTCGCCTGCGATCTCCGCATCATGGCGACGACTGCGATCATGACGACCGCTTTCGCGCGCGTCGGCTTCTCCGGCGACTATGGCGGCACCTACTTCATGACCCAACTGATCGGCGCGGCGAAGGCCCGCGAGTTGTATTTCCTGTCGGATCGTGTCGATGCGCAAGAGGCGTTACGCCTGGGTCTGACGAACGCGATCTGCGCGCCCGGCGAACTTGCGACCAAGACGCGAGAGCTGTCACTGCGTCTCGCGCGCGGTCCGACGGTCGCCTACCGTTACATGAAGGAGAACCTCAACCGCGCGATGACCGGCGACGTCGACGACTGCATGGATCTGGAGGCCACGCATCATATTCATTGCGGTCAGACCGAAGATCACCGCGACGCCACCCGGGCCTTCGTCGAAAAGCGCGAACCCGTGTTCAAAGGCAAGTAATAGACTGCGAAGCGCGCGATGCGCACACGTTCAAGCGGGAGGGGTGACATGGACGGAAAAGATAGTGGCAATAGCAGTTACGACTACATCATCGTCGGGGCCGGCAGTGCCGGATGCACACTCGCGTATCGCCTGGGTGCCGATCCCGCTTTGAAAATTCTCGTGCTCGAAGCGGGCAAGCCGGACAACAGTTTTCTGCTCAAGATGCCGGCGGGATTTGCCAGTCTCGGCGATAAAAATCCCTACAACTGGCACTACGAAACCGAACCGCAGATCCACTGCAACAACCGCCGGATGTCGTGGCCGCGCGGCAAAACTCTGGGCGGTTCGTCGTCGATCAACGCTATGGTCTACATCCGCGGTCACGCCAGCGACTATGATCACTGGCGACAGCTCGGCAACGACGGCTGGGCCTTCCGCGACGTGCTGCCCTATTTTAAACGCGCGCAGAACCAGGAGCGCGGAGCCTCTGAACTGCACGGCGCCGGTGGTCCGCTCAACGTCGCCAATCAGATTTCGCCAGCGCCGATCAACACAGCGTTTCTCGAAGCCTGCAAGCAAGCAGGCTACAAGCAGACCACCGATTTCAACGGATCCGAACAGGAAGGTGTCGGCCTCTATCAGGTTACGCAGAAAGACGGCAAGCGCTGCTCTACGGCAGTTGCCTATCTGCGTCCGGCCATCGCGCGCGGCAACGTTACGGTCGTGACGGAAGCGACGACGTCGCGCATCGTCATCGAGAAAGGGCGCGCGGTCGGCGTAACCTACATCAAGGG
>JANYHG010000162.1 GCA_025359165.1 Hyphomicrobiaceae bacterium
CTCTGTCCATCACCGAGGTGCGAGCCCCAGGACGACGGTTCAAACTTTCGCAACGTCCTTGTACCAGTCGAGAATCTGCTCGCCATTCCAGTGCAGGACGCCGTCGTGCCTGTTGACGTAGTCGTAGATGGCTTCCAGGTACTTGATGCGGTGCGGCTGGCCGGAAATGTAGGGGTGGATCGCCAGCGATACGATCTTGGCGCTCTTCTCGCTCTCGGCATAGAGCCGGTCGAACTGGTCGATGGTGCGCTTGAGCAAATAGTCGCTCTGGTGATGCTGCACCATCATCATCGGAATGTCGTTGAGCTCGATGGTGTAGGGCAGGGTGACGAGCGGCCCGCTGGTGGTCTTGATTACCGTCGGCTCGTCGTCATAGACCCAGTCGCCGATATATTTCACGCCTGCCTCGGCGAGATTTTCCGGCGTGTCTAGCGTTTGCGTCAGTCCTGGGCCAAGCCATCCGACCGGACGCTTGCCGGTGAAGTCGTCGATGGTGTCCATGGCGCGGGCAATCATCGCCTTCTGGTCCTCCACCTTGTGAATGGGCATCTGCTCGTACGAATGGCCCATGAACTCCCAGCCGGCATCGCGGGCTTCCTGCGCCACGCGTGGGTAATCCACGCAGACGCGAGCATTCAGCGCCAGCGTCGGACGGAGACCGAGGCGCTTGTACAATTCGAAGAAGCGCCAGGCGCCGACGCGCATGCCGTATTCGTGCCAGGACCAATTGGGCACGTCGGGCAGCAGCACCTGTCCAGTCGGTGCTGGAATCACCTGACGCGCCATGGGCCGGGAAATATCCCACACTTCATAGTTGACGATCGTCCAGACGATAATGCGAGCGCCGCCCGGTAGCTTCAGCGGCGGACGGTCGACGATTGCGGAGTATGGTGCGCGTTCGCTGGGGATCATGGTGTTCCTTTGAGGTTCGTTGCAGCGCTCAGGCGGCGCGGTTCCTGGCGGCAAGCACGTCGAGTATTTTGCGTGACGTCATCACGTGCGCGAAGGCCGTGGAGAGGCAGAGCAACGCCGCGTCGTGATGTGCCCGGCTATCCATCGTGTCGACGCAGTCTTCAACCACGACGACGGCATAGTCGCGCACGTTCGCCGCGCAGGCCGTCGCCAATACGCAGGAATTCGTGTTGATCCCGGTGATCAGCACGCAGTTGATATTATGGGTCCGGAGCGTGATGTCGAGGTCGGTGCCTTGGAAGCAGTCGTAGCGCTTCTTGGTATTTACGACGATGTCGCCGGGCTTTTCGAGACCCGGCATGATCGTGCATCCTGGCGACCCCGCCAGATTGTGTCGCATGGCATTCTTGCGCGTCGCTTTCGGATCTTGCGAGAGCAGACGCCAGAACGGGTTGGCGCGGATTTCCGCGACGTCGCGATTTGTCGTGACCATGTGCACGATCGGAATGTTTATCGCCCGCGCACGTTCGAAGAAGACGCGGTTGGCTTCGGTGAGCCGCGCCGCCACTTCAGGTGTCGCCGGCATCGTTGCGACCGCCGGGTCAAGGTGGCCGCGATGACAGTCGATGGCAACGATGGCGGGACGGATATCTTCCAGACCGAAGGTCATTGCAAGGCATCCTCAGATGAGTGGATTAAAACTGGTTGCGAGCAGCGCGCGCTGGTCTATGCCGAACACGTCGGCCAGCCAATCTGCAAGGATTTCCTGGCCGATGGTCGGGTTGTCGTGCTGGCAATGCTCGGCACCGGTCTCGTCGGGCTCCGTCAGCCTGAGCGTCGCCGACACGCCTTTGGCGATGGCGTAATCATAGGTTTTACGCGAGGCCGAGACGGTCAGTACATCGTGGCTGCCGTGCAGAATGAGGTACGGGCATTTCATGTGCTCGAGATGCCCGTCGAGCGTGAAGTCACGCGCCTTATCCATCGCAGCCTTCATGCTCGGCGTGCCGAAAACCCACTTGATGTGCATGGCGAGACCGAAGTCTTCGCCTTTGTCACCCCAAATGTCGGTGATCGACCAGATCGCGCCGTGCGAAATGCAGGCGGCCAGACGAGGCTCATAACAGCCTGCGCGGGCCGCATAATAGCCGCCGAGCGACGAGCCACAAACGGCGATGCGAGCGGGATCGACGTCCGTGCGCGCGAGCAGCCAGTCGATGCATTTCCCAACCGGTACTTCCGTATCCACCCGATTTACGACCCCGTGACGGCGGAGCGTGCCGCCTTGTCCCGGCAGATCCACCATCAACACCGAGATGCCGCGCTGAAGGCAACCATGCGCCTGCATGAACCACATCTCGTCCTTGATGCTGTCCAATCCGCCCATGCAGATCAGAACAGGCAACTTTGCTCCCGGATAGGGAGCCCGGACGAAATAACCGCAGATCGGATTGCCGGGTTCGTACGGAATATCGACCACCTCGCCGGGCGGGTTGAGGTATTGCAGGAATTTATGGCTGCACGACTCCATCCGCTCGAACGTGGGTAGTCGGCGCGGGTCATCAGGCTCCAGGTGGAATTCAGCCTGGCGATAATAGTCGGCGGCGCGCAAGAAACAATTCATGGCCGTGCGAATGTGGCCCTTCGCCTCTTCGGCAAGACCGCGCTGCCAATTGTTGTCGCCGATGCGTTTCCACTCGACATGCCAGCTTTCGAGGTCGCCGGGGATCATGCGGGAGGCGGCGAGGAAAACTTCGGATACTGCGCCGCCGCCTTCTTGCGTTTCACCTAATCCGCGGCGGAATTGATACGACAACCAAGGGTACTCGGGCCAATGGTGCCAGCCCATCGGCTCATAGTGAGCATTGCGGTTGGCGCTGATCGCCTCGATGGCGTTGTCGTCGTTTAGTGATGCCATATGACCGCGCCGTGATTACCGCCCGCCCTCTCGCTCTCAACAAGTGTGGGATGCCAGCTGAAGGCTGTCAATCGGCACGCTGAGGCAAAAATAGGCAGCAGCGCGATTGCATCTCTATGGGAAAACTTTGATCGAAACCGAGCCCTAGGCCGTAGCGGTAGACATGCTTTTTGCAGGGGCTGGCGATGATGACGTCAGGGGGCCGTAGATGTCTGCATAGGCGTGCCATGTCGCGTGGCCGATAAGCGGAAAAACCACGACCAGCCCGGCGAGAAGGGTCGCAAAGCCAGCGGCCATGAGTGCGACGACGAGAGCGGCCCACAGGGCCATCGGCTTCGGGTTCTGTACGATGGCGGCGATACTGGCGCGGGCGGCGGTGACGACGTCTGTTCGGCGCACCAGGAGCATCGGAACCGA
>JANYHG010000235.1 GCA_025359165.1 Hyphomicrobiaceae bacterium
ATACTGAACGATACAGAGGTGATGCCGGTACCGTTGACCCTGACAGAACCGCACGCCGTTCCGTCCGGGGTAGTGGTACATTCAGTGCCTGCAGCTGCGTTCGTGGTCGCGCGCTTGAACGAGTTGCCGGTCATGACGAACTGGGAATTGGCGCCAGCCAACAACGACAGACTGGGTGCCGCGCCCGTCGATGTCGATGCACCTAACGTCCATACGGTCGTCGCATCGTTGGTGCCGATCGTACCGCCGAGGCGATCGATATGGATCACAGGATTGTCGACGGGTTTGCTGAACGTAAATGTGAAGGTTTCGTTGGTGCCGAACGGCGCAGGATTGATGAAGAGCGACGGTCCGCCGTTGACTGCGGTGCCGTAGGGGTTGGTCCAGAAATTGGTGGCGTTGAGCGTGTCAGCTGAAGTTGCCACACCGGATGGATTGACCCCTGAAAGGGTGACGGTCACGCCGCCAGCTGTGGCTGTTCCGCCTTGGGCGGCAGGCGTCCATGTACCGGTCGTTGCTGCGGCGGCGGGCGACACGTGCGCGACGACAGCCGCAAGCAGGATCGCAAATGAAAGCGCTGTTTTCGCAAACACGCCTCGACGGACCGGGATCGGTCTCATCTGGGTTTTCGTCACCCGAGCCTTGCGAGCGAAGAGCGCTATCGGTGCAGCAAACGACATCAGTGGTATCCAGAAAATGCGGCAGCCCTGACGCCGTCGCCGTTCAAGAAATTTACGCACTTCTCCCGCAGCACAAACGAGGGTTTGCGCGTTACGGAAGGTCCGCTGCTTACGCGCGGAGCAATGCTACGAAGGGAACTGAAACATGCGCGCTGTCAGCTGCTCTCGACGCATTCCGGCGTGGACACGAAAGGCAACCGGGTAAGTAAATCGTTTACGTTTTCGGGTCTGAGCCGCTTTGGTTAACAAAATATTAAAATCGGAGATTGTCGGTTTTGTCCGGCCCACACCCGCCACACTGTTGCGGATTTCCCACATTATTCAGGCCATTTACAACAAGGTATTTCGTTGAATTGGAAAGAGTTGCAGCGTGCTGAGTATCTGGGAATCGCCCACAGCGCCAATAGAACTGTGATCACGCGGGCGCGCACGATCACTTTGTAGACACGCGCAATGACGCCTACTTTATGGGCATCGTAGACACTCAGGCGATAATTTGTGCATCGCAACATTATGCCCCGCAGGTCAATCGTAGGATATTGAACGGATTAAATCTTTGTTATTACAATGTTTTAATGGGTAGTCAGGCTTCCATACAGGATTGGCACAAAGCTTGCCTGTTGTTAACTAAACTTGTTGCGCGCACGCTTATCAGGGGGTTCATGACCAAGCAAAAACTCGTCGTCATCGGCAACGGCATGGCGCCAGGACGGGTGTTGGATCGCCTTTTCGAGGCCGCGCCCGGGGCGTACGACGTCACCATTTTCAATGCGGAACCGAGGGTCAACTACGACCGCATCATGCTGTCGCCGGTGCTTTCGGGTGAGAAATCGTTCGAGCAAATCGTCATTCACGGCGATGGCTGGTACATTAAAAATGGCGTGACGCTCTACAAAGGGGCGACGGTTACGGGTATCGACCGGGCGGCGCGAACGGTAACCACAGCGCGTGGCGAAGTCGCCTCGTACGACAAGCTGATCGTGGCCACAGGGTCATTGCCGATCATCATACCCGTGCCTGGCCACACGCTCGCGGGTGTCTTGACGTACCGTGATCTCGACGACGTGCAGGCGATGCTGATCGCGGCCAAGTCGCGCGGCAAAGCGGTGGTGATCGGTGGCGGCCTGCTCGGGCTGGAGGCTGCCGTCGGTCTCAAAGAACAGGGCATGGACGTAACGGTCCTGCATCTGATGCCGACACTGATGGAGCGCCAGCTCGACACGGCGGCGGGGCACCTGCTGCAACGCGCGATCGAAGAACGTGGCATTCGCGTCATCACGAAAGCAAATACCAAAGAAATTCTGGGTGCCAAGCGCGTCGAGGCGGTCATCCTGGAAGATGGCACGCGCCTGCACGCCGACTTGGTGATCATGGCGGTCGGCATCAAACCGAACGCGGCGCTCGGCAAAATTGCGGGGCTAGAGGTCGGGCGCGGCATCAAGGTCGATGCGGGCATGGCCACGAGCGACCCCGACATCTACGCGGTCGGCGAGTGCGCCGAAGCGCATGGGCAAACTTTTGGGCTGGTCGCACCGCTCTACGAAATGGCCAACGTGATCGCCGCGCGTCTTGCGGGCGATCAAGCCGCCGAGTTCACACCGAGTGCGACGGCAACGAAGCTCAAAGTCACCGGTATCAACCTGTTCTCGGCCGGTGATTTTGCCGAGGCCAAGGATCGCGAGGAAATCGTGCTGCGCGATGCCGCGCGGGGTATCTACAAACGGCTGGTGCTGAAAGACAACCGGCTGATCGGCGCGGTGTTCTACGGCGACACGGCGGATGGTGCCTGGTTCTTCGATCTGATCAAAAAGGGCACTGACGTCACTGCCTTGCGCGATACGCTGATCTTTGGTCCGAGCTTTGCGGGAGGCACCCCCCTGGACCCTACGGCGGCCGTTGCAGCCTTGCCGGATGAGGCAGAAATTTGCGGCTGTAACGGCGTTTGCAAAAGCAAGATCACGACCGCGATCACGTCGCTTTCGCTGAAATCGCTGGACGATGTGCGCGCGCACACCAAGGCCTCGGCCTCGTGTGGATCGTGCACGGGCCTCGTTGAGCAGTTGATCAAGGTGACGCTCGGGGATGCGTACAACCCGGCTGCGGTACAACCGATGTGCGGCTGTACCGGGCTCGGACACGACGACGTGCGTCGCCTGATCGTCGCCAGATCCATCAAGACCATTCCAGACGTGATGCAGGTGCTGGAATGGAAGACATCGTGCGGCTGCGCAAAATGCCGGCCGGCCTTGAACTATTATCTGCTCGCCACCTGGCCCGGTGACTACAAGGACGACAACCAGTCGCGGTACATCAACGAGCGCGTGCACGCCAACATTCAGAAAGACGGGACCTACTCGGTGGTGCCGCGCATGTGGGGCGGCATGACGAGCGTCAAGGAACTGCGCGCCATCGCCGACGTGGTCGAGAAGTTCAATATTCCTGCGGTGAAGTGCACCGGCGGCCAGCGCATCGACATGCTCGGTGTAAAGAAAGAAGATCTGCCTGCCGTCTGGTCCGATCTCAACAAGGCCGGTATGGTCTCCGGGGCGGCGTACGCCAAGGGATTGCGTACGGTGAAGACCTGCGTGGGTACGGACTGGTGCCGTTTCGGAACACAGGATTCGACAGGACTCGGCATCAAGCTCGAAAAATTCCTGTGGGGGTCATGGACGCCGGCGAAACTGAAACTCGCGGTTTCGGGCTGTCCGCGTAATTGCGCGGAAGCGACGTGCAAAGACATCGGGGTGATCTGCGTCGACAGTGGCTACGACATCCACTTCGGAGGTGCCGCCGGTCTCGACATCAAGGGGACGGAAGTTCTCGGACATGTCGGCACCGAAGACGAAGCCATCGAAGTCATTGCCGCGCTGACGCAACTCTATCGTGAGCAAGGCCGATACCTCGAACGCATCTACAAATGGATGAAGCGCGTCGGGGTCAAAACCGTACAGCAGCAGATCATGGACGACGTGCCGCGCCGCAAGGCGCTGTATGAACGTTTCGTCTTCAGCCAGAAGTTTTCGCAATCCGATCCGTGGGCCGAGCGTGTCAAAGGCAAAGACGCGCACGAGTTCGGCGCACTGGCCGATCTGACGCTGGAGGCTGCCGAATGAGCAAGGCGATCAGCAAAGTCAAACTGCAATGGGTCGACGTGGGGCCGTTGGATGCCATCCCCATCCGTGGCGCGCGCGTTGTCAAATCGGCCGTCGGCTGCATCGCGGTGTTCCGCACGGCGGAAAATCAAGCTTTTGCGCTGCTCGACAAATGCCCGCACAAAGGAGGGCCGCTCTCGCAAGGAATCGTGCACGACACCGGCGTGACGTGCCCGCTGCACAACTGGGTTATCAATCTGCAGACTGGCGCGGCGCTCGGTGCCGACGAGGGGCAGACGGCGAGCTTCAATCTGAAAATCGAGAAGGGGCGCATCCTGCTCGATGCCGCCCAAATCAACAGCAAAGTCGCTGCGTGATCGGTCGGAGATGCCGGTTGCGGGTCCGTTGCGTCTGGCGCATGGGCTCTTTCCGTGTCGGTGGTCGCATTGCTGCGCCAAAAACTACTGCATGGCAAAAGAGGCTGCATGAGCACGACTAGCACGACCTGCCCGTACTGCGGCGTCGGGTGTGGCGTTCTCGCCGACAGGGCTGCCGACGGAACAATTTCCGTTCGTGGCGATCCGGATCACCCAGCCAATCGCGGGCGTTTATGCTCGAAAGGCTCGGCGTTGGCCGAAACGCTGGCGCTGGACGACCGTTTGTTGCATCCCATCGTCGACGGCGGTCGCGCATCGTGGGATGACGCGCTCGACCGCGTGGCTGAACGCTTCACATCTACTATCGCCGAGCATGGGCCGGAAAGCGTCGCATTCTATGTGTCCGGGCAGATCCTGACGGAAGACTATTACGTCGCCAACAAGCTGATGAAGGGCTTCATCGGGACTGCCAATATCGATACCAACTCGCGGCTTTGCATGGCGTCGTCGGTTGCCGGCCACCGCCGCGCTTTCGGCAGCGACACGGTCCCGGGCCTGTATGAAGATCTGGAGGCGGCAGATCTCGTGGTATTGGTCGGCTCCAACCTCGCGTGGTGCCATCCCGTGCTGTTTCAACGGCTGGAAGCGGCGCGCGCAAGTCGCGGCACAAAGGTCGTCGTCGTCGATCCGCGGGAAACGGCAACCTGTTCATTGGCGGATTTGCATCTCGGCCTCAAGCCCGGTGCCGACGTCGCGCTGTTCAACGGACTGCTGACACACCTCGCAGACCACGGCGGCATCGATCGAGCCTACGTCGCGCGCCACACGACCGGGCTGGAGACGGCGATCGCGGCAGCAGCCCAAACGCCTGCACAACTCGCGGAAGTATCGGGACTTGCGACTGATCAGCTGCGCGCGTTCTATGAGCTTTTCGCGGCGACGCAGCGGGTCGTCACCATCTACAGCCAGGGCGTCAATCAATCGACGGCTGGCACTGATGCGGTCAACGCGATCATCAACTGCCACCTGGCCACGGGTCGCATCGGCAAACCCGGCATGGGACCGTTTTCGGTAACGGGACAACCCAACGCCATGGGTGGACGTGAAGTCGGCGGACTGGCGAACATGCTGGCTGCGCACATGAGCCTGGAAGATGCCGACCATCGTGGCATCGTGCAGCGTTTCTGGAACGCGCCGCGCATCGCATCCAAGCAAGGGCTCAAGGCCGTCGATCTATTCCGGGCGGTCGGCGATGGACGCATCAAGGCGCTGTGGATCATGGCGACCAATCCGATCGACAGCATGCCTGAAGCGGACGCCGTGCGTGCGGCGCTGCAGGCATGTCCCTTCGTCGTCGTGTCCGATGTCAGCCGACATACCGATACGACTGCGCACGCGCATGTTTTACTGCCGTCGCTGGCGTGGGGCGAGAAAGACGGCAGCGTCACGAACTCAGAGCGCCGCATGTCACGCCAGCGGGCGTTTTTACCTCCCCCGGAGGACACGCGCGGCGACTGGTGGCAGATGGCCGAAGTCGGCAAGCGTATGGGTTTTGCGGATGCATTCACCTTCGCCGGACCGCATGATATTTTCGCAGAATATGCGCGGCTAACGGGCAGCGAGAACAATGGGACGCGCGATCTCGATATCAGCGCCTTCGGCGACATCGATCAGACGGCCTACGATGCCTTGCCGCCAACGCTTTGGCCGCAACCAGCGTCGGGTGCACCGACGACACGCTTCTTCGCCGATGGCGCTTTCTTCACACCCGACAAACGTGCGCGGTTCGTCGCGACCCCGCATCGAGAACGTACCCGCCCATCAGCAGAATTTCCGCTGATCCTGAACACCGGGCGGGTGCGGGACCAATGGCACACCATGACGCGGACCGCGAAGGCACCGCGTCTGATGAGCCATATGGGAGAGCCTTACGTAGAAGTGCATCCCAAGGACGCGATACGTTTTGGACTGGCTCCAGCAACGCTGGCGGAGGTGCGCAGTCCGTTCGGGACCATCATCGTTCGCGTTCTGGTGACAGACAGGCAACAGCCGGGGTCCGTGTTCGTGCCGCTGCATTGGACGGACCAGATGGCGAGTTCTGCGCGCGTCGATACGCTCGTACGCGGCGACGTCGATCCAGTCTCCGGACAACCCGGCCTCAAGCAAATGCCGGTCGTGGTGAAGCCGCTCGCTGCCAACTGGTATGGTCTCGCGGTAACCACTGAGAAGCCTGATGCAACAGGTCTCGCCTATTGGGCTACGGCGCGGGTCGCAGCGGGATGGCGGACGGAACTGGCCGGCGTTACGCCACTCGTCGACCCGCATGCGCTGCTGAGATCCCTCGCAGCTTTGCCTGACGGTGCCGAGCCGATCGACTATGTCGATCGTGGATCAGGTCAACAGCGCTGCGCTGTTTTTACTGGCGACAGGTTGGTCGCCGCGCTGTTCGTCGCCTTGGAACCGGTGGCTGTTTCTCGCGCGTGGGCGGCAGAGCAGTTGGCGAACGCGCACACGAGCCCCGTCCACGTTCTTGCCGCGAGAGGCGGGGCTGCGATGCGCGACCGCGGTTCGATCGTGTGCGCCTGCTTCGAGATCGGTCGCAACGATATTGTCGATGCCATCGAGACAGACGGCTGCACCAGCGTGACGATGGTGGGAGAGAAGCTCAGAGCCGGCACCAATTGCGGTTCATGCCGGGCAGAGATAGGCCGGCTTATTCAAGCGAGCCGTGTGGAAATCAGCTGACGCGAATGATCTGTCGCCACTTTGGCCGTTACGCTGCCGGCCACCGGTCTTAAATCGACATCTGATCGACCGTTTTGATCGATTTTGCGGGCGCTGCTGGATCGTTCTTCTTCGGTGCCTTGTCCGGTGCGCGCGCGATGGACGGTGCGCGGCGAGGCTTGACCGGCTCGGCATCCGTGGCGCGGGGAATACTGCCTGTCACGACGCCGCTCGAAGGAGGCGAAACAGGTTTTTCCGAAGTATTGGCATTCGCGGACGTGATCGCAGCAGGCGCTGTGGATGCTTTCGGTGTTTCGGTCGAACCAGTCGGTGGGGGCTGCACGGCCGGAACGGCGATCGCTGCACTTTTGTCACCGGAGGCGGTAAATTTTTGCCACGTCACCAATACGTTCGCGCCGACTTTGACGCGCGGATACAGATCAGCGGCGTCCTGATTGTACATACGCACGCAGCCTTTGGAGACCGCAGTGCCGATCGTCCACGGGGCATCCGTGCCATGGATACGATACATGCTGTCGCCGAGGTAGAGGGCGTAGGTGCCCAGTGGGTTCATAGGATGACCGCCGGGCACCCAAGACGGCAATCTCGGGTTCTCCGCACGCATCGTGGGCGTTGGCGTCCAGGCTGGTTTTTCGCGCTTGGACGAGACGCGGATTTCGCCCTGCCAACGATCCTGCTCGCGCGGAATTGCGACCGGATAACTCAAGGCCTCGCCCGATTTGGTGATGTAGTACAGACGGCGGTCGCCGAAGCTCACGATCACGTCGCCCGGCTTCGCTGCGGTGTTGAAGCTCACAGTCTGTTTGCCTGAGCTCTTTGCCTTCTTAGGTTCGCTCCAATCGAAAAAAGTGGCTTGGGCGAGCGCGTTCTGTTGGCTGGATACCAGGCCGAAAAACGACACGAGAACTGCCGCAGCGCGCATTGGAAGGTTCATGTGGCTCATACCGGTTTCTCTCAATGGCACCGCAAACAGCGACTGCAGAATCGCCTGCTTGGGTGCTCTCCCAAGCAAAGAAAAGCGTCGGTTGTGGAGCTATTCGCGTTCGCGGAATTAGGCAACCGCTTGCACAGACGTCTAGCGGGCGCATCCACAGCATCAAGCGGTAGCAGCGGCTGCAGCCGGGCGTTACTCGCTCGCAGCCTGTTGCGTTTGCCGTCGCCCGCAGGGTCGGCTAGTGAAATGGGCCACGCACTCGGCCAGAGCGTGCCCCAAGACACCAACCCACGAGACCGTCATTGCTCGATCCTAAACATAAATTCGCCGTCGCCCCGATGATGGATTGGAGCGACCGGCATTGCCGGTTTTTCCATCGGGTTCTGACGAAGCGCGCGTTGCTCTACACCGAGATGGTGACGGCGGAGGCGGTCTTGCATGGCAAGCGCGAGATGCTGCTCGGTTTTTCTGTGCAAGAGCATCCGATCGCACTGCAGCTCGGCGGGTCGAATGCGACGAAACTGGCGGCAGCGGCGGTGGTGGGCGAACAATTCGGCTACGATGAAATCAATTTCAATGTCGGCTGTCCTTCGGATCGCGTGCAGGAGGGCCGCTTCGGTGCGTGCCTGATGGCGGAGCCGCGACTGGTCGCCGATTGCGTCGCGGAGATGCGCGCGCGGGTGCATATCCCCGTCACGGTGAAATGTCGCATCGGCATCGACGACCAGGACAGCGAGAGCGACTTGCAAAACTTCGTCGAGACCGTTGCCGCAGCGGGTTGCGGTACATTCATTGTGCATGCGCGAAAAGCTTGGCTGAAGGGGCTATCGCCAAAGGAAAATCGCGAAGTTCCGCCGCTCGATTATGCGCGTGTGCAGCGGTTGAAAGAGACGCGCCCCGACCTGACGATCGTGCTGAACGGCGGGTTGGACACGCTGGCATCGGCATTAGAACACGGTGCCGGACTGGACGGCGTGATGCTGGGTCGGGCGGCCTACCAGACGCCGTGGCTGCTGGCGCGCGTCGACGAAATTTTTTATGGCGCAGTTCCGGATGACAGAACGCGTACCGATATCGTCGAGGCGATGTACCCGTACGTGGAGGCGCATCTGGCGCATGGCGGGCGGCTGAACAATATCGTGCGGCACATGCTGGGACTGTTTCATGGCGAGCCGGGCGCGCGAACTTTCCGGCGTATTCTGTCGGAAGAGGCGGTGAAGAGCGGGGCAGGGATCGACGTTCTGCGGCGCGCGCTGCAAGCGGTACGTCCGGCGGTGGCGGATGCGGCGTAGGACAAAATGGCGAACGCAATAGAGATGCCGGCGGCGCATCGCTCGCTGATCCTCGCGTCGGGCAGCCGCTTTCGGCTAGAGATGCTGGAAAATGCAGGCGTTTCCGTTTCGGTGGTCCCCGCCGTCGTGGACGAGCCGGCGGCGCGGGCGCGGATGATGCGTGAGGCGCCGCACATGCTCCCGGCCGAGGTGGCACTGCGGTTGGCAGAACTCAAAGCTCTGAACGTCAGTGGCAACCATTCTGATGCCTTGGTGATCGGCGCTGATCAGGTGCTGGCGCTCGATGGACAAATCTTCGGCAAGCCGGATGATCGCGCGACGGCGCGGGCGCAGTTGTGCCACCTGCGGGGCCGTATGCATACGCTACCGACGGCTGTCGTGCTGGCGCAAAATGGCGTGATCGTGTGGCATCACGTGAGCATCGCCGAACTCGAGATGCGGTCGTTCAGCGATGCATTTCTCGACGCCTATCTGGTGGCAGCGGGCGGCATCGTGACGGAGACAGTGGGCGGGTATGCGCTCGAAGGGCTCGGGGCACAGCTGTTTGAATGCATCGCAGGCGATTATTTCACCATCATCGGGCTACCGCTGATCCCATTGCTCGCGGAGTTGCGCGGGCGTGGCGTGCTGGCGGTTTAAGGGCGAGGAAGACGATAGAGATGCTGATTATCGGACTGACGGGATCGATCGGCATGGGCAAATCGGCGGTGGCGAGCATGCTGCGCACGCGCGAGCTGCCGGTCTGCGATGCCGATGCCGAAGTGCACAAGCTCTACAGCGGCCGCGCGACCGCGCCGATCGAGGCGGCCTTTCCGGGCACAACGAGCGTCGACGGCGTCGACCGCCAGAAGCTCGCGACGCAGTTGCTGGCCGATCCATCCGGGTTCAAAAAATTGGAGGCCATTGTGCATCCGCTCGTGCGGGCAGTGGAGCGCGAGTTTCTCGTCGCGGCGCATACTGCGGGGGCATGGGCAGCGGTGCTGGAGATACCGCTGCTGTTCGAAACGGGCGGGGACCGGGCGGTCGACGCGACTGTGGTCGTTAGTGCGCCGGCGCAGCTGCAAAAACAACGCGTGCTGGAGCGACCGGGCATGACCGAGGAAAAGCTTGCGCAGATCCTGTCGCGGCAATGGCCGGATGCGAAGAAGCGCTCGGCGGCATCGTTTGTTGTGGATACGGGAGGGACGCTCGCGTTTACGGCCAGCCAAGTCGATATAGTGCTGCAGGACTTGAAGTCGGGGATGCGGCCTGCCGTGGCGTTCGATCGCTTTTGGAAGCCGGCAGCAGAGTAGGGCACGCATAACGTGCGATCGGCCGGGGGGCACAGATGCTGCGCGAAATCGTTCTCGACACGGAAACCACCGGCCTCGATGCGGCGCGCGGCGATCGACTGATCGAAATCGGCTGCGTGGAGATCGTCAATCGGGTGCCGACCGGCGTCGAATTTCACCGCTTCATCAATCCGGAAACGCGCGACGTGCATGCGGATGCCGAGCGCGTACACGGCATTAAAACCAGCTTTCTCAAGGACAAGCTGCTGTTCAAAGCGGTGGCGCGCGACTTTCTCGAATTCATTGGCGACGCGCCGCTGGTCATTCACAACGCCAGCTTCGATATCGGCTTCATCAATATGGAGCTCGACCGCCTGAAAATGACGACGATCGAGATGAGCCGCGTCGTCGACACTTTGCAGTTGGCGCGGCGCAAGCACCCAGCCGGACCCAATTCGCTGGACGCGTTGTGCAAGCGCTACGGTGTGGACACCTCGAAGCGTACCAAACACGGTGCCATCGTCGACTCGTTGCTGCTTGCTGAAGTGTACGTGGAGCTGTTGGGTGAGCGGCAGGCGTCACTCGTTCTCGGTGCGGCACCGGTGGCGGGACGTTCGGGGAACAACGTCAACGCGGCCGCCGGGAAGCGTGCACCGCAGGTACGACCGCGCGCTTTGGCGTCGCGGCTCAGCGCAGAAGACCAAGCGGCGCACACTGAGTTCGCAAAAACGCTCGGCGGCAATCCCATCTGGTTGCGCACTTCGTCATGAAGTGCGCGGTGATGCAAGCCGCTTCGCCCCCGACTGAAAGTGCTTGACGCATGAAAACAACGCAGCTTCGGTGGCTGCGCTTTTTGCAAATCCAGTTGGGTCGTTTTACGCCGAGGCGAGCGCTTCGCGATATCCGACGAGGCGACGATTTTTCTCATCCCAAAGTGTCAGACTCACACATTTCAAGCTGTCGCGCAGTGTCAGACGATTGACTTCCGCCAACTCCGGCAAAGCGTCGAGGCATTCCTGCAGCCGGTAGTTCGGCACCATGCTGTTGAGATGATGGATGTGATGCAAGCCTATGTTGCCCGTGATCCATTGCAGAACCTTCGGCAGGACATAGTAGGAGCTGCCATGAACGGCTGCAATCTGCATGTCCCATTCTTCCGGCTTATACCATTCGGTTTCATCGAATTGATGCTGGATAAAGAACAGCCAGCCGCCGACAGCCGCCGCGACGTGCAACATCGGAATCAAGACCATGGCGACTGCGACGTATCCGAGGACCCAACCGAGCAGGCCATAAATCGCGACGATTGCGACGTTGAGGGCCATGACGCTCCGCCAGGCCTCGGCCGCTTTCAGACCGTGCAGCCAAGGCGAGCGCTGCAGGATCAAGAAATAGAACGGCACGCCGAAGCCGAACAGAAACAGCGGATGACGATAGAGACGATAACGCCAGCGCTCGAAGCGTGAGCTAGCGAGATATTCGGCAACCGTTTTTGTATCGATGTCACCGACGCCACGCTTGTCGAGATTGCCAGAACCTGTGTGGTGCAACGCATGCTCGCGCCGCCAGAGACTATAGGGTGCCAGCGTAAACACGCTCATGACGCGCCCTACCGCCGTGTTCATGCGAGGCGACGAGAAAAACGAGCCGTGACCGCAATCGTGTTGGATAATGAACATGCGCACGAGCAATCCGCCCGCCGGGATCGCCATCAGCAGCGTCAGCCAGTAGGCGTGCGCGACAGTCAGAAACATAAGCGTGGTCAGGACGATCAGCGGCAGCACGGTGCTGGCGATCTGGCCATAGGCGCGAGCATGATCAGATGCGCGAAACTGCGCGCAATGCCGCGCCCAGCGACGCGCCTCATCCTTGAGCGGATTGGCGACAGGCCGTGGCTTGGGCCGGTCTTCGAGCAGCAAATCCGAGTGCGGTGCATCGTCGTATGTGCGCATCGTATCGGCGAGATAATTTTCCAAGGACTTCCCCCATACGCCTCGCGCAGCCGGCTCGGCGATTCGCTCGGTCGGTATCCAGATAAGCCAGATCGGCATGGGCCATACAAGAGTAGCCTCGGATTCGGAAGCCCCAGCGCGCAAGTTTGACGTCAAACGCGCTGCGTTTGCCACAGGCTCGATGTCATGTGGTCGCAGGCTGGGCGTTCGGTTGTGGCATCCGTGCGGGAAGTTGCGAAACCACAGCCAAGATAACAGCTGCCGAAACCGCCAGAATACGGAACAACGTGTCGAAACCCCACGTCGCATAGACGAACTTGATCAGCGGCAACGTCGCCGCCAGTGCCGTGAAACTGACGACATAGCGTACGCCATAGACGCGCGCGCGGAATTCACCCTGCGCCATGCGGCTGATCATATAGTCGTTGATCGGGATCTGGCCGAAGGCGGCGAGCATGAAGATCAACGCGCACAGCAGTGCCGGGCCGTCGATCAGACCCGGCATGACGGCGAAGAAGACCATCTGCACCGCCGCGACGGTCATGAACACGATGCGCGGCCCGACGCGATCGAGATAGTAACCGACGATCAGTTGGCCGATCGATGCGACGGCGAAGACCGTGAACGCGAGTTGACCGACCCCCGTTGCGGTCGATGCCAAGCCGCGCAGGCGCTCGTCGAACACTTTCGGCAGCGCGAAGGTGGTGGATTGAAAAATGATGCTGGACACAGCCGTGGTCGCAAACACGATAACCGTGATGCGGCGAATCAGCGCTTTATAGTCAGGCGTGGAGGGTGCTGCGGAACCCGCCACGCTGCTACGTGCGCCGACGCGTCCCGACGCGCTGATCTCGCGCCAAAAAACGGCCGCGTAAATAACACCGATGCCGATCGACACCAATCCGGGCGCGATGAATGCCAGGCGCCATCCGCCGTGGTCGATGAAATATCCTGTAATCAGCGCCGCACTGCCGACACCGAGATTGCCCCAGACGCCGTTGACGGCGATGCGCATCCCGGTGTTTTTCCAGCGCTCGGTGACGATCGCCAATCCGACGGGATGATAGATGGCGGCAAAAATTCCGACGATGAAGAGCGCCAAGCCCAACTGCAGCGGCGACTGCGCCATTGCGGTCACAATGGATGCGATGCCGATGCCGACGAAAAATACGGCAATCATGCCTTCCCGGCTCCACTTGTCGGCAAGCCAGCCGGCTGGCAGCGAGAACAATCCGAACGCGAAAAATCCCGGTGCGGCGTAAGGCAGAATCTGATCGTAGGTCATCCCCCACTCGACCTTCAACGACGTGACCGCAACCGTGGCGATGACGAGCGTAAACAGGTGATCGAGATAGTGGCCGATGTTGAGCAGGAGGAAATGGACGCGATCGCGCTGAAGATCGCGGACACCACTGTGATCAAGTTGTTCAATTGCCATGATGTGCCCCGCTCAGCCGTGACGTAATGTTCGAGACAAAAGACGGCGTGTCAAATCGTCGATTGCCGTTCAGCTTTTCGAATTTGCAGCGCGATGCTCAAGAACGAAAAACCCCTGACGACACAGCGATTAGGACGCAGTGTCATCAGGGGCGATCACTCGGCGCACGCAGGCGAAAGACTTACGACGAGCTAGGTTCGTCGTTGCCCGTCACTGGAGCCGGGGCTTTTTCGGCAGGTGCTTCGGCAGCAGCGGGGGCG
>JANYHG010000243.1 GCA_025359165.1 Hyphomicrobiaceae bacterium
GACTTCGGCTCCAACCGACCCGCCAAGGCTTGGAAGGATATCTGGGGCTCGGGTCAAGGCGTCGGATCGGTCAAGAAAATTGAGCCTGTCGCCGATCAGATCGCGCGGCTCGAAAAAGAGTACAAAGAAGCGAAGGCGAAACTGTGCGCATGAGAGCGCTGCGCGCGTAGGGCTATCGCCCTACGACCCATTTGGGAGCGCAGCTCCCAAACCCTCAGTTTTTTATCTGAAAAAATGGGGAGGCGCGACCTGTCACCGCTCTTTCACAGTCCCGCAATAACCGAACGCTGATCCAACAGCGAAACGACCGGAGGAACCTTTATGTCCAAGGCATTCAAACTAGCCGTAGCCGCCATCGCAATCGCCGCGTCGGCAACGGCGGCGCGTGCGCAAACCGAGATCCAGTGGTGGCACGCGATGACGGGCCCCAACAACGACGTGATCAACAAACTGGCCGAAGATTTCAACACGTCGCAGAAGGACTACAAGGTAGTGCCCGCGTTCAAGGGCAGCTACGCCGACACGATGAACGCCGGCATTGCGGCGTTCCGCGCGGGCGGCGCACCACACATCCTGCAGGTGTTCGAAGTCGGCACCGCCACGATGATGAGCGCAGGCGGCGCTATCAAGCCGGTGCAGGCGATGATGAAGGAAGCCGGCGAGGCCTTCGATGCCGCCAACTATCTACCGGCGATCACCGGTTACTATTCGACCACCAAAGGCGAGATGCTGTCGTTCCCGTTCAACTCGTCGAGCGCGGTGATGTGGTACAACAAGGACGGCTTCAAGAAGGCCGGGCTCAACCCGGATGCTCCGCCGAAAACGTGGCCCGAAGTGTTCGAGGCCGCAAAAAAGCTGAAAGCTGCCGGCTTCCCGAACTGTGGGTTTTCGACAGCTTGGGTCACGTGGCTGAATGTCGAGCAACTCTCGGCGTGGCACAATCTGCCACTCTCCACGAAGGCGAACGGCATGGACGGCTTCGAGACCGAGTTGAAGTTCAACGACGCGCTGCACGTCAAACATCTCGAGACGCTGGTCGAGTTGCAGAAGGACAAAACCTACGACTACTCCGGCCGCACCAATACTGGCGAGGGTCGCTTCTCCTCTGGCGAATGTCCGATCTTCATGACGTCTTCGGCATTCTTCGCAGCGGTGCGCGCCAACGCCAAGTTCGACTTCGGCAACGCGCCGATGCCTTATTATCCCGATGTAGCCGGTGCACCGCAGAACTCGATCATTGGTGGCGCGTCGCTGTGGGTGATGGGTGGCAAGAAAGCCGAAGAGTACAAAGGCGTCGCTAAATTCTTCACGTTCCTGTCCGACACCGATCGTCAGGCGGGCCTGCACACCAAGTCAGGCTATCTGCCGATCACCAAGGCGGCCTACGCGCAGGTGAAGGCCTCGGGCTTCTACAAGGACGCGCCCTACCTCGAAACGCCGCTGCAGGAACTGACCAACAAGGAGCCGACCGAAAACTCGCGCGGGCTGCGCTTGGGCAACATGGTGCAGTTGCGTGATATGTGGGCTGAAGAATTCGAGTCCGCCCTCAGCGGCAAAAAGACCGCCAAACAGGCTCTGGACGATGCCGTGACGCGCGGCAACGTGGTCCTGCGCCAGTTCGAAAAGAGCGTCTCGCGATAATCGTCCAAGATATCTGCAGGCTCGGTGCGGCACCGCTACAGCGTCACCCAACCCACGGACGGCCCGATCGATTCGGGCCGTTTTTTTGTCGGGACTCGACGCGCGTCAGGCAGCCGGTACGGCGTTGGTGGACAAGTGATCGGCGGCGCATTACCTAGGTCGACGAACCAGATCGGGCGTTCGCTGGCGGCACAGATGTCGTGTGTCTGCCCGCACGTCCGCACGCCCAGAGATATGGAAGTCCCCCATGGCCAGCGTCAATCAGATCCGCTCGACGTTCACCGACTACTTCAAGAAGAACGGTCATGAGCACGTGCCGTCGGCCTCGCTGGTTCCGCACAACGACCCGACCTTGATGTTCACCAGCGCCGGCATGGTGCAGTTCAAGAATTTGTTCACCGGCCAGGAGACGCGCAGTTACAAAAAGGCGACCACGGCGCAGAAATGCCTGCGCGCCGGTGGCAAACACAACGACCTCGACAACGTCGGCTACACCGCACGCCACTGCACGTTCTTCGAGATGCTCGGCAACTTCTCCTTCGGCGACTACTTCAAAGAGCAGGCCATCACGCACGCCTGGAATCTCGTCACCAAGGAGTTCGGGCTGAAGAAGGACAAGCTGCTGATCACCGTCTACTCCGACGACGAAGAAGCGGCGACGCTGTGGAAAAAGATCGCCGGACTGAAAGACGACAAGATCATCCGCATCTCGACGTCGGACAATTTCTGGTCGGCAGGCGATACCGGACCTTGCGGGCCGTGCTCGGAAATCTTCATCGATCAAGGCGACAAAGTTCAGGGTGGCCCTCCCGGCAGCGCCGACGCCGACGGCGACCGCTTCCTGGAGTTCTGGAACCTCGTGTTCATGCAGTTCGACCAGCAGGGGCCGGGCCAACGCAGCGACCTGCCGAAGCCGTCGATCGATACCGGCATGGGCCTCGAACGCATGTCGGCGATCCTGCAAGGCGTGCATTCGATCTTCGAAACCGACCTGTTTCGCGCGCTGATCGAAGCCTCGGTCGCGGCGACCGGGGTTGCCGCGAAGGGCGATCAGGCACCGAGCCATCGCGTTATCGCCGACCATTTGCGGGCAGCTTCGTTCCTGATCGCGGAAGGCGTGTTGCCGTCGAACGAGGGGCGCGGCTACGTCGCCCGCCGCATCATGCGTCGCGCCATGCGCCATGCGCATCTGTTGGGAGCCAAAGAGCCGCTCATGCACAAGCTGGTGCCTGCGCTGGTCAATCAGATGGGCAGCACCTATCCGGAGTTGGTGCGGGCGCAGCCGATGATCACCGAGACGCTGCAGCTGGAAGAAACGCGCTTCCGCAAGACGCTCGAGCGCGGCCTCGGCCTGCTCGACGAAGCCTCGACGACCCTGCGCAAAGGCGACGTGTTCGCTGGCGACGTGGCGTTCAAGTTGTATGACACCTATGGCTTCCCGCTCGATTTGACAGAAGACGCGCTGCGCAATCGCGGCATTTCAGTCGACACCAAAGCCTTCGCCGCCGCCATGGAGGCGCAGAAAGCCGAAGCGCGCAAATCATGGAAAGGGTCGGGCGAGGCGGGCACGGAGAACGTCTGGTTCGAGATCAAGGACAAGGCTGGCGCAAGCGAATTTCTCGGCTACGAAACCGAGCGCGCTGAAGGCGAAATCCGCGCGCTGGTCAAGGACGGCAAGCCGGTCAAATCCCTGGCCAAGGGCGACGCTGCCGTCATCGTTACCAACCAGACGCCGTTTTATGGCGAGAGCGGCGGACAGGCCGGCGATACCGGCGTGATCTCGGGCAGCAAAGGTGCGCTGTTCCGGGTCAGCGGCACGCAGAAAAAACTTGGCGATCTGTTCGTGCACGAGGGCGTCGTAGAGGCCGGCAGCTTCAAGTCGGGCGACCATGTCGCGCTGACGGTCGATCATGGGCGCCGTACGGCCACGCGGGCCAATCACTCCGCCACGCATTTGATCCACGAGGCGCTGCGCCAGGTGCTGGGCGAACATGTGCAGCAGAAAGGCTCGCTGGTCACGCACGAGCGTCTGCGGTTCGACGTGTCGCATCAAAAGCCGATGACGCCGGAAGAACTGAGCGCCGCCGAAGCGCTCGCCAACCACTACATTTTGCAGAACTCCAACGTCGAAACGCGCGTCATGGGTATCGACGATGCTCGGCAGACCGGGGCGATGGCACTGTTCGGCGAGAAGTACGGCGACGAAGTGCGCGTGGTGTTCATGGGCACCGGCACCGATGGCGCGAAGGCCAACAAGCCGTGGTCGGTCGAACTCTGCGGCGGCACACATGTTGCGCGCACAGGCGACATCGGCCTCGTCCGCATCGTCGGCGAGAGCGGCACCTCGGCCGGCGTGCGACGCATCGAGGCCCTGACGGCGGACGCCGCACGCGCTTACCTCACCGAGCAGGATGCCCGCGTCAAGGAACTGGCTGCCGCGCTGCGCACTTCGCAGGGCGACGTCGTCGAGCGCGTCAAGGCGCTGATCGACGAGCGCAAGTCGTTGGAGAAGCAGCTGACAGACGCCAAACGCGCGCTGGCGCTCGGCGGTGGCGCGGGTGCTGCCGCAGCGGGTGCCGGCACGACTGCGGGCTCGGACATCACGACGATCGGTGCGGTCAAACTGCTGGCGCGCACGGTACAGGGGCTCAATCCCAAGGATCTGCGCACGTTGGTCGACGAGGGCAAAAAGCACGTCGGCTCAGGCATCGTCGCTATCGTCGGCGTGACCGAGGACGGCAAGGCCGCGCTCGCGGTGGGCGTGACCGAGGACTTGCTGAAGACACATAGCGCCGTTGATTTCGTCAAGGTCGGTGCGGAAGCGCTCGGCGGCAAAGGTGGCGGCGGCCGCCCCGACATGGCGCAAGCGGGTGGCCCGGACGGCAGCAAAGCCAGCGACGCCCTCGCGGCAATTGTGGCGAAGCTCAGCGGGTAAGAGGCGCGCGGTTGGGTCGAACCTGATACGCTCCGCTCTTGCGCCACACGGCGTATCGTCGTTAGCCATTTCCGCAGCTTACGCGTGCAGGCTGTCGCGAGTTGTGCTATTCGTTTCTGCATCCCATGGTCATCAGGGGGGCGGCTTGTGAGCGTTCACGACCCCCGACCGGGAGCCGTGTCGTAACGGTGCGAGGACTGCAGAAGGTCCGAGCGACGGCGTACAAGGAAGAGAATTCCGAAGGTGCCGTGGCGGAAGTTTTGGGTGCAAGCTTGAAGCGGAAGCAGCCGCTACGAATATAAAGCCGGTCCGATGGTGCGAGGTCACGCACGGCACCTGGCTCGAACTGGCGGACGATCGTGCCCCCAACAACGCGGTGTTTGATCAACATGCGCGGTTCGAGCGATCCCCCGGCGGCAAATTGGGACGTGATGCTCAGGCATCATTTTTCGATCACGCGAGCATCACGTCCCGCCCCTGTTTTGGGGGCAAGATTTGCGATTGGAACTGGTAAATCCACACGGTCGAGGCCGGTGTGGACGATGGTGTTTGTGCTCGACCGGACCCAAAGCGTCGTGCGGGCTCGGCACCCCCGCGCCCTTGCGCAGTCCGACAGATCAGAACATGCCGACGGCCATCTTGGCTTCTTCGCTCATGCGATCCTTGTCCCAGGGCGGGTCGAAGGTGAGATTGACCGTGCACGATTGCACGCCGGGCACGGAGCTTACGGCATTCTCGACCCAGATCGGCATCTCGCCGGCGACCGGGCAACCCGGCGCGGTCAAGGTCATGTCGACAGTCACCATGCGATCGTCGGCGATGTCGATGCGGTAGATGAGGCCCAATTCGTAGACGTCTGCGGGGATCTCGGGATCGTACACGGTCTTGAGCGCGCCGACGATGTCGGCGGTTAGTTGCTCGAGAACCTCGGCCGAGAGTTGAGACCCAGGCACTGGCGTGCCGACGACCACGTCGGGATGCTCCGCCGCAGACGCTGTGGCTGACACCCCGGGCTTATCGTCGATCTTGCCGTCCATCGCTGCCTTACTCCACACCTGCGGCTGCACACTTACACTCATGTGGGGCCTCAGGCAAAAAAGTCACGTCCAGTCCGTCTCGTCAGGCGAAGAAGTCGTGTGCCTTGATCAACGCCTCGGCCAACGCGTCGACCTCGCCCCGCGTCGAGTACATGGCGAACGACGCGCGGCATGTGGCCGTAACACCAAGCCGCTCCATCAACGGCTGCGCGCAGTGGTGGCCGGCACGAACGGCTACGCCGGAGCGATCGACGATCGTCGAGATATCATGCGGGTGCAGGCCGTCGACTGAAAACGTGACGATGGCCCCTTTGCCCGGGGCGCGACCGTGGATCTTGAGCCAGTTGAACTCGCCGAGCCGGGCGTGGGCGTAGGCGCCGACGTCAGCCTCGTGAGCGGCGATATTCTCACGACCGAGCTGCATCATGTAGCCGAGCGCTGCGCCAAGACCGATGGCTTGTACGATGGGGGGCGTGCCGGCCTCGAAGCGATGCGGCGGCTCAGCGTAGGCGACGGCGTCGGTGTGCACACTGGCGATCATTTCACCACCGCCCATGTAGGGCGGCATGGCGTCGAGATGCTTGCGCTTGGCGTAGAGCACGCCGATCCCCGAGGGACCATAGGTCTTGTGGCCTGTAAAGACGTAGAAGTCGGCGTCGAGATCCTGCACGTCGACCGTCGAATGCACAGCCGCCTGGCTACCGTCGACCAGCACCGGAATGCCCCGCGCGTGCGCCAGCGCGATGACTTCCTTCATCGGCACGACGGTACCGAGCACGTTCGACATCTGCGTCAACGCGACCAGCTTCGTCTTCGGCGTCAGCAGCGCTTCGAACTCGTCGATGAGAAATTCGCCAGTGTCTGAAATCGGGGCCCACTTCAGCACGACACCACGCCGCTCGCGATGGAAGTGCCACGGCACGATGTTGGAGTGGTGTTCCATGATCGAAAGCACGATCTCGTCACCTTCGCCCAACACCATACCGCCGTACGACGCGGCGACGAGATTGATCGCTTCCGTCGACGAGCGGGTGAAAATGATCTCCTCGACTGTCGGCGCATTCAGAAAGCGGCGCACCATTTCGCGCGCATCCTCGAATTTCGCGGTCGCCGTATTGGACAGATAATGCAGCCCCCGGTGGACGTTGGCATATTCCATCTTGTAGGCGTGATCGATGGCTTCCAGCACCGCGCGTGGCTTCTGCGCGCTGGCGGCACTGTCGAGATAGACCAGTGGCTTGCCGTAGACCTCACGGAACAGGATCGGGAATTCTGCCCGGATCGCAGCGACGTCGTAGGCGGGACGGATGGATTGTGATTGGATGGTCATATCAGGCGTGCCCTTTCGAGAGCCAATCGCGCGCGATGCCGCTCAGCAGTTCGCGCAAACCCTCATCGTCGATCTTGTCGAGCGCTTCGCCGACGAAGCTCTCGATCAGCATGGCGCGCGCCTGATCCTCGGGGATGCCGCGCGAGCGCAGATAGAACATCATGGCGGGATCGATTTCGGCAACTGTGGCACCGTGACCGCAGACGACGTCGTCGGCGTATATTTCGAGCTCGGGCTTGCTGTCGAACTCGCAGGCTTCCGACAGCATCAGCGCCTTGGCCATCTGCTTGCCGTCGGTCTTCTGCGCGTCGGGACGCACGATGACCTTGCCTTGGAACACCGCGCGCGCGGTGTCGTCGAGCACGGTCTTGAACAGTTCGCGGCTCTCGCAATGGGGCACGGCGTGATCGATGACGAGCGTGGTGTCGATGTGCTCACGTCCACGCGCCAGCATGAGGCCGGAGATGTCGAGCTTGGAGCGTTCGCCGGCGAAGCGCACGAATGCCTGATTGCGCGCGAGGCCGGTGCCGACGGTCAGCTGGAAAGAGTTGAGGGTCGCGTCCGCGCCGATCGTCGCTGCGATGGTTTGGATATGGGTGGCCGCCGGTCCTTCGAGACCGATCAGGAAGTGGGTCAGTCGCGCTTTGTCGCCGGTCGAGATTTCGAGCACCGAATTCGACTGCGAGGCCAGCGCACCGTCGAGCGCGACATGCACTTCGATGACGGTCGCCGCAGCGCCTGCGCCGAGCTTGATCATGTGGCGAAGCGCGGTGAGGCTAGGCTTCGCACCAGTTGCTGCGGCGATGACCAAGATGGGCTTGGTGAGCGTTGCGCCTGCGGCGATGTCGATGATTGCACCGTCGGTGACGAGAGCGCCATTGAGCGATACCATCGCTTCGTCGGTCGACAACGGGGCGAGCGTGCCGCCGGAGCCGAGCACTTCACCGAGTGTGAAAAGATTGATCTGCGGCGCGGACGTCGACAAGGCCGGGACATAGTGGCCGTTGACGAATACAAGCCGGTCAGCCGCGATGGATGCGAACGCGCCGAGTGCCAGTTGCAAATCGGCTTCGCTCAAGTCCGAGACTTCTCCGGCAGCGAACGGAGAAATTTCCTTCAAGGCGGCGCGAAGATCGGTGTATTTCCACGCTTCGACACGCCGATGCGGCAGGCCCGCGCGCTCGAACGCGGCCATGGCTTCGCTACGCATTTTCGCGTTTGCCGCGGTACCCGGCAATCGGCTCCGGCGACTTGCGAAATCGGTAGCTAACGCCTGCTCCGCTTTGGTTTTGATTATGGCGACTGTCATGGATGTCTCAGATTGCTTGTAGGTTGGTCAGGCCGTAAGGCCGTGACCCAACAGGTCTTGCGCAAAAAAGTTCGAGAGCGCCGAAGGCGCTGATCCAAACTACGAAGGCTCGAATCCACTCGCCCTACGCGGCCTTGCCGGTGAACTCGGCATATCCAGTTTTTTCCAATTCCAGCGCGAGCTCCTTGCCACCGGTCTTGTGTATCCGACCATGCGCGAGGACGTGCACCTTGTCGGGCGTGATGTAGTTCAGCAGGCGCTGGTAATGCGTGATCACGAGCATAGCCTTGTCTGGTCCGCGCAACTTGTTGGCACCTTCGGAGACGATCTTGATCGCATCGATATCGAGGCCACTATCGGTCTCGTCGAGGACGCATAAGGTCGGTTCGAGCAGCGCCATCTGCAGCACCTCCATGCGCTTCTTCTCGCCGCCGGAGAAACCGACGTTGAGCGCACGTTTGAGCATGTCATCCTTGACGCCCAGGTGCAGCGCAGCCGCACGCGCGATTTTCATGAACTCGGGCGTCGAATATTCCTTCTGGCCGCGTTTCTTGCGCGTGGCGTTCACGCTGGTGCGCAAGAACGTCATGGTCGAGACGCCGGGAATCTCCATGGGATACTGAAAGGCCAGGAACACACCTGCCGCCGCCCGCTCGTCCGGTGACAGTTCGAGGATGCTCTCACCATTCCAGAGGATGTCACCACTGGTCACTTCGTAGTCGCTGCGACCGGCCAACACATAGGCGAGCGTCGACTTGCCCGAACCGTTCGGGCCCATGATGGCGTGCACCTCGCCCTTGGGCACCGTCAGCGTGATCCCCTTGAGAATCTCGGTGCCGTTCTCGGCGATCTTGGCGTGCAGATTTTTAATTTCCAGCATACAGCAGTACTTCCCGATCGAGCGTCTTCCAGATGAAAGCGACGCGCCACCGGCGCGTCGGCATTTTAGTTGTGCTCCGGTTGCCTACCAGCAACCGCACTGTTTGTTTGTGCTCCGGTTGCCTACCAGCAACCGCACGGATCAAAACTTGGCGTCGACACCGACGACTTCGATCTCGGACGCGGCCAGCACGCCCATCCAATCGCAGCTGTCTTTCTTAACTTTTGTACCCTTGGTGAACTCCACCAGGAACGACGATCCCTGATCCAACGTATCGACGACAGTGACCATATCGCCGACTTGCAGACTGAAACCAGGCTTGGTCGCCGAGAGAGCATTGCGGCGCCGGGCCTCTACCTCGTCCATTGCGCGCATCACTTTGGCCGTCATCACTTTACCCGTCACTGCTGCCACATCACGCATTGCGTCCTCCTTGGACACTTGAATGTACCCGAGCCCCCACCCGGGCCTGAATTACGTCTGCTCAGTATTATGTTCTAATCGGCTGGGTTGATCCCGGCACG
>JANYHG010000265.1 GCA_025359165.1 Hyphomicrobiaceae bacterium
AGGCCCCGAGCAGACTGGGCCAGCCGCGCAATCCACCGGTCGCGTCGTGATCGGATGGGGCAGGCAGGATCGGCTTTGCCTGCCCCGCCAGGCGACGCGTGCCAAAGCGGCTTTCCCATCGGCAGATTTGCACTGGTTCGAATCCAGCGGCCACTTCCCTGCATGGGACAAGCCCGACGAGACCGTCGCGGTCATTCTTGCCGCAACTCAGTGACCTCGAATACCGATCGCCGAATGACTCCGGCTCAAGCCCTCGCTGATAGCGGATCGGTCGCCAAGCGCGGTCGTAGCTCTTGCTTGCCTTCCGCTTCCGGATCGCAGTACGGCAGGCATCGTCTATCTGTGTTTCGAGCTCACCCCAGCAGAGCACGAAGTAGGCTTGATCATTGAGGAGTTGCTTCTGCTCGATCCGTTAAGCCACAACTTCGTTTCCGGTGGCCAACGCATCATCGCGTTCAGCGTCGAAGCCACCGTCTATCTCCTCGTAAAGAGCCCCGATCTGCTGTAGCGACTTCATGCTAGGAGCAGCGACTGTAGCCAGGTATCGCTGAACGGCTTGGAAACGCGGCGCGAAGTGGCGGGGGCCACGTGCCAGTGGCGGCCACGAATGCTCTTGCGTGGTCGAGAAGGAAGTAGCGCTCTTGTCCTTTGACGAGGTCGCTCCGACCGTTGGTGCCAATGATCCACATATGCACCGCTCGCGGGGAGAGCTACCGTCTCGATTTCACGGTTATAGGGATGGTAGCCTTGCAGGGCGTCCCGCGGGCAGCAAGCAATCAACCTGATATCAACTTGATGGCGCACCCAGTAGGAGTCGAACCTACGACCTTTGCCTTCGGAGGGCAACGCTCTATCCAGCTGAGCTATGGGTGCTGCTGATGGCTTTGATAGCGCACTCAGCGATTGATCGCAATCGATACCTCCTCAGACTTCCAACCACTCGCGCCGGATCGCCTCGTTGGCCTTGAGGTCGGCGGGTGTGCCTTCGAAAACGATTTTGCCGTGGCCCATCACATAGACACGGTTCGAAATATCCAGTGCGATGGAAAGCTTCTGCTCAACCAGCAGAATGGCGACACCGCGCCGTGCGATTTCGGATATCAGCTCGCCCACCTGTTTGACGATCAGCGGTGCCAACCCCTCGGTCGGCTCGTCGATCATGATCAGTTCCGGGTCGCCCATCAGCGTCCGGCACATGGTCAGCATCTGCTTTTCGCCACCCGAGAGCACGCCAGCTGCGGTATCAGCGCGGCGTTGCAGATTGGGGAACATGGCGAGCATGTCGGCGAGCTTCCAGCGGCCTTCGCGACCAGCGTCTTTCTGGCCGAGAAAGAGGTTCTGCCGCACCGTCAGACTCGGAAAGATATCGCGGTTTTCCGGCACGTAGCCGAGTCCCAGGCGAGCGATACGGTAGCTCGGCAATCCCGCGATACTTTTGTTTTTGAAACGGACCGAGCCGATCGGTGCCACCTCGCCCATGATCGCCTTGACGGTGGTCGAGCGGCCGACGCCGTTGCGGCCGAGCAGGCTCACCACTTCACCGGCGGCGACGTCGAGATCGACGCCCTGCAGGATATGACTTTTGCCGTAGTAGGCGTTGAGATCTCGAACCTCCAGCATCAGTGGGCTTCCTCGCCGAGGTAGGCTTCTTTGACTTTGGCGCTGTTGCGGATCTCGGTCGGCGTTCCGCTGGCGATGATCTCGCCGTAGACCAGAACCGAGATACGATCGGCGAGGCCGAAGACGACGCTCATGTCGTGTTCGACGATCAACAGCGTGCGCCCTTCGCTGATGCGTCGGATCAATTCGACGGCGCGCTCGGTCTCTGCCTTGCTCATGCCGGCGGTGGGCTCGTCGAGCAGGATCACATCGGCGCCGCCGGCCATGGTGATGCCGATTTCAAGCGCGCGCTGCTCGGCATAGGTCAGAACCCCCGCCGGGATGTCTTTACGCGAGAGCAGATTGATTTCGGTCAGCACCTGATGTGTGCGCGCTGCGACATCGGCATTGTTGTCGACGCCGCGCCAGAATGCATACCGCCCGCCGCGCGGCCACAGCACAGCGCAACGCACGTTTTCCCATACGCTCATGTTGGCGAAAATATTAGTGACCTGGAACGACCGCGACAGCCCGCGCCGATTGATCTGATAGGCGGGCTTGCCGTTGACGCTCTCGCCATGCAAGCGAATGTCGCCGGACGTGGGCACGATCAAGCCGCTGATCAGATTGAACAGGGTCGATTTGCCCGCGCCGTTCGGTCCGATCACCGCATGGCGTTCGCCCCTGGCGACGCTGAGGTCGACACCTCGGATGATTTCCGCCGGTCCGAAGTTCTTTTTCAGCCCACGGATTTCGAGCGCGGGGGGTACGGCGTTCGCGACGGCAGTGCGGTCGGTCGTGGCAGCACTCATCGGCGCGGCACTCGTGGTGGCGGTCATACCGTGAGCCCTTTCTCGCGAGCGACGGCGCGCGCGTCGTCCCAGCCACGCGCCGCCACACCGGAAGCGAACCGCCAGATCAAGACACCGGCCGCGAGCGTACCGATGCACAGGCTCCAGGCCGGCACGCCCGCCGCGTTGAAAGTGATACCGGCCATTTTCATGACAGGCCCTTCGGCAGCTTTGACGCTCAGGTGTGTGATCATCTCGATCAGCAGAATGGCACCGACAGCCACCAGAGCGGCTGGAACGATCATCAGCAGATAGCCCGGCAGAAGTTTTGCGATCGCTCCCGCGCGCCACAGCGGACGGTGCATCATGATCAACCCTGCCAATCCTCCCGGCGCGTACATGACCGTCGCGATGAACATCAGGCCGAAATAGAGTTGCCAGACTTCGGTGACGTCGCTCAGCATGTTCTGCAGGAACGTGACCAGCACGGCACCCAGGATCGGGCCGAAAAAGAAACCGGCACCGCCGATGTAGGTCGCCAGCAGCACGTTCCCCGACTGCGTTGCGCCAAATAGCGCCGCGTTCGCCAGTTCGAAATTGATCGTCGCAAGACCGCCCGCGATGCCGGCGAACAGGCCCGCCAGCGAGAACGCGATATAGCGCACGACGCGAGGATTATAGCCGACAAACTGCGTGCGCTCGGCGTTGTCGCGCACGGCGTTACACATGCGTCCGAACGGCGTGCGGGTTAGCGCGTACATCAACACGATGCACAACAGGCACCACCCGGCGATCAGATAATAGACCTGCACCTGCGGGCCGAAATTCCAGTCGAAAATGCGCAGCAGTTTGGCACGGTTTGTCGATACGCCCTCTTCGCCACCGAAGAACGAGCGCAGGATCAGCGAACTCGAACCGACCAACTCTGCCAGCCCGAGCGAGATCATGGAGAATGCCGTGCCGCTGCGCTTGGTCGAGACCCAGCCGAACAGCATCGCGAAGACGAGACCGGCGACGCCGCCGATCAGCGGCATCACGACGACGGGTATCGCAAGTTTCGAGTCGATCACCGCGTTCATGGCGTGGATCGTGAAGTAGGCCCCGAGCCCGAAGTAGACCGCGTGACCGAACGACAGCATCCCTGTCTGGCCGAGCAGCATGTTATAAGACAGCGCAAAGATGATCATGATGCCCATCAGGCTCATGACGGTCAGCGCGGTTCCGGAGCGAAACACCAGCGGTGCCGTCAGCAGGATCGCCGCAAGCCCTATCCATAGGCCGTAACTTCCGATCCGTCCCAGCGCCGACTGCGCGCTTGGCTGCGCAATCGGTGCGCTCGGCGTGGCCGGTGCGACTGCCGAATGTGAAATGATCTCGCTCATGTCTCGCGGTTCCCGAACAGGCCGGTCGGCTTAAAGATCAGCACGAGCACAAGCAGCATATACGGCAGCACCGGCGCGATCTGCGCGATGGTCACGCGCCACAGATCGCCGAGCACGCTCTTCGGGTTCGGACTGAAGCCGGAGTTCACGAAAATGTCGGACAGCGACAGGTTCATCGACACCGCGAAGGTTTGCAGCAAGCCGATCAGCAGCGAGGCCGCCAGCGCGCCCTGCAATGACCCGAGCCCGCCGACGACGACCACCACGAACAGGATGGGACCGAGCAGTGCCGCCATGCTGGCCTGCGTCACCAGCGCCGGGCCAGCGATCACACCTGCAATGCCGGCCAACGCCGCGCCGACCCCGAACACCGACATGAAGATCAGCGGGACGTTGTGGCCGAGATGGGCGACCATGTGCGGATGCGTGAGCGCCGCCTGCACGATCAGCCCGATGCGCGTGCGCGTCAGCATTGCGAACAGCGCCACGAAAATGGCAATCGAGATCGCCAACATGAACAGCTTGTAGGCGGGGTAATTGGTCGAGAAGATCGTGAAGGCGGGAAAATCCAACAACGTCGGCACGCGGAAATCGACGGGCGACTTACCCCAGACGATCTGCACGACTTCTTCGATCACGAAGGCCAGCCCGAACGTGAACAGCAGTTCGGCGACGTGGCCGTTCTTGTGCACATTGCGCAAACCGAAGCGCTCGACGGCCGCCCCCGCGAGGCCGACCACGATCGGTGCCAGGATCAACGCCGGCCAGAAGCCGGCCCACCGGGCGATCTGGTAGCCGACGAAAGCGCCCAGCATATAGAAGCTCGCGTGCGCGAAGTTGAGTACGCCCATCATGGAGAAGATCAGCGTCAGTCCGCTGGCCATCAAAAACAGCAACAGACCGAACAGCACCCCATTGAGGGTCGATATCAGAACAAGTTCTGCCACGAGACTTTTCCTGCGAAGACAGTCCGCCAAAGGTTTCTCAGCGTGGAACCCCTCCCCGTTACGGAGGAGGGACAGGATGAAAGGTTGTTCGGCATCCGAATGCCGACGCCGATTGCGCAGCACCAGCCCCAAGCCCCTCTCCACGTCGTAGAAGACTAGCCTTCGCCAAAGTGGGAGGGGGTCCTCGGATCGACTGTTATGGGCGCGTCATTTTGCAGGTGGTTGGCAGCATCGTGTCTTTGGTGTCGATCTTGGCGACCGTGCGCCAACCCCACGTCGTGCCCTCTTCATCGAATGGTTCTGCAGCCGAGCGATCGCCGAGCGAGGCGACATACATCGGCTGGAAGAACTGATGATCGTCCTTGCGCATGAACCCTTCGCCGCCATTGAAGACTTCGAACTTCATGTCTTCCAGGGCTGCACCGACTTTGGCGTACTCGGTCGAGTTGGCCTTGTTGATGGCCGCTGCAAGCATGCGCATCTGATTGAAGGCACGCGGATAGAATATCGTGGTGTTGTTGAACTTGTCGCGAAAGGCCTTCTCGGTTGCGCGCGACGGTGCATAGTCGACGTTGGCGTCGCCTTCGACGATGGCGAAGACGCGATGGTTGAGGTTGGTTTGCTTGACGGCTGTCGGTCCGCCAGTTCCGCCGGCATAATAGGTGAACCAGTTGGCCTGCAGGCCTGCGTCGGCGGCCGCTTTCAACAGCAGCGCAAAGTCCTGGCTCCAGTTGCCGGTGATCACCGTATCAGCGCCCGCGGCTTTGATTTTCGCAATGTATGGCGCGAAATCGGTCACCTTCAACAATGGATGCAATTCGTCGCCGACGATCTGCACATCGGGGCGTTTGGCCTTCAACATCGAAACGGCAGCGGTACGCACGGCCTGCCCGAACGAGTAGTCCTGATTGATCAGGTAGACTTTCTTGATGTCGGGCTTGGTCTTCATGTAGTTGGTGAGCGCCTCCATCTTGATGTCGGAGTTGGCGTCCCAGCGGAAGTGCGCATACGTGCATTTGTCGTTGGTCAAAACCGGGTCGACGGCGGCATAGTTGAGATACAGCACCTCCTTGCCGGGGTTACGATCGTTGTACTTGGAGACCCAGTCGGCCAGTGCGGCCGCCACCGACGAGCCGTTGCCTTGAGTGATGATGCGCGCGCCGGCATCGACGGCCTTCTGCACCTGGATCAGGCTTTCCTGCGGATTGGTCTTGTTGTCGAACGGGAGAATTTCGAACTTTTTGCCTGCCGCGCCACCCTTGGCGTTCAACTCGTCGGCAAGAAACTGAAAAGTTTTCAGTCCGACCTCGCCGACCGTCGCGCCGGGGCCGGAGAGCGGGTCGATGTAGGCGATTTTTATGGTGTCCTGCGCGAGCGTCGCGCTGCTGACTGCCGTCAGCGCACCCAGGCCCAGCAGGGCGGTTACCAAGCGTTTAGTCATGAAGCCTCCATACGTTTCCACAAGACCGATCACGCAGTGCGGTCGGTCGATCTGTCGGGCGCGGCCTCGTCTCCGGTTCTGCGCCGGGTTAGGGATGCTCGGGCGGCCCGCTCGGTGCAACGTTAAAGGATTGTCCACCGCTGTCCAGGGTGTGCGGACAATGAATCTGGAAAAGCTCTATGTGTGCGCTCGTGCACCTTTTACCGTTCCCGCAAGTTTCGCGTTGTGCAGGCGGTTCGAGTCGGCGATAAACTTTCCGATGTTCAAAAGCCCGATCCATTTCGCCGTGACACTAGCGATCGCTCTGTGTACTCCAACGCTGGCGCTGGCTGCAGGCGATTGCGCCGACGTCGGCGCCAATGCCGAAAAGCTCGGGGTCGGCCGGGTCGTCGAGATCGACGCGGCCACCGGCCCGATGCTGGGCAAAATGACCAACTTGCCGAGCGAGAGAAAATTCCTGGCACCCTACGAAGTCGTGCTGACGTTCGACGACGGACCGATGCCCTGGATCACGCGCTCGATCCTGGCGACGCTGGCGCAACACTGTACCCGCGCGACGTTCTTCTCGGTCGGCAAGATGGCGATCGCCTATCCGACCGTACTGCGCGAAGAACTCGATCAGGGCCACACGGTGGGCACCCACACCTGGTCGCACCCGCTCAATTTGAGGCGATTGTCGTCCGACGCGGCACTGAACGAGATCGAGCGTGGGTTTGCCGCGGTGACAGCCGCCGCCGGTCGCCCCATCGCGCCCTTCTTCCGGTTCCCCGGTCTGAGCGACAGCTCGGACATGGTGGCTCATCTGGCGTCGCGGCACATTGCCTCGTTCACGGTCGACGTCGTGTCCAACGACAGCTACATCGGCGATGCCGCACG
>JANYHG010000008.1 GCA_025359165.1 Hyphomicrobiaceae bacterium
AAGCGATCGGCCAAAGCCTTCATCATGATGCGTCCGTAGTCGTCGGTGGGCTTGAAGTGCTTGGCCAGCGCCGCCTCCTCGCCGATGCCGGTCGTCACAGCGAACGTACCTACGTGATCGGCGAGCCCCGTGTCGCGCGGGGCAATGAAGTCGGACAGCGCGGTGTTGGCACGTTCGCGGCCGCCGGGGCCTTTGTGTTCGCGGGCAATCTGCTGCCGCAACGTATGGAGGCGTACCAGTTCAGATTTGCGCGTGGCATCCTTGTAGATCGCGATATCGTCGCCGACGCTGTTCGCCGGCCAAAAGCCAATGACGGCATTGGCGACAAGCCATTTCTCATCAACGATCCGGCGCAGCAGAGCTTCCGCATCACAGAACAGCTTGGTGGCCTCGACGCCGACGATCTTGTCGTTGAGGATCGCAGGATAGCGTCCAGCAAGCTCCCACGTCGAAAAGAACGGGGTCCAATCGATCGTATCGACCAGCTTTCCGAGATCGTAACTCTCAAACACTTTCGTGCCCGTCAGTTTCGGTGCTGGCGGCACACCCTGTGCCCAATCGATTTTGAAAGCGTTCGCCCGCGCGACCGCAAGCGGCAACCGAACCTTTTTGTGTTCACCCTTTAAATGGTTTTCACGGATCTTGACGTACTCGGCACTGATGGCCGCGACGTAAGGTTTCGAGTCGGTCGGTGACAGCAGTTGCGACACCACGCCGACGGCACGGCTGGCGTCGGTGACGTAGATGGCCTGATTGTGCACGTAGTTCGGCGCGATCTTGACCGCCGTATGCACACGGCTCGTCGTGGCACCACCTATCAGCAACGGCACATGGAAATTCTGTCGCTGCATTTCGGCAGCAACGGTGCACATCTCATCGAGCGATGGCGTGATCAGGCCCGAAAGACCGATGATGTCAGCATTCTCTCGCTTGGCAACTTCAAGAATTTTCTGCGCTGAAACCATCACGCCGAGGTCGATGACTTCGTAATTGTTACACTGCAGCACGACGCCGACGATATTTTTGCCGATGTCGTGCACATCGCCCTTGACTGTCGCCATGACGATCTTGCCGGCGGCCGGTTTGCTGGCGACGCCCGACGCAATCTTCTCGGCCTCGAGGTAGGGCTGCAGATAGGCGACCGCCTGCTTCATGACGCGTGCGCTTTTTACGACCTGCGGCAGAAACATTTTGCCCGCACCAAAAAGATCTCCGACGACGTTCATGCCGGCCATCAACGGACCTTCGATCACGTGCAGCGGCTTATCGGCGACCCGGCGCGCTTCTTCCGTATCGGTTTCGATGAAGTCTGTGATGCCGTGCACGAGTGCGTGACTGAGACGCGCGCCGACATCGCCGTTGCGCCATGTGAGATCGGCTTCCTTTTTCTTGCCGCCGCCAGCCTTATAGCGCTCCGCCGCTTCGAGCAGTCGATCGGTACTGTCGGCGCGGCGATTGAGGACGACATCTTCGCAAAGATCGCGCAGTTCGCCCGGAATATTGTCATAGACGGCCAATTGGCCCGCGTTGACGATGCCCATGTCCATGCCCGCCTGGATGGCATGATAGAGAAACACGGAGTGCATGGCTTCGCGGACCTGCTCGTTGCCACGAAAGCTGAACGACAAGTTGGAAACGCCGCCGGAAATGTGCACGAGCGGAAAGCGCCGCTTGATCTCCCGCGTCGCCTCGATGAAATCGACGCCATAGTTGTTGTGCTCTTCGATGCCGGTCGCGACGGCAAAAATGTTCGGATCGAAGATGATATCCTCAGGTGGAAAACCGACGTCCTCGGTCAAAATCTTGTATGCCCGTGTGCAGATCTCGACCTTGCGCTCCTCGGTATCGGCTTGCCCTTTTTCGTCGAACGCCATGACGACGACGGCGGCACCGTAACGCAAACATTTCGTCGCCTGTTCGCGAAATTGCGCTTCGCCCTCTTTCATCGAAATCGAGTTGACGATTGATTTGCCTTGCACGCATTTCAGGCCGGCTTCGATGACGACCCACTTGGAGCTGTCGATCATGACCGGTACGCGCGAAATGTCCGGCTCGGAGGCGATCAGATTGAGAAACGTTACCATGGCTTTCTCGCTGTCGAGCAAGCCTTCGTCCATGTTGATGTCGATGATCTGCGCGCCGCTTTCGACCTGCTGACGCGCAACCGCGAGCGCTGCCGGATAATCGTTGGCCTCGATCAACTTGCGAAACTTCGCCGAGCCCGTGACGTTGGTGCGCTCGCCAACGTTGATGAAGGTTGCGCCGGATGGGGAAGAGGTTGTCATGGGTTGGGCGAGGCCTTGGTAACGTCGAGGCGGATATGTTTCAAAGGGCGGACAGCGGCGATGGCTTCGAAGTCGCGATCGTTGTGTAAAAGCGTACAATCCTCGCGGAGGCAACTCACAGCAATCAAACAATCGATGGAACTGCGTATCGTGCTGCCACCGCGGCGAAGGTCAAAAAACAGCCGCGCCGCTTCCTCCCACGCATCGGAAGGTAGATTCAAGCAGGGTAGCTTGTTGATCTCGCGGGCGAGCTTTGACCATTCGGTCTCATCGCGGGTACCCTGCAAAACTTCCATGGATATCGGATGCAGCATCGCCACGGCTTCCCCGCCAAGGCGCGTTGCAACTTGGTTGCCGATCTTTCCTGACAAATCGCGATAGATTGCGATCCACAACGAGCTGTCAATCACGATCACCGTCGCCCACCCTCAATGCCTTATAATCGTAGTCGTCACGTAAGCGCACTTGCCCCACCAGGCTAAGCATTCCGTCGATCGCAGTTTTGTTGCGCTTTGCTTCGACATAGTCGCGCAGCGCATGCTCTACGGCCGCTCGCTCGTCGGTTTCGCCAGTCGCGTCCTGCGCCGCTCTAACGAGGTCGTCGGAGATCGGGATTGATTTGTCCATATGTGCATTCCCGTTTTTTGAACCAACCTAAAAGTACTCGCAACCATTGATCACGGCCACGGAAAACCCTGAAAGACTCCACGAATTGACGAGCAATTATCAGGACTTCTCCCTGCTTTCTGCTGTTCAAAATGGTGGATCGTACCTGCTGTGAATATCGGCAAATAGATTTTCTGATCTTTTGATCCCGGCGGGGCAACTCGATCCAGCCATGCCCCGACTTCTTATTTTATGTATTCAAAATAATATTTTAGTCCGATCACCCCGCCACGAACGCTTCGAGGCCGGAGAGACGCATTTTGGGCGCGATCGCTGGCAACTTGCGCGGCGCGTATTTTTGCACGTGCTCTTTGACGTGGGCGATGTGAGCAGGCGTCGAACCGCAG
>JANYHG010000244.1 GCA_025359165.1 Hyphomicrobiaceae bacterium
CAAGCCGTTGGTCTCGCCTCGATTTCTGATTCCGTTCGTCGGGCTGATGCTCGGCTTGAACGCGTTCGCCAACGACATTCTACTGCCGGCGTTCTTCGGCATCGCCACCGACCTGGCGACGCCGATCGAGCGGGTTCAGACGTTGGTGCCGATATTTCTGATCGCGGCCGGTTGCGGACAATTGGTTTGCGGCCCGCTGTCGGACCGGTACGGGCGGAGGCCTCTGCTGGCCATCGGGTTTTCGTTGTTCATGCTCGGCACGCTGGTATGCGCGACCGCCGGATCTATCGGAACTCTTCAAATTGGCCGCATGATCCAGGGATTTGGCAGTGCCTGCCTCGTGGTGACCGGCCGCGCAGCCCTGCGCGACACGCAAAGTGGTCCACAGCTGGCGCGTGCCATGGCTTTGACGGCCGCTTTTTTTGCCGTGGGTCCGATCATCGCACCCATGAGTGGCGTGTGGTTGATGTCGTTCGGCAGTTGGCGATCCGTGTTTGCCGGGATCGTCGTTGCGATTCTGGGACTGGCGGTGGCGGGCGCATGCGGATTTCGCGAAACGCATCCGCAGCCCGACTTGCGCGCACTCGAGTTAGGCCGGCTGCGCGCTGCCGTCGGCAGGATATTCTCCAACAGCCAATCGCGACGGTTTCTGCTGACTGCGGCGGTGCTGCAGTTCTCGATCGTGTCGATCATTTCCAACAGTCCCCGCCTGTTCAAGTCGCAGTTCGATATCGAGGGCGCGACCTACGCTGCAATGTTCGCGGTCTCGGCCGTGGGCATCATCATCGGGCAGATCGTCAATCACCGGCTGATCGGGTTGCATGGCGTGCTGCACGCGACGCGGATCGCGGCGGGCCTGCTGGCTGCGGTATCGACGAGCATCCTGTTCGCGAGTGCCATGCGGCTTCAATCCTGGCCGCTGTTTCTGGCGCAATTGACTCTATTCAACATGGGTTTCCTCGTCGTCATGTCGAACTCGGCGAGTTTCGTGCTGGAACCGCATCGCGATATCGCGGGACTGACGGCTTCGGTATTCGGTTTTCTGACGCAATTGACGGGAGGAGTGCTGGCGCTTGCCACGTACCGCCTGTTCGGTGGCCGGATGCTGGTCTGGGCCATCGGGCTGTTGGTGACGACGCTCGTGGTCTACGGGTCGCTCGTGTACTATCGGCCCGGCGACGTCGAGCGATACAACACGTGAGCCCCGGCGCTGTGAGCGCCCTGAGTTGAGCCCCGGCGCTGTAAGCGCCCTGAGTTGAGCCCCGGCGCTGTAAGCGCCCTGAGTTGAGCCCTATGATGGATCGAGCGTTGGTACTGTTGTCGGGCGGGCAGGATTCGACGGTTTGTCTTGCCTGGGCGCTCGAACGGTTCGAGACCGTCGAGACGATCGGCTTCGACTACGGGCAGCGGCACCGTGTCGAAATGACCTGCCGGATAGCCATTCGGTCGGCCATCCGACGCGACTTTCCGCGCTGGGCGGACAGGCTCGGCTGCGATCATGTTCTCGATCTCGGTGTGCTCGGCACAATCAGCGACACCGCCCTGACCCAGGATGCGGCTATCGCTTTCAACGCCAACGGTCTTCCCAATACGTTCGTGCCGGGGCGAAATCTGCTGTTCTTCCAGTTCGCAGCCGCAGTCGCCTACAGGCGCAGCTTGAAACACCTTGTCGGCGGCATGTGCGAAACCGATTATTCGGGTTACCCCGATTGCCGCGACGACACGTTGAAGGCGTTGCAGGTGGCGATCAATCTGGGCATGGACCGGCGGTTCGTCATTCATACCCCGTTGATGTGGCGCGACAAGGCGGCGACGTGGAAGATGGGATTCGAGCTGGGCGGCGCCCCGTTCGAGGCGTTGACGATCGACGAAACCCATACCTGCTACCTCGGCGAGCGCAGCCGGAAACATGCGTGGGGGTTCGGCTGCGGGACGTGTCCGGCCTGTGAATTGCGTAGCGCGGGGTACAACAGATACCGTGCGGAGGGTGATCGGTGAATCGTGAAACGTACCGACAGTCTCTGGCCAGCCGGGGTGCCCAAGGGTACACTGAAGCATGAGCAAACCAGCACGCAAAAAATCTCACGTTCCGGAAGTGTCGAGCTTGGTCGGACAATTCCTGATTGCCATGCCAGGCATGACCGATAAGCGGTTCGCGCGCACGGTGATCTATATGTGCGTGCACTCTGACGACACGGCAATGGGCATCATCGTCAACAAGTTAGCCGATAAAATTACGTTTTCCGAGCTGCTGGAGCATCTCGAGCTCGAGACCCTGCCTGCCGGGGATGGCGAGATGCACGAGTTGGCCGACATGGGTGTACATTTCGGCGGTCCGGTCGAGCCGGGCCGAGGGTTCGTGCTGCATACCCCCGATTATCAGACCAAGGACCGGACGCTGGAAGTTGAACCGACGGTCTGTCTGACGGCGACAGTCGACATTCTCACGGCGATTGCCCAGGGCAAAGGGCCAGCGCGCTCGCTTTTGGCACTTGGGTACGCGGGTTGGGCCGGCGGTCAACTCGAGGCAGAAATACGCGCCAACGGATGGCTTCATTCCAGCGCCGACATCGACATCATTTTCGACCCCGTCCTGGAGACGAAATACGAGCGGGCATTGTTGGCGCTGGGGGTCGATCCAGGCCATCTCGTCAGCCAAGCGGGCCATGCCTGATTGAGTTCAATCGTAGATTGCGCGACAAATCGACAGCCCGTCTGAGTTTTATCGAGCAGTTTCAACAGCCGTCGCCAGCGACATTAACCAACATCGTTAACTCTCTCTCGACCATGGCGAAAACATTTGCCATGGGCCGCAGGCGTTTTGACCCGGCGAACCAAAGCCGCCTCAACACGTTCCCGCAACGGTCGTCCCCCGACGGTCTGCCTGCGACACGAGGAGTTCCAGTAGTGAAACAAAAATGCATAATCGGCGCCGCAGCTATTGCTGCAGGTCTTGTGGCGAGTAGCGCGGGGACGGACGGTGCGTCCGCCAAAACCCCTGGTCGTCAATACTGCTTTCATGGCACTTGTCACACGGTCAAGACCCTTGACGAGACGCGTGGGCTCGTCGGAGTCACCACGAAATTGAAGGCGTCGTTCTACGACGATCCGAAGAACGATCGCTACAATCCCAGCAACATCACTTCGTCTGGGGAATATTTTCGGTCGGATCGGCCGGACAACGCCGCAAGCCCCATCTATCCCGACGGAACCAAGCTTCTCGTGTGGCACCCCCCCAGCGGCAAAGCTTTGATGATCCGTGTCAACAATGCAGGACCATATTGGGGTGACCGCAAGCTCGATTTGTCACGGGCAGCTGCGGATAAATTCGGGTTTACCGGTTCGGGAGTTGCGACCGTTCATGTGAAGGTACTGGAAGCCCCCAGCAAAGCTGATGCGACCTATAAGCGTGGTCGCACTTATCCAAGTGTCAAAGGCTATCTGGGTCAATTCGCAAGCCTCGAAACGGCAGCCGGCAGCGTCGTGTCCAGTACGCGACTGGCGACGAACGAGCCGCAGATCAAAGCGTCGCACGCCAATGCGCCACCGGTGACGCAGGAAATCCCAGTAGCGATGCCTGTAACGATGCCTGCGGCTTTGCCGGTATTGGCGTCGGACCGCTCGAGACCTGAGAAACCTATCCGCCTCAGCGCATTGGAGTTGAAGATCGTCAACGGCGTCGAGTATGAGGCCCGACGCATCGTCGACGCGTCTCGTGCCATCCGCTGAACTGTGAAAGCCATTCGGCCCGTCCTTGTAGCTTTCCGCCATCACTTTGGCCGCTTTGACCCGCATGGCGGTGTTGCATGCTTTGTGCCGGTTGGTCGCAATCATCTTCCGTGGCATGGAGGCGCGATGAGCTGAAAGCCGAGGGATGGGCATGACTGGCGGAGGAGGGGTGAAACGAGGCGCTCGTGGTGCGTCGATTGCAGCGCGTGATTCCGGGCCTGTGCTTGTCGGCGCAGCGGATAGTCGGGAGAAATTCCTCCCGCTGACCCGTCACGCCCTCATCGACAGGCTGACTGCAAACAACCTCTGGGCTTCGGGCGAGGCAGCGGAGGCTCGGCGGTTCTTTCGCTATCTCGATTTTTGGCGGCATCAGACCTATGTCGCGCGGTTGCTCGATATCGAACAGACGTATGAGCCGTTCAGCCCCGATAGTGACCTGCTGATCACTCGCAAATTCTCGGGTGACGAGCGCATCGCCATGCAGACGCAGTTGGTGGAACAGGTGCGTGCGCTGCTCGTCAACGCGAACTTCACCGAGATCCACGCTAGTCAGATCGAGATTATGTCGAAAGGCTCGCATTACGGCTTGGATTTGAACGTGGACCTGTCGGTTTTCGAGGAAGTCGCGATCTTCTACCGCGGCTTGGCGGAGCAGACCGAAACGCGGCGAAACGTCAAACAGCTCTATATGCGCAAACAAGAGTTCAAGCTGCCGGTCTTTCGCCGCCTGTGTGTCCTGTTCAAGCTCAAACCGTTCGACGTGCGCGTCGCCGAAGTGATGGCGCAACTGAAATGCGAGCGTCGCAAGGCCGAACGTCTGGTGACGAAAATGCGCAGAGCACTGCCACCGGGAACGACGTCCGATTTCGTCTATCTGAAGCTGTTCAAGCATATTCCACATACCGATCTCGAGATGATTTTTCCCAATACCACGGTCAAATTCAGGATGGCCGACAAGCTCAAATTCGGAGTGACCGCCAGTTCCGGATTGGGTATGGGCATCGCTGGCGCAATGACGAAGCTGGCCGTTGCCGCGACGCCGTTCGGCATCGCGGGTTCAGTGGTCGCGTTTGGTGGTGTCGCGGCGCGTCAGGTCGCCAGTTTTGTCGGCCAGCGCAACAAATACATGATGAAAATGGCGCAGAACCTCTACTTCCACTCCATGGCCGATAATAGGGGCGTGCTGACACTGCTTGCCGATCGCGCGGCCGAAGAGGACGTGAAGGAAGAGTTGCTGCTGTACAGCGTACTCGTGAAGCAGAAGGCTACGATCCGCGATCTGGACGAGATCGACGGCGCAATCGAGCGCTATCTGAAGTCGACCTACGGCTTCGACGCCAACTACGATATCGACGACGCATTGAAGCGCCTGATGGACGACGGCATCGTCACGCAATTGCCAGACGGTACACTCGAGACGCTGTCGCCGACACACGCGGCAAAACGCATTGACGACTTATGGGATTCTTATTTGGACAATCTGCCCGACGCCGGACAGCATCAGGGGCAGGAGTTCGATCTGGGAACGGCGCGACCGCAGCGAAGCGAAATCATCCTATGACGCAGAGCAAGATCATCATCGACTGCGTCGACTTCGATGCGGCGCGCTCCGTCGCCGGTTATCTCGAGCAGATCCTCGTGCCCTCACCGCACGCGGTTACCGTCTTCGAGCACGGTCCGCCTGCACAGCGTGTGGAAGCCTATTTCGACGCAGTGCCCGACATGGAGGCGCTTGCGACTGCTCTCGAGTCGATCGGGAAGCAGGGCATCGGGGCACCCCATGTCGAGGCTATTCCCGACGAGAACTGGGTGACGATTTCGCAGGCGGCCTTGCCGCCGATCGTCGCCGGACGCTTCACCATTCACGGCAGCCATGATCGCGACAAGGTGGCTCAGGGACCCGGCGCGATCGAAATCGACGCTGGCGAAGCCTTTGGAACGGCGCATCATGCGACGACGCTCGGCTGTCTTTTGGCCATCGACAGACTGACGCGCCGACACAAGTTCACCCGTGTGCTCGATCTTGGCTGCGGATCCGGCGTGCTGGCAATTGCGGCGGCCCGCGTGCTGCCCCACGCTGAAGTCGTCGCCAGCGATATCGACGCCATCGCCACGGAAGTGGCAGCCAGCAACGCGCGGATCAACAGAATGGCGCGGCGGATACGGTTCGTGACAGCAACCGGCCTCGACCATTCCGAACTCCGCGACGGCAAGCGTTTTGATCTCGTCATCGCCAATATCCTGGCACGCCCGCTGATCGAGTTGGCACCGAAGTTGCGAGCCGCCCTGGCGGCAAATGGGCGATTGGTGCTGTCGGGCTTATTGGTGGGGCAGGCAGCGGAGGTGTTTGCCAACTACCGCCATGCCGGCTTCATTCTGGAAAAGCGCGAAGACATCGTGGGCTGGACCATTCTAACCCTGCGCGTTGCGTGACGGTTTGCTGATAGCGTGGAGTGCTACACGCAGTTTACTCCCCCGCCAACGAGGTCTATAGCGACGCCTTGAATGGCGCTTCGGATGCCCACTCGCATCCACGCCTCTCTTAATGGCGCTCCAGATGCCCACCAGCATCCGCGCCTCTCAACGACGGATATCCGCCATGCGTGCCGAAGCCAAACTCCAAGCCGACGCCATCCGGGAATCTCTCGGCCTGCTCCGGAGGTATCTTTGACCCGGATACAGCCGCCAAACGCCTCGCAGACCTGAACAATCGCGCCGAGGATCCCAGCATCTGGTCGGATCCCAAAGTCGCACAGAAGTTGATGCGCGAGCGGACGGCGACGGAGAAATCGCTCGGCGCGTTCACGTCGTTCGAGAGCGAGTTCGACGATGCGATGACGCTGATCGAACTTGGCGAATCCGAGGGCGATGCGGCAACCGTTATCGAGGGAGAGGCCGCACTTGCATGCCTGGCAACCGAAGCGCGCAAGCGCGAAATCAGCGCGTTGCTGTCGGGTGAAGCCGACGGGATGGACACGTTCCTGGAAGTTCACGCAGGCGCCGGAGGGACCGAGAGCCAGGATTGGGCCTCGATGCTGCTGCGCATGTACACCAAGTGGGGCGAACAGCACGGTTTTAAGGTCACGCTCACCGATCTTGCGCCCGGAGACGAGGCCGGAATCAAAGGCGCGACGCTGGAATTGAAAGGCGAAAACGCCTACGGTTGGCTGAAAACCGAGGCTGGCGTGCACCGGCTCGTCCGCATCTCGCCGTTCGATTCCAACGCGCGGCGGCACACCTCGTTCTGCAGCATTCAGGTCTATCCGGTCATCGACGATTCCATCGATATCGAGATCAACCCGGCGGATGTCGAGATTACATTCGCCCGCGCACAGGGTGCCGGCGGCCAGTCGGTCAACCGCACGGAATCAGCGGTTCGCCTCGTCCACAAACCCACAGGCATAAATATCTTTGCGCAGGAACAGCGCTCGCAGCATCAGAACAAGGATATCGCCTACAAGCGGCTGAAGGCGCGCTTGTACGATCTAGAACTGAAGAAACGTGAGGACAAGGCGGCGGCTGAGCAGTCCGATAAGACCGCGATCGGCTGGGGCCACCAGATCCGCTCCTACGTGCTGCAGCCGTACCAGCTCATCAAGGATCTGCGTACCGGCACCACGTCGGGCAACCCCGCCGCAGTGCTCGACGGTGATCTCGACCCGTTTATCGAAAGTGCCTTGGCCCAGCGCATGAAGGGCGGCACAGGAGCGAAGGTCGAGGATATCGACTAGCGACCTTCAAGACCTGCGAAACCGGGGGTGCTTTAGGCATTCTCCCGGACGTGCGCTCCGCGGGTAAACCAAGTCGGAAAATGCTCTGGTCAACAGGTCGGCCTCATGTCAGCTTTGCCGCGATCCGGTTGACCGGGCAAGGATGACACGCACGATGCTGCTTACGATAAATGGTGCTGCGCGCGAGGTTGCGCTGTCGGATGACACGTCGCTGCTCGATGCTTTACGCGGCGACCTGGGTTTGATGGCGACGCGATTTGGCTGCGGTGCCGAAAGCTGCGGGGCCTGTATGGTCCTTGTCGACGGCAAACCGAGCTATGCCTGCACGACACCGATCGATGCGCTGCGCGGCAAAGCGGTGACGACACTCGAGGGTCTTGGGGATGCCGCGCGGCCGCATCCATTGCAGCAGGCCTTTCTCGACGAACAGGCCGGCCAATGCGGCTATTGCCTGTCAGGAATCCTGATATCGGCCAAAGCGCTGCTCGACCGCACCTCGACGCCGACGCGCGACGACATCGTGCAGGCACTCGACAAGCACCTTTGCCGTTGCGGCGCACATGCTCGTATCATCAGGGCCGTGCAGCGTGCGGCTGCGCGCATGTCGACGAGTTCAGCCACATGACAGCGATCGCGTTGCCACTCGGGTTGCTAGAGAATCCGCGACTGGAACAATGGATCGGCTTTGAAAAGGCCGGGACGATACGCATTGCCTCGGGCAAGGTCGAACTGGGGCAGGGCATTCTGACGGCTCTCGTGCAAATCGCCGCCGACGAATTGGACGTCACCGCACAGCGCATCGCGCTCGTTTCGGGGCGAACACAGGCGACCCCACGAGAAGGGTTCACGGCCGGGAGTTTGTCGGTGGAGCATTCGGGCGGCTCCATCCGGCTGGTCGCAGCCGAAGTGCGCGGGTTGCTACTGGGTATCGCAGCGCGGCGCTTGAACTGCGCGGAAACTGATCTGACCGTGGTCGACGGTGCCATCCATCGCTGGGGTGTGGCGACCGGCTTGGACTACTGGCAATTGGCGTCTGGGCTGGACCTCACGCAGAATGCCAGCGGAAGCAGGCCACTGAAGCCGGCTCACCTGCGCAAGTATATCGGCACGAGTGTACCGCGCGTCGATCTTCCGGCCAAGGTATTGGGAAGTGCGCGACCGTTCATTCATGACTTGAGGCCGGACGGGCTGTTGCACGCGCGGGTCATTCGCCAACCCTGGCCCGGTGCTGAACTTGCCGGGCCTGAACAGGTCACGGCGCACGCCGATATCCAGGTTGTGCGTCTGCGAAATTTCGTGGCCGTGGTGGCAGCAACCGAGCAGGCAGCGGTGGCTGCGGCCGAGAAGGTCGCAAGTCAGCTGCAATGGACCGGCGGCGTTCCGTTACGCCCGGAGCAAGCGACCCCTGGCTGGATCGCTACACAACCCTCGCTGAATGCGACGGTCACGCGCGGCGTCAAAGGCGATCACGCGCCCGCTGCGAAACGCTTCAAACGAACCTATACCAAGCCGTTCATTGCCCACGCCTCGATAGGTCCGTCCTGTGCTCTAGCGCACTTCGAAAATGGCAAGTTGCGGGTGTGGACGCATTCGCAAGGCGTGTTTCCGTTGCGCGACTCGCTTGCCAAAGCGATGCAGCTCGACGTCTCCGCCATTACTGTCGAGCATGTCCAAGGGGCCGGCTGCTACGGGCACAACGGGGCGGACGACGTGGCCTGCGATGCGGCGATCCTCGCCCGCGAAATTCCATCCAAAACGATCCGGGTCATGTGGAGCCGTGCGGACGAACTGGCGGCAGCGCCCTTCGGGACGGCTATGGTGGTCACTCTGGAGGCAACGCTGTCGTCTTCGGGAATGCCGATCGACTGGACGACGGAGGTCTGGGGCGGACCCCATGCACAGCGCCCGGGCGCGGCAGGTGGCGTCAATCTGTTGGGTGCGGAAGCTTTACCAAACCCACCTAAACGGCCGCCCCCGATCGAAATTCCAGAGGCTGCCGGTGGCAGCGGATTGCGCAACGCTTCGCTCCTTTACGACGTACCACATCAGACGCTCGTCAATCACATTGCAACGGCACTTGAGCCGCGAACGTCTTCGATGCGTGGTCTCGGTGCGTTCGCCAATGTTTTTGCCATCGAGAGCTTCGTCGACGAACTCGCCGCCGAGGCGAACGTCGATCCGTTGGCATACAGGCTGGCGATGACCAGCGATCCGCGCGCCCGCGCCGTCATGGAGCAGGCGGCACGCATGGCCGACTGGACGCTGCAAAAAGCCGCCGGCCAGGGACGCGGGTTCGCCTACAGCCGATACAAAAATCGTGCGGGGTATCGGGCCGTCTTCGTCGACGTCGACGTCGACGAGGACGTCCGGCTCAGACGCGTGTGGTGTGCCGTAGACGCGGGGTTGGTCATCAACCCCGACGGCGTGCACAACCAGGTCGAGGGCGGGATTATTCAAGCGGCCAGTTGGGCGCTGAAGGAGAGCGTCGTGTTCGACCAGGGCCGCGTTGCCAGCAACACCTGGGATACCTATCCGATCCTGCGGTTTTCAGAAGTTCCCGAGATACACGTCACCCTGATGGATCGTCCGCGCGATCCACCGCTCGGCGTCGGCGAAGTGGCGCAAGGGCCGATGGCGGCAGCGATCGGAAATGCCGTGGCCGATGCACTCGGGATGCGTATTCGCGATCTCCCCATGACACGTGAGCGGATCATCGCGACGATCGCCGGCTGACCTAAAAAGCCCGTATTCGTCATTTACGTCCTCGGGTGTCGGATCGTGGACTTTGTGCTTGCACTCGCCCGTTACGTCGGTGCAAGCTATGCGAAAGCTGTCAGGGAGCTATTCGATAGTCGTACTATCAGATAGCCCCACTAGAACGGCGTGGGAGGACTATGGTCGCGTCGGTTGAGAAAGTCGGCGGTAGCTTGGGCACGGTTCCCGGAGCACCGTTGTTGAGCGTCCGCAGCGTAACGGTACGCTTCGGCGGTATCGTCGCCCTCAATGGCGTCTCGTTCGATATTTCAGAAGGCCACATCGTCGGATTGATCGGTCCGAATGGAGCCGGCAAGACGACGCTTTTCAATTGCCTGTCGCGCCTCTACCAACCGACTGAGGGCGACATCCTCTACAAAGGCAAGTCGATCCTGCAATCACCGCCGTATGCGATCGCTGGCGTCGGCATGGGCCGCACTTTCCAGAACGTCGCGTTGTTCGACAACATGAGCGTGCTCGACAACGTCAAGGTGGGTTGCCACAGCGTCAGCCAAGCCGGGTTCCTGAAAAGCGCATTCGGGGTGGGTGTCGGAGCCGAGGAAGCGCGGATCGAGGCGCGCGCACGCGAACTCGTCGCGTTCATGGATCTGCTGCCTTACACTGACATGCGCGCGGGACCGTTGCCGTTCCCGATCCGAAAGCGTGTCGAGCTGGCGCGGGCTTTGGCGTCTGGCCCGAGCCTGTTACTGCTCGACGAGCCGGCGGCCGGGCTCAATCACGCCGAGGTCGATGTGCTCAAGGCGCAGATCCGGCGCGTGCGCGATCTGCAGAACGTCACTGTGCTCCTGGTCGAGCATCACATGAGCTTGGTGATGTCGGTATCCGACCGCGTGGTCGCCATCGATTTCGGTAAAAAGCTCGCGGAGGGGACGCCCGCCGAAGTGCAGCGCAACGCCGACGTTGTGCGGGCGTATCTCGGTACGGAGGCGCACGCGTGACAGCGCTGTTACAAGTCGAAGGCCTGAAGGCATTTTACGGACCGTCCGAAGCTCTGCACGGCATCGGTTTCAGTTTGGCTCACGGCGGCATTACTACCATCCTCGGGGCCAACGGCGCTGGCAAGACGACCACCCTGCGAGCGCTCGTAGGCATGATCCGGCGCGAGGGGAAAATTCTTTTCGACGGAAAGCCGATCGATAAACTGTCGACCGAGGCCATCGCGCGGCTCGGCGTCGCCCACGTGCCGGAGGGACGCGGGACTTTCACGGGGCTGAGCGTCGACGAAAATCTGCGCATTGCCGCCTACACGCGCAGCGACAGAGCCGCCATCAAAGACGATATGGAGCGCGTATTCGGTTATTTTCCCCGGTTGAAGGAACGTATCAATCAGCAGGCAGGCACGCTCTCGGGTGGCGAGCAACAGATGCTGGCGATCGCGCGCGCGCTCATGCTGCGGCCGCGTCTGATGTTGCTCGATGAACCTTCGTTCGGGTTGGCGCCCCTGATCGTGCAGGAAATCTTCCGCATCATGCGGCTGATCAACTCCGAGGGTAAAGTCTCGGTCTTGCTGGTGGAGCAGAACGCTGCCTTGGCGCTGGGACTGGCGACGGAGGCGTATGTGCTCGAAACCGGCAATGTCGTGATGTCCGGGCCTGCCGCGGAAGTGAAGAACGACGAAGGCATCCGCAAGTCTTATCTCGGCTACTGACGCAACCGAGTTTCACAGAGAGCCTCCATGGAACAGTTGCTACAACAGATTGCGTCGGGCCTGGCGAGTGGGGCGATCTACGCCTGCGTCGCGCTCGCGCTGGTGATGATCTTCACGGCGACCGAGCATCTGAATTTCGCGCAGGGCGAAATGGCTATGTTCTCGACATACCTGTGCTGGCAGCTGATCCAATTCGGACTTGGGTTCTGGACTGCGCTGGCCATCGCCGCCGGCCTGTCGTTCGTGATCGGCGTACTGATCGAACGCATCATTCTGCGGCCACTGGCGGGTGCTTCGGCGCTGTCGGTCGTGGTTGTGTTCATCGGGCTGTTGGCGATCTTTCATTCGATGGCCGGCGCAATCTGGAGCCATACGATCAAGAGCTTTCCGTCGCCGTTTCCCGAAGTTTCGTTCGCAGGGTCAGGCATCATCGGCCCGCACCAAATCGGGATGGTGGTTGTGACCATAGCCATGCTGTCGGCGCTGTTCGCGTTCTTTCGCTTCACGACGCTGGGTCTGGCGATGCGAGCGGCGGCGCAAAACCCGACTTCGGCGCGCCTTGTCGGTGTGAATGTCGATTGGATGCTGGCGCTGGGGTGGGGTCTTGCCGCAGCGATCGGCGCGGTGGCGGGTGCGATGGTGGCACCGGTGGTCTATCTCGAGCCTAACATGATGTCGTCGATCCTGCTGTACGGGTTCGCCGGCGCACTGGTTGGTGGCATTTCAAGTCCGGGTGGTGCAGTGTTCGGCGGCTTCATGGTCGGTGTGCTGGAAAATCTCGTCGCCTATTTCGGCAATCTGACGGAGAAGACCTTCGGGGTCTACATCATCGGCAACGGTGAAAAGCTGTCGGTTGCCTTGATCATCGTCATTACGATCCTGACATTGAAACCTGCGGGCCTATTCGGCCGCGTCATCACCAAGCGAGTATAGCGCGATGACGATCCAACAAACGACTGCGAGTGCAGCGGCTGAAGCGGTCAGGGAGCTATTGCGGGGCCACGGTGCGGTCGCGATGGCCGGTGCGGCTGCGGGCAATCTGGTTTCCCAGACTGCGGTGACGGCGGGACCGGTCTCTCCTGTGGTTACGATGAGTGCTGCAGCCGACGGGACGACGCCGGGCACACACGCGTCGCATGGTTCGGCACCGGTTGCCCCGCCTTCAGGCATGAGGGTGCCGCCGGCAGCAATGGCACCTCGGGCAAAAAAGCGTAACAGTTTGCTCTGGCCGGGCATCGTCGTCGCGCTCGCGGCGTCACTGGTTCTGTTCGGCGGCAAGGGCGGCTGGATTTCGAATTTTCAGTATCTGCAGCTGTCACTCGTGCTGGTTTATGCAATCGCCGTGTTGGGGTTGAACCTGTTGACCGGCTTCAACGGGCAGATCTCGCTGGGACATGGGGCTTTTTTTGCGCTGGGTGCCTATACGGCCGCAGTTCTGATCGATCGATATAACGTCAACTATCTGTTGACGCTGCCGGTCGCGGCGATCCTCTGCTTCGTGGCCGGCTATCTGTTCGGGCTGCCCGCCTTGCGGTTGGAGGGGCATTATCTCGCATTGGCGACATTCGCGCTGGCGACGGCCGTTCCACAAATCCTGAAATACCGTCACATCGAGGGCCTGACCGGCGGCGTGCAAGGCATCAACCTCGTCAAGCCAGACGCACCGTTCGGCTTGCCGCTCTCGCCGGATCAATGGATGTATGTGATCGTTCTGTTGATGGCGGTCCTGATGTTCTGGATCGGTCGCAACTTGCTAGACAGCCGCCCGGGTAGGGCGATCGTCGCAATCCGCGATCAACCGTTGGCTGCCATCACAATGGGCATCGACACCGCGCGCTTCAAGGCGACAACGTTCGGCATCAGCGCCGTTTACGTGGGGTTGGCCGGGGCCCTGCACGCGATCATCTTCGAGTACGTTTCGCCCGACAGCTTCCGGTTCGATCTGTCGGTAGCGATCCTGGTCGGCGCGGTCGTCGGCGGTATCGCCTCGCTGCCCGGTGCGCTAATCGGCGGGGCGTTCGTGCAGTTCATCGAGAAGTATGCCGATGCCGCCACCAAACAGTTCACCAACCTGGTGCAACTGCCGATCGAGCTGGAACCGTGGACGATTTACGGAATCCTCCTCATCGCATTGATTTATGTGATGCCGGGTGGGGTGGCGGGTGGTTTGGCCACTTTGATTGCCAAAATAAAACGCAAACGTTCGGTCTCTTAGGCGTCGTAGTTCAGGTTTAGCGGAGGAAAAAAATCATGTCCAAGTCTTCATCGATATCCAGGTACTCACTCACACGTCGCGCATTTGCCGTGACGGCACTCGGGACCACTTTGGCGCTCGCCGTCACACCGGCGCTGGCGCAGAAAAAATACGACGAAGGCGCGAATGACACCGAAATCAAAATCGGTCAGACGATGCCTTACTCGGGCAACGCGTCGGCGTACGGCAAGATCGGCCAAACCGAAGCTGCGTTCTTCAAGATGATCAACGACACTGGCGGCGTGAACGGCCGCAAGATCAACTTCATCTCGCTCGACGACGGTTATGCACCACCTAAGACCGTGGAAATGACCCGGAAACTCGTGGAAGAAGACAAGGTTCTGTTCCTCTACGGGCAACTCGGCACACCCCCGAACTCGGCGATCCACAAATACGTGAACACGAAGAAGGTGCCGCACCTGTTCCTGGCGACCGGTGCCTCCAAGTGGGGCAATCCGAAAGAGTTTCCATGGACGATGGGCTGGCAGCCCGACTACGCCACCGAAGGCGCGATCTACGCCAAACACATCCTCGCCAACGTCAAGGATGCCAAGATCGCCGTGCTGATGCAGAACGACGATTACGGCAAAGACTACTTCAACGGCTTCAAAGCTGGTCTCGGCAAGGACAACGAGAAGCTGATCGTCCAGTTCTCGACATATGAGGTCACTGATCCCACTGTCGACAGCCAGATGATCCAGCTGAAGAACTCCGGTGCCAACGTGTTCTTCAACATCACCACGCCGAAGTTCGCGGCCCAGGCGATCAAGAAGGCCGCTGAAATCGGCTGGAAGCCTGCGCACTATCTCAATAACGTTTCGGCGTCGTTCGGCTCGGTCTTCATCCCAGCCGGCATCGATGCGTCGCAGGGTGTCATCACCGCGATGTATCAAAAGGACGTCACCGACAGCCAGTGGGAGAAGATGCCTGATTTCATCGCCTGGAAGGAATTCATGGCGAAGTACATGCCGAATGCGGATCTGAAAGATCAAAACCACGCCTACGGCTACGCCTCTGCCAGCACGATGGTGGAAGTGCTTAAGAAATGCGGTGATGACCTGACGCGCGAGAACTTGATGAAACAAGCCGCGGGTCTGAAGGGCTTCGAAGCGCCGATGCTGATCCCCGGCATCAAGATCGATACCAGCGCGAACGACTTCTATCCGATCCAGTCGGTGCAGCTGGCGCGCGTCAAAGGCAATACGGTGGAAGGCTTCGGCCCCATCATGTCGAGTGACAACTGAGTTGGCGCTTCGGTTGCCCACCAGCAACCGCGCCGTCGACTGAGTTGGCGCTTCGGTTGCCTACCAGCAACCGCGCCGTCGACTAAGTTGGCGCTTCGGTTGCCCACCAGCAACCGCGCCGTCGACTGAGTTGGCGCTTCGGTTG
>JANYHG010000049.1 GCA_025359165.1 Hyphomicrobiaceae bacterium
GCTGTCCGGGTGACGTAACAATCAACAACCGAGCGTGCAGCCGGTACGCCTCAACAAACAAGCCCTACTGCGATTCTGAAGCCGTCCCCGCTGAAGTTGTCAGGATCGCACGCAGCTCGTTTCCGGCCTGCAATCTTCCCAACTGACCATCATCACCATCGAGGCCAATTTATAAACGCGAAACGGCGACGCATTGTTGCGCCGCCGTCGCGAGTGTGGTCGTTCTTGGAAATCAGGCGCCGCCGGCTTTCTTGACTTCTTCGGCGAAGTCTTCGGTGGCTTTCTCGATGCCTTCGCCGAGCGCATAGCGAACGTAGCTGGCGATCGCCACCGGCGCGCCGACGCGGCCTTCCGCATCTTTCAGCGCCTGTCCCACCGACTTGGAGGGATCGATCACGAATACCTGATCCAGCAGGCAATGCTCCTTGGCGAAGCTCTTGAGACTGGACTGGAAGATCTTTTCCAGTACTTCCGGCTTCTTGCCCTGGTTCTTCTCGGCCAGGATGGCTTTTTCGCGCGCCAGAACATCGGCCGGGACGCCCGCGATATCGAGCGCGATCAGCGTCGGGCTGGCAGCGACGTGCATGGCGATCTGCTTGCCGAGTTCGAACAGCGTGGGCTTGTCGCCCTTGCTCTCAAGCGCGACGAGCACGCCGATCTTGCCGAGGCTGTCGGCGACCTTGTTGTGCAGATAGTCGGCCACCACACCATCGGTCACCGAAACGACTGCGGTGCGGCGCGTGTTCATGTTCTCGCCGATGGTGGCGATCATTTCCTTGACCGTCTCGTCGATGGTCAGCGCGCTGTTCGGATACTTCATCGCGACCAGCTTGGCGACGTCGCCCTTGGCCTGCGGCGCGACGGAAGCGATCTTACGCACCATGTCCTGGAACTTGTCGTTGCGCGCGACGAAATCGGTCTCGGCGTTGACTTCAACGATGGCACCCGAGCGGCCTTCACCGATCAGCCCGATCAGACCTTCGGCTGCCACGCGACCCGACTTCGAGCCGGCTTTGATGATGCCCTTCTTGCGCAGGTAGTCGATGGCTTCCTCGATGTTACCCTTGGTTTCGCCAAGCGCCTTCTTGCAGTCCATCATGCCGGCGCCGGAACGCTCGCGCAGTTCTTTGACCATGGATGCGGTGATGTCAGTCATGTCGCCCTCTTCGGGGTGAGGTTTCGGTACGAAAAGCGAATGGCTAAAAAAGCGAATAGCGAATTGTGAGTAGCGAATGGGGACAAAGCACATAAGATGTGCCGCCCCTATTCGCAATTCCCAATTCGCTATTCGCTATTCGCTTAGCTTCAAGCAGCCTTGGCGGCGACCAGTTTCTTGGCCTGGTCGATCCAAGTTTCTTTCTCGGTCTGGCCGCGCAGGCGCAGCGTCTTGTCGAGCAGCGCGAGGCCGGCAGGATCGAGATCGGCGATCTGCCAGAAGTGGAACACGCCAGCGTCGTTGAGGCGCTGTTCGAGCTTGCCGTTGATCGTCTTGATCAACTTGAGATCGTCGGCCTCGCCACGCGGACCCTCGATGCCCTTGAACTTGCCAGGCAACGCTTCCGCGCCTGGATTTTCCGATGCACCGATGTCGACACCCGAACCGGTCTGGCCGCGTTCGATACCGTCGATGCAAGCGCGCGCGACGAGGTCGCAATAGAGCGTGATCGCGCGGCCGGCGTCATCGTTGCCGGGGATCGGGAAGTCGATGCCGTCGGGGTCGCAGTTGGTGTCGATGATGGCGACGATCGGAATGCCGAGCTTCTTGGCTTCGGCGATGGCGATCTGCTCTTTGTTCGTATCGATGACGAACAGCAACTCGGGCAGGCCACCCATTTCCTTGATGCCGCCGAGCGCCTTGTTCAGCGTATCGCGGTCGCGGGTAAGTTCGAGCAGCTCCTTCTTGGAGCGGCCTTTGCCTTCACCGGCGATCAACTCGTCGAGCTGACGCAGACGGCGGATCGACTGCGAGATCGTCTTCCAGTTGGTGAGCGTGCCGCCCAGCCAACGATGGTTCATGTAATATTGGGCCGAGCGCTTGGCGCTGTCGGCGATGTTCTCGGCAGCGGTGCGCTTGGTGCCGACGTAGAGCACGCGACCACCCTTGGCGACCGTATCGGACACCTTGACCAGCGCCTGATGCAGCAACGGCACGGTCTGGGCGAGGTCGAGGATGTGGATGTTGTTGCGGACGCCGAAGATGTACGGCGTCATTTTCGGGTTCCAGCGATGGGCTTGGTGACCGAAGTGGCAGCCAGCTTCCAGAAGCTGGCGCATGTTGAATTGCGGCAGTGCCATGATAATCCTATGATTTTCCGGTTGAACCTCCGCGGACATGTGCTTTCGAGTTGCATCTCGGATCGCCCGATACGGGAGATCCTGGCCGTACCACGGCTGACGGAACGTGAAAAACACACCGGAGCGCTGGTCGACGGGGCTTTCGATCCGCCGGGCGCACATCCGCGTGTGGAATAGGCGCGTCTTATCGCCCCCGACCCCGAAAAGCAACCCTGAAGTGGTGCCGACAGACGAGGCGTTAGACTTGCTACCCCGCCAGAGCCGCCTTCGTCAGAGCGCTGAGGGAAGATTTCTGGCGTCCGTCAGCGTCGAAGTTGTCGGGCGACAGCCACCTCTGGTAAGCGGTGCGCAGCTTCGGCCACTCGTCCGCGATCATGGAGTACCAGCTGGTGTCGCGGGTGCGGCCCTTGATGACCACCGCGCGGCGGAAGTGGCCTTCGTAGGCGAAGCCGAAGCGTTCGGCGGCGGCGCGGGACGGCGCGTTGAGCGCATTGCATTTCCATTCGAAGCGGCGGTATCCGAGCTTGTCGAAGGCATACTCGGCGAACAGGAAATTCGCCTCCGTCGTCACGGCGCTGCGGGAGATGGCAGGTCCCCAGTAGATGCTGCCGATTTCGATGACGTGGTTGGCAGGGTCGATGCGCATGAGCGTCTGCCGCCCCTCGACCTTGCCGGTGCGTTTGTCGACGACGGCGAAAAACAACGGGTCGGTACTGGCGGCGACGATTTCGAGCCAGGCCTGGAAGGCGGCGCGGTCGGTCGGCGGCTCCTCGAACAGATAGAGAAAACGCGCGGCGGCGTCCGGCGGGGTCGAGCAGCGGAAAAGGTCGTCGCCGTGCCGGACAGGATCGAGCGGCTCAAGTCGGCAAAAGCGGCCTTCGAGCACGATGCGTTGCGGACGCGCCGCAGCCGTGGTTGCGACCTGCGGGCCGATCGGCAACCCACTCACGGTATCGATCTCGCGCGGGATCTGCGCATCATGTGGGTAAATCATGGGATGGTTTCCGGACCGGCGCAGCATAAGCGCTATTTTTGTTTACCAGCGACGAGACGCTTGATCATGTGCGTCAACTGACGATCGTCGACGATTTCGATGGTTTCGATGGCGTAGCCATGACGACCGTACCAGCCGATCAACGTCTGCTGCACGGCACCGGTATTGAGGCGGATGATCTGACGCGAGAGCTGGCCCGCGCGCACTTCGGCGGCATCAAGCATGATCTGGCCGAGCCCCTGGCCCTGCGCATCGGGTGCCGCAGCGATCGACCAGATCAGCAGGTCGGCCTCGCGCACATCCAAAATCAACACGCCGCGCAGGCGATCACGCTCCTCGGCGAGCCAGACTTCCATGTGGCCAATGACATCGGCGTAGTCAGCCTTCAGCGGCGGCGGCTGTAGCCCGAGCAGATGCTGCCGATGATAGGCAGCCTGTTGCAACGCCTCGATGGCGGGGATGTCGGC
>JANYHG010000080.1 GCA_025359165.1 Hyphomicrobiaceae bacterium
ACCTGCAACGGTGGAAAACTCTCGACAATCGAAAGGCGTCAAATGCCAAAACCGTTTTCAAGCTCGGCAGTCAACGGTGGTTGTCATAAATCGACCTGCGCGTCGTGGGCTAGAGCGCTCACTGGCGCCGGCGCAGCTTGACGGGCGCTTTCCTTCGACGCCAGTCCGCCCGTTGCCGCTCTCATGCCGCCCGGTCCTCTCACCTCTCACCACCCTACCCTGGACCAATCATAGTCTCTGGCCGCACGATCGCATCGAAGTCTGACGCGGTGATGCCCTCCTTGAGCGCTTCGTCGCGCAGCGTGGTGCCGTTCTTGTGGGCGGTTTTGGCGATCTTGGCGGCTTTGTCGTAGCCGTATTTCGGGGCAAGCGCCGTCACCAGCATCAGAGAGCGATCGAGGCCGGCTTTGATGTTGTCGACGCGCGGCTCGATACCGACGACGCAATTGTCGGTGAAGGAAACTGTGGCGTCGGTCACAAGGCGCACCGACTGCAGAAAGTTGTAGGCCATGACGGGGTTAAACACGTTCAACTCGAAATGCCCGGATGCGCCGGCGAACGTCAGCGCCGCGTTGTTGCCGAACACCTGCACGCAGACCATCGTTAGGGCTTCGCACTGCGTGGGGTTGACCTTGCCCGGCATGATCGACGAGCCCGGCTCGTTTTCCGGCAGGCTCAACTCGCCAAGTCCCGAGCGCGGGCCTGAACCGAGAAAGCGGATGTCGTTGGCAATCTTGAACAGCGAAGCGGCAACGGTGTTGATCGCGCCGTGGCTCATCAGCATGGCGTCATGAGCGGCCAGTGCTTCGAACTTGTTGGGTGCCGACGAGAACGGCAAGCCGGTGATCGCGGCGATGCGCTCGGCGACCTTCTCGGCAAAGCCCTTGGGCGCGTTCAGTCCTGTGCCGACGGCGGTGCCACCTTGTGCCAACTCCATCAGCATCGGCAGCGTCTGCTCGATGCGGCGGATGCCATTGGCGATCTGCTGCGCGTAGCCGCCGAATTCCTGGCCGAGCGTCAGCGGCGTCGCATCCTGGGTGTGCGTACGGCCGATCTTGATGATATGCGTCCAGGCCTTGGCTTTCGTGTCCAGCGCCTTGTGCAGATGCGTCAGCGCCGGCAGCAGGTCGTGCACGATCTGCTCGGCGCACGCGATGTGCATTGCTGTTGGGTAGGTGTCGTTCGACGACTGACTCATGTTGACGTGGTCGTTGGGATGCACGGGTTTCTTCGAACCCATTTCGCCGCCGAGCATCTCGATGGCGCGATTGGAAATCACCTCGTTGGCATTCATGTTCGACTGCGTGCCGGACCCGGTTTGCCAGACGACCAGCGGGAAATGCGCGTCGAGCTTGCCGTCGATAACCTCCTGCGCCGCTTTGACAACGGTGTCGCCGACGTCGGGCTTCAGAATGCCCAGCGCCATGTTGGCTTCGGCCGCCGCCCGCTTGACGATGCCCAGACCGCGCACGACGGGCTTGGGTTGCTTCTCCCAGCCGATCTTGAAGTTGCCGAGCGACCGCTGCGCCTGCGCGCCCCAATATTTATCCGTCTCGACTTCGATGGGGCCGAATGTATCGGTTTCGGTACGGGTCTTGGACATGGAGGGCTCTCGGCTGCTGTGCGACCTGACGATTTCGCCATTCGCTTAAGCCCGGGCCTTGGCAAAGGCAAGCGGACGTATCAGTCTGGCGTGCACGGCTCGATAAGCAGTCACAGCAAGGGAGAACACTTTGTCCTTTTCCACCCGATTTCTCACACTCGTCCATGTCGGCATCATCGGATTAACACTTGGCTTGGTCGGATCGACCGTGCACGCACAGACGCCGGCGCCGCTCAAGATCGGCGTGCTCACCGACTTGGCCGGCCCGTTCGCGGACAGTGGCGGCGCCGGGTCCGTACTGGCCGCGAACATGGCCGTGAAGGATTTCGGCGCGACAGTTCTCGGCCGCAAGATCGAGATCATCTCGGGCGACACACTCAATAAACCGGATGTCGCCTCGGCGCTGGCGCGAAAATGGTTCGAGAACGAGGGCGTTTCGGCAATCGTCGACCTGCCTGTGACACCGGTGGCGTTCGCTGCCCAGACGGTCGCCAAGCAGCTCAACAAAATTGTGATGATCACGGCGGCGGCAACGTCCGATTTCACCGCCAAGGCCTGCGCCATCCAGAGCACGCACTGGTCCGACGACACGCACGCGCTGGCCGCTGGCACGGCGATGGAACTGGTGAAGGGCGGCAGTAAATCGTGGGAGTTCATCGCCGTCGATACCGCCTTTGGCACGGCGCTCGTCAAGGAAGCCAGCGACGTGATCGTTCCTGCCGGCGGCAACGTCGTGGGCACTGTGCGCCACCCGGTCGGCGCGCTCGACTACAGCTCGCTGCTGCTGCAGGCGCAAACTTCGAAGGCCGGCATCATTGGCCTTGCGACCGTCGGCAACGATCTGATCAACGTGATCAAGCAGTCGAAGGAGTTCGGCCTCGGCGCTGACGGCAGCCAGCAGCTCGTCGCGTTTCTCGTGTTCATCACCGACATCCACGCCTTGGGACCCGACGTCGCCAAGAACCTGCTGGTGACCTCGGGCTTTTACTGGAACAGCACCGACGCGTCGCGCGCGTTCGCCCAGCGCTTCTTCGCCGAACGCAAAGCGATGCCGACAAAAACGCAAGCGGGTGTCTATGCGGCCGTCACGCATTATCTGAAATCTGTCGCGGCGGCCGGCACCGACGAAGCTGCGGCCACCGGCAAGAAAATGCGTGAGTTGCCGGTAACCTATTTCGGCAAGCCGGCGTCCGTCCGCTCCGATGGTCGCGTGGTGTTCGATCTCGACCTGTTCAAAGTCAAAGCCAAGGCTGCTCAAACTGCGCCCTGGGATTACTACGAGAAAGTCCGCAGCATTCCAGCCGCCGATGCGTTCCTGCCGGTCAACACGGCTGTCTGCGGCGGGTGAGGCTTATCACGCGCGCAAATCGTGCTACGTCGACGCACGGAACTGGAGCGAGGATCGCATGACCATGAACCTGATGTCGTCGACCGATACGGCGGCGTTTGCCGAGGTGCTGTTGGCGGCACGCGGTGCAAGAGCATCACGCGCCGTCATGCCGAAGGTGCTGCCACAGACCGAGGCTGCGGCCTATCAGGTACAGGATCTGGTTCGCGCTCAACTCGGGGCGACCGAAGGCTGGAAAGTCGGTGCCGCCAATCCGACGGCACAGCCGAACTGCTCGCCGGTACTGAAAGGGGGTATTATCTGGGCGGGCACCTCAGGCATTCCGCTGTCGATACCGGTGCCGAAACCATCAGGCATCGAAGTCGAAATCGCCTTCAAGATGGGACGCGCGTTTCCGGCAGCGACAGTCGCGCCGTCGAAGGCGGATGTCGTCGCTGCCATCGCGTCGGCGCATATCGCGATGGAATTGTGCGCCTGCCGTCTGGCCGATGGCCCGAAATCTCCACCGCTCGCGAATCTCGCCGACAATGGCATGAACCTCGGCTTCATCGTCGGGCCGGAAGTGCCGAACTGGCGCGAGATCGACATGCACACGCAGGTGGCGCGCGCCTACGTCGACAACGCTATCGCCGTCGACACGACAGGCGGCCACACGCACAAGGATCTGATCGCGTTGCTGGTCTGGTTGGTGGGGCATGTCGTGACCACGCGCGGCGGCCTGAGCAACGGTGCTATCGTTGCGACGGGTTCCTGGACCGGACTGCACTGGCTCGATCACGCGTCGAATGTCGCGGCGGAATTTCCGGGATTGGGACGGCTCGAGGCGCGGCTGGCGATGTGAGGCTACTGTCGCCTCGCGTGCTCCTTTTGTAGTCAAAACGCGGGCTGTTCGGAGGGTGTGGCTCCGGTCGGAGCATGAGGGCGAGCCCTTGTTTCGCGCGATTGCCCGATTTGCTTTTACACTCTGGAGATCGAACAATGAAAATGCGCGCCGCCGTCATTCGCGAGATGATGAAGCCACGTCCGTACGCAACGTCGAAACCGTTCGCGATCGAACAGGTCGACCTCGCTCCACCCGGTGAAGGCGAAGTCCTCGTTCGCATCCGCGCGGCTGGTTTGTGCCACTCGGATCTCTCGACCATCAACGGCGACCGGCCGCGCGACATGCCGATGGTGCTCGGGCACGAGGCCGCCGGCGAGGTCGTCGAAACAGGGGTCAGCGTCCGCGACTTGAAAAAAGGCGATCACGTCATTCTGATCTTCGTGCCGAGCTGTGGCCATTGCCTCATCTGTGCGGAAGGGCGGCCGGCGTTGTGCGAAGCCGCAGCCGCGGCCAACGGTGCCAACAAACTCCTCACCGGCGGTCAGCGCATTTCCCTAGACGGCAAGAATGTCGGCCATCACGTCGGCGTCTCGGCGTTCGCGGAGTACGCCGTAGTTGCGCGGCAGAGCCTGATCAAGATCGACAGTTCACTGCCGTTCGAAGAAGCGGCGCTGTTCGGCTGCGCGGTCGTAACCGGCGCGGGCGCGGTGATCAACACCGCGAAGGTGCCGGTCGGTGCAAGCGTCGCCGTGGTCGGTCTCGGCGGCGTCGGACTGATGTCGCTGTTGGCCGCCAAGGCCTCGGGTGCACGGCAGATCGTGGCGCTCGATACCCTCGACGGAAAACTCGCCCTCGCCAAGCAACTCGGCGCTACGCACACCGTCAATGCACTGGACAAGGACGCGGTCGAACAGGTCAAGGCACTGAGCAACGGCGGCGTCGAATTCGCTTTCGAAATGGCGAGTTCGGTGAAGGCGTTGGAATTGGCATTCCGCATCACCCGGCGCGGCGGCACGACGGTCACCGGCAGCTTGCCACATCCGAGCCATCGCTTCGAAGTGCCGGCGACGCAGATGGTCGCCGAAGAACGCACGCTGAAGGGCAGCTATATCGGCAGCTGCGTTCCCGCGCGCGACATCCCGCGCTTTATCTCGCTCTATCAACAGGGCTTGTTACCCGTCGACCGCCTGATGAGCGAGCGCATCGCGCTCGACGACATCAACCTCGGCTTCGACCGCCTCGCCGACGGCGCCAGCGTCCGGCAAATCCTGGTGCCTTGACGTGGCTTCGCGACCAAACGCACACGAAGAAGGCGGCGGCGGGTGAAAATTCACCTGCCGCCGCTGCGTTTTGTGAGCTGGATCAGTTCCGGCCGAGAATGGCGACGCGGACCCTGGCGACGCCCGATCCGGTCATGCCGATATCCTGCGCTGCGCGCTTGGAGAGATCGATGATGCGACCGGCGATGTAGGGACCGCGATCGTTGATCACGACATCGACGTGGTTGCCGTTACCGAGGTGGAACACACGCACGCGCGTGCCGAACGGCAAAGTTTTGTGTGCTGCCGTCATCGCATTCGGATTGAAGCGACCGCCCGACGCGAGTGCCTGCGGTTCCCAATAGTACGAAGCGACACCCGTTTCGCCGCCGCCGCCGGAAATGCTTTCGCGCGGCCGCGACTTGGACGCCTGCTTGCGCTGCGGACGCGTGCCGTCGTCATCGCCGTCGTCGCTTTTTGCAATCCGCCGGCTCTTGCTCTTGGCCTTGCTGCTATCGTCGCCGTCGTCGTTACGAGCGACCTTCTTGCGCTTTGCCGGGCGGTCCTCGTCCTGCTCGGCCTTGGCCGAACGCTTTCGCTGTGCTTTGGACGGCGTATCGTCGGAACTCAAGCTCTGCTGACGCGCGAAGCGCTTCTCGATCCAATCGTCGCCGTCGTGCGCAACGGCGGGAAGGGCAGGCATGATAAATGCAGCGGCCAGAAGGCCCAAAGTCCAAAACTTCGTCATCAACGTTTACTCCTCGGATGAGTGAGAGACCGCACCGTGAAAAGTCGGTGGCTCAAATGAGCCCGATGCGTCGAGCCGTCAGGAGCAGGTGATCGAACCAACCGGCCCTTGGGCGTCGGTTTGGCAACGGTTCGGGCTCCGGAGATGCACTGCCACGTCTGTTTCCGTGGGCATCCCGCAAACGGCGGTACATGCGTGGCATGCGGTATGTTGCGCCGCAGCAGCACGCAGGCGCTACCAATCAGCCAGGGGCGCAAGCGTCAACGCTGCCCAGGGGGCAAGACCTTCCAATTGGTTAACAACGACAAGTTAACATCTTGATTTTACGGGTTGCTGGTGCTGCAGGCGCGCCGCGATGCCGCACGCGCCAATTCGGTTGCAAATCGCTGGAACACCCCAAAAGGTAAAGCTGTGTGAAAGACGTTCGCTTCGACGCCGCAGTGCTCGGTGCGTTGCGTCCTTTTCTTCCTCACCCGCTGGAAGCGCACAACGCATTTGTGATGGGGTTTGATTTGCCGCCGCACGCCTGCATATGGGATGACAATTCGATGCAAAGTCACCGCCCCGGGCTTGAACAAATTATGCTTCGACACGGTTCAAATAATTGGCACGCGGTGATAGCTCCGGCGCTGGCTATGGCTTCGAGTTTCATGATGCTGGCGTTTCCTTCGGCCTTGGCGGCAGGGGCAGACAGCACGGCCGGCTGGATCGCCGCCGGCAACAGCCGGGCACGTCTGAATTGGTGCCCCGACGCGAACATCCGTCGCGTCGCCGATGGCACCATCGCGTTCTTTGAACTGAAGCTCGATCCCGGCTGGAAAACCTACTGGCGCATGCCGGGAGACGCCGGCGTGCCACCATCGTTCGAATGGAGCGACACCAGCAACGTCGGAAGCGCCACCGTCGACTATCCTGCGCCGCACCGCATGGCCGACCAGGGCGGCGAGGCCATCGGCTATAAAACCGCCGTCATTTTTCCGATTCGCGTCACACCGCGTGATGCGAAACGCGATATCGTGCCGGTCGTCACCGCCAATTTCGGCATCTGTAAGAACATTTGCGTGCCGGTGGAGATCAAAATCACTGGCGACTGCTACGGCGCGTCCGCCGAAACCGCGGCCGCACTCGACGCAGTCCCCCGCGCGCCCGGAAAAGCGCGTCCAAACGACCCGCGACTCGTATCGATAACAGGCTCCGTAAAGGCCACGCCGCCCAAACTCACGATCGCCGTGGATTTCGGCAAAGACGTCACCGAGACCGACGTCGTGATCGAGGCGCCTGAAGGACTTTTTGTGCCACTGCCTCGTCGCGGCGTGCCCGATGCGAATGGCCGTGCGCAGTTTGTCGTGGATCTATCCAAGTCCATCGACGCGAAAGATCTACTCGGCAAAGAGCTCCGATTGACGATGCTGAGCTCTAAGGGTGCCGCCGAAGCGCTATGGACCGCGAAATAGCAGCCAGTGTCAGTCCGATTTCGGGTCGATCACGCTACAGCAGCGTGCCTTTGAGGATGGCATAGGCGATCGAGAAATAAATCACGAGCCCGGTCACGTCGACGAGCGTGGCAACGAACGGAGCGGACGCGCTCGCCGGATCGAAACCCAGGCGTTTCATCAGGAACGGCAACATCGAGCCGGTCAACGAACCAAATGTAACAATGCCGATCAACGCTGCCGCAACTGTGAAGGCGATCAGCAGCCAATGCGGGCCGTAATTGTAAAGCCCGAACTTCTGCCAGGTGACGATCCTGACGAAGCCGATGAGTCCGAGCAACGCCCCGAGGATCAGTCCGGTCGGCAGTTCCCGCATCGCAACTTTCCACCAGTCCTTCAACGCCACCTGACGCAGGGCAATGGCGCGGATGATCAGCGACGTGGCTTGCGAGCCCGAATTGCCGCCCGAACTCATGATCAACGGAATGAACAGCGTTAGGACGACCGCCTTCTCCAGCTCGACCTGATAGTGCTGCATGGCGGTCGCGGTCAGCATTTCAGACAGGAACAAAGCCGCAAGCCAGCCGGCACGCTTCTTGATCATGTCGAACATGCCGATCTGCATGTATGGCCCGTCGAGCGCTTCCATGCCGCCGAATTTCTGCGCGTCTTCGGTCCCCTCCGCGACAATGGCGTCGATCACGTCGTCGACGGTTACAATGCCCAGGACTTGACGCGCGTCGTCGATCACCGGCACCGCCAATAGATCGTAGCGCGATATCAAACGGGCAACTTCCTCGCGGTCCGTCGTCGGGGAAACCGTAATGGGCGGACGGTTGTTGGCAACTGACAGCACGGTCGCCTTGCGGTCGGCGATCACCAGCTGCCGCAGCGAAATGGCTTGTTGCAGCGTCTGATCGCTCTGATGCAGCAGATAAATTGCGTACACGGTTTCCCGCGCACCGCCGACTTCCTTGATGTGGGCGAGACCCTGCTCGACCGTCCAGTTCGCCGGCATCGACACGAACTCTGTCGTCATGATGCCGCCGGCGCTGTCGGTCGGATAGGCCATGATCCTGTCGATCGAGGCGCGCGTGGCCGGGTCAAGGTGCTCCCGCAACGCCTCCTGGCGCTCCGGATCGATATGGCGAAAGAGTTCGGCGCGGCGATCGGGGTTCAATTCGGCGAGCAGCGGCCCTGCGCAAGCATGTGACAACAGCGCCATTATCGCCGATCCATTGATCAGGCCGGGATGGTTGAATAGATTGGTTCGCGCTTCCTGGGGGAGATGCTCGACGACGCCGGCGGCAATTTTGGGCTCGAGGTGGTTGAGCGATTCTATGGCCTCGACGGGATGCACAAGACGTAAGCTCTCGGCGACGGCCGCCGGGTGAGCTGCGGCCTGTGCCACGATTTCGCGTACGCTGGGCTTGAGCCCATTGACTTGCTGCATCGTTGTTCCCCGCGACTGAGTACAGATAGATCGCCGCACCCCTCGAGCGCGCAGCTAGCTCGGAAGCGTCGCGCGGGCAAGAGAATACTGGCCGCACACCGTAAATGCGGTTGAAACAACTCCATCCGGCGTCGTGCAGGTATCGCGACGGTCTCGCTGTTCCCGGCTTGACAATCCCGCCCCTCTGCCGCACTACAAACCGCCTTCGGGCGCGTAGCTCAGCGGTAGAGCACTACCTTGACATGGTAGGGGTCACAGGTTCGATCCCTGTCGCGCCCACCAGTTTTACGTCTCCGGCCGTCCGGATCTTTCCGGCGGTCGGATGACGTGTTTTGCGTTTCACCTGGCCACTTGTCACGGTCTTGGTTGAAACAGGGATCATAAACGACTTGTCACGGGCTCAGCGGCTGCGTGGCGGTTCGGTTTTGCTGGAACGGATAGACGACCATGAAAGTGCGCAACTCCCTGAAATCGCTGCGTGCCCGCCATCGCGACAATCGTATCGTGCGTCGCAAGGGTCGCGTCTACATTATCAACAAGACCAACCGGCGCTTCAAAGCACGCCAGGGTTGATCTGCTGTCGATGCTGCCGCGCGAACGCCGCAATTGCTGTTTTGACGCGACGCTCTTGCACGGTTAAAGTCGTGCATGCGTCAAAAACCAAATCTGCGTTCGTCTGAAGCTGTCCGTGCCTTAAGCATTGTGCTGGCACTTTCGGCGTCTGGTTCTGCGGCGCGCCGGGGACGTTGAGCCCCGCCGCCCAGCGAATGCCGTCGGCGATGTCG
>JANYHG010000089.1 GCA_025359165.1 Hyphomicrobiaceae bacterium
CTTTCAACCGCGGCCACTCACTGTCGATGATCGAGAACCAGGCCGTGTCGCGGTTTTGACCCTTGACCACCATGTGCTGGCGGAAGATGCCTTCGAAGGTGTACCCGAAGCGCTGTGCGGCCCGCCGAGACGGTTCATTGAGCGCATTGCATCGCCACTGATAGCGCCGGTAACCGAGCCGGAAGGCGAAATCGGCCTGCAGGAAGAAGGCCTCGGTCGTGACCCGCGAGCCCGCAACGGTCGGCCCCCAGAGAATGTGACCGATCTCGGCTGACCCGTAAGCGGTGTTGATATCCATGAGGGTCTGGCGGCCTTGGACGCGACCGGTCGCCTTGTCGATGACGGCAAAGTACATGGGGTCGGCCATGGCGGCCTTCGCTGCCAGCCAGTCCGCGAACTCAGCACGCGTTTTCAGGATCGGATCGGCCAAGTACCGATGCAGGCGCTCAGCGTCCGGCCCCATCGAAGCCTCGAAGAGCTGATCGGCGTGCCGCGCAGGGTCGAGCGGCTCGAGCCGGCAGTATCGGCCATCGATAGTCTGGCGTGGTGGTGTCGGCCACGACTCCGGAAATGTCGACATCATCAACTCCTTTTTTCAATCCAACCGCGGTATCGGCTGTGGCCGGCCGGTCAAGACCTTACGTCGACGTTCGGTCCGGGACCGTCGACGTTGACGACCGTTTCGCCCTGACCAATGCGCACGACCACGAACCGGCACGCCTCACTGCCGTCGACCAGCTGCGCGCAATGGATGACGCCGCGCCTGAAGAACGCGAAATCGCCGGGTCCCATCACGAACGACTTCTCGCCCTTCACACCCCAATCGACTCTGATCTTTCCATCCAGGATGTACATGACGCTGTCGTGGTCGGCGTGATGGTGCCACTGGCTGGTGGTCTCTTTCGCAATGACCGTCGTAACGCCAGCCCAAAGCCCTTCTGTCTCGAACGCCGTCTTGCGGGGCTGACCCGGTGTGTTCGGGCCGTCGGTCATCGCCGTGCCGCACACGTAGATGATGTCGTCCTTGAACATGCTTTCGCGCATCTTCGCCTCCGTGTCTTTAGCAACCGCGCGGCGTGCTTGCCGCTGTGGATAGCCTCGGTGTAGCTTCGTCACATGAAGACAAGAAGCCAATCTTTGTCGCAAATCGGACAAGCGGCTTTTCTTGCCGCCGAGCGTTCGCCGCGGCCGCTCGTCGGCTTCGCCATGGACTATCCTGGTGGCATGGAGACCGCCGAACATGCGCATCAGCGGGGGCAGCTGCTGTACGCTGTGTCCGGCGTGATGCGGATCACGACACCCGAAGCGGCCTACGTTGTTCCGCCGAGCATGGCGCTGTTCCTTCCTGCTGGCGCTCTTCACGCCATCCGAATGGAAGGTCCGGTTGCGATGAGGTCGCTCGTTCTGCGGGATCGCGCCGCGCGCAGTGCGGCAGATGAGACGAAGGTCATTGCTATGACGCCACTGCTCAGGGAGCTGGTGCTTGCAGCCTGCGCAGAGCCGTTGTGCTGGAAACTCGATGAGCGCGGTCATCATGTGACCGCTCTCGCCTTGGACGAGATACGGCGCGCGACGGCGGTTCCGCTCACACTTGCACTGCCGCACGATGCAAGACTTCGCCGCGCCGTTGCCCTGATGCAGGATCGGAAGGGCCGAAGCAAACGCCTGGAGGACTTGGCAAGCCATGCTGGTGCATCGAGCCGGACCCTTGCACGCCGTTTCATCGCAGAGACCGGCATGTCATTCCGACAGTGGCGGCGACACGCGGGCATGACCGAAGCCATGAGTGCACTGTCTATGGGTGTGACCCCGTCTCAAGCGGCGGCAATCGCCGGTTACGCGAGCCAAGCCGCGTTCGGTGCTGCGTTCCGCAGCGTCTTCGGCATGACGCCGGGCGAAGTTCGGCGGCGAGGGTTGACGGCCAGCGGCAACAGGAAATGAACTCGCGATTTTTCACTCAGGTGCATCGCAACAATTATGACTGAATTGGCAGGCAAGATTTATGACGAGTAGAGCACACGCTATCTGATCATCCGTGTCTCCCGACGTCTGCTCCTGGCCCACACCGCCGAAAGCGCTTCGTGGCAATTCCGGCAGCTTATAGGGGGTACAGCGAGCGTCAACAGTGAACGCACTGGAGCCCCTAAGTAACGCAGAAATTGATGCGCTGTGCGAGCGATTGAACTGTGTCGAGGCGCCCAAGCCTGAGAGTTATTATTCAGCAGCTGTGACAATGCCCACCACCAAACGTGAGGGGCTCTGTAATGCGGTTCAGATAATCGTCAATGCGATGGAAGCCAAGAATACCGAAAGCGCTCTATACGCGGCGGTTGATCTGTTGTGCGACCTGCGGAGCACATCGAACCCCTACAAGATCCCCGGCCCGGTTCCCAGCAAGAGCACAAGCCGCCAGTCCACCCAGGGGGCGAAGTAATGCGCAAGCGCACCGTCAAACTCACTCGCGAGCAGCGGCAAGCGCTTGCGGCCTATAAGTACTGTCTGAGGCAGGAGGACCGGTATTTCGGGAGCGTTTTTCTGGATGCTACGGGAACAGCCGCTATCCAGGCGAAGACCCGCGTTGCCTTCGAGGCGCTGCCAGGCTTTTGGCATGACCTGCAAACATGGACTTTGACCCGATGACCCCATTGCAAACGATCCGCATGTGTCGAGACTACGGCATCGAATTTCATAGCGATCCTGTGACGGGGTGCTGGCAGTGGCGCACCGTCAGCGACGGTGTGACCGAGTTTGCGTGGCAGGGCGCGTGTGTGAATATAGCCGCCGCCGCTGTGGACTGTATGGCCTATTGCGGCTTTGATGATTGAAGGACAGGGGCGTTGGGGCTTGCCGATTGGGCAAGCCCCAGTGGGCCGGGGCCGATCGGCGATCGGGCGCGTCGGTTGCGTGCCTGTTTCTAAGCCGCGTGCGCCGCGTGCTTTTGGGCGGCAAGCGCACTGTCGATCCAGGCGCGTGCCACATCCGCGGCAACCGCATCGGGGAATCCCGCCGGTGCGATAGACCCGCGGCCGATGAGGCTGCGGATCAGCCCAACCTGTTTGTCGCTGGCCAACCTTGGAGCGCCGGCGTCTCGGTCCGGCAGCGGGCCCAGGTATGCGCGGCATGCTTCGAAATCATCAGCCAGTCCCTTAGGAAGACGTTGTCCATCGCGCTTGGCCTTCGCGCGGGCGGCGTCCAGCATTTTGGTCGATGGCAGCCGTTTGACCGCTGGCTGCGGCGTTGCCGATTTGGCATCGACGATGCTGCGGACCAACGCCGTGGTGCGCGCCACCACTTCGGCGATCACGGCATCGACGGTGGCGCTTCCGTCCAGGACAGCATCGAGCCTGCCTTCCATGCGGGCGGTGGCGCCGGGATCAACCAGGTCCGGTGCGGCATCCCGTAATGTAGTGGTGAGCCACAACCCCAGTTCAGTAGGCCGCAGCTTACCTTTCTCGACAACTGCCAATCCCTGCGCTTTCAGTCCCTCTAGGACGGTGGCGCGGGTGGCGGGCGTGCCGATGCCCTTGGCCTCTTTGAGGCGCTCCCGTTCCACGGGATCGGCGACTAACCGCCAGGCGTTGGTCATGGCGTCGATCAAATCGCCTTCCGAGTAGCGCGCCGGCGCCGTTGTGGTTTTGTTGAGGAGGCGGCTAGAATTGACGGTGATTGCGGCGCCGTCGGCGAACGGCGGCAATTCCGGCGCGGGATCTTTTGCGTCGGCGTCATCGTCGGCCTCTGACCCGAACACAACGCGCCACCCGGCGGATGTCTGAACCTTGCCGGTCAGGGAGAACTCGTAGTCGGCCCCATCCACCCCAATAGAAAACCCCATCACCGTTTCATCGAAGGTGGCGTCGGGCGATACGGCTGCCAGCCAACCCCGTGCGATGAGGTCGAACAGCTTGCGCTCGTCGGCGGAGAGTGCGGCGTGGAGAGCGCCGAACCTAACGGCGACATTCACGTTCGGGATGATGGCGTGGTGGGACGCGCCCGCGAGGCCCTTATCGGAATAAACCGCGCCTTTGCCGGTGCGGATCTCTGGCGCGCCGGGCGCAATCGCTGCAAAGCACTCGATCCCGCGCAGTACCGCCAGGAGCGCTGGCGCTTGGTGCGAAAGGCTTTCCGGCAAAAACCGCGTCTCCGCGCGGGGGTAAGTCGTCAGCTTGTGCGTCTCATAAAGCACTTGCGCGGTATCGAGCACTTTCTTCGCCGACCAGCCCCAACGGCCGCACCATTTCTGCAGGGCTGGCAGATCGAACGGCTTCGGCGGCAGCGACCGCTTGCTCTCGCGTTTGACAGAAAGTGGTCCGGTGTAAGACTTCGCGGCCATGGCGATGGCGGTTGCCCTGGCGAGATCAAACACCCGATGCTCGCCGCGTGGCCGGTGCCAGAGTTCGACGGTGCCGCTGTCGCCGCCAACCATTGCGGCGATTTCCACATAGCCACGTGGAACAAAGCTGGTGATTTCCAACTCGCGGCTACAGATGATGCCAAGCGTCGGTGTTTTAACGCGGCCGACGCCGACGGCACCTTTCCAGCCGGCGGGACGCAGGGAGTTGGATGCTACGCGCGTCAGGGTAAGATTGTAAATCTGGTCCGCCTGCTGGCGGGCGACGGCCGCGTCATAGAGCCGGCGATATTGGTCGTTGGGCGCGGCGTTGGCAAAGGCTGCTATGAGCGACGTCTCATCCTCCGCAGTGAAGAGCGCGCGCAGAACGTCGCCCTTGAACTTGAAGTACCGCACGAGGCTTTCGCCGATCGCCTGGCCTTCGCGGTCGCAATCGGTGGCGATGATGACGCGATCTGCGCTCAGCAGTGCCGCCTTGATCGCGGCCAGTCGTTGCGCCTTGCCACCGCCGTCGTCTGGCCGGTAGCCGTATCGACCGGAGGGCGGAACCAGCACGTCGTTGCTCCAATTGGCCCAGGTGGCATTGACCTCTTGCGGTTCCTCCAGCCGGAGCAGGTGGCCTTGGGCTGCTAGGATCGCGCCGTAGAGCGATCCCACCGCGGCACGGATGTTTTGGGCTTGGCTCGGCTTTTCGCAAATCACGATTGAGGTCATGGCGGATCTTTCGGTTGAGGGGAGGCGCTCTTTGGCTGGGAGCGCTTATTTCTTGATGGCTGGTTTGGCGTCTTTTGGTGTAGCAGCGAGTGGCGCGGCCTTAGCGGGATCGGCCATGGGCAGGGTGACGGCGGCCACCTGCGCTGAGGGTCGCGCGCCAACGCTGATGGCTGCCAGCTTCCACACGCCGCTCTCGATCTCGAACAGCATGCCAAACGGGATCTCGATGGGTGCGGTTGGGAAGGCGCCGTAGATGCGCAGTTTGCCGTCGATGATGGCGGGAGCGTCCGTCAATACCGGCGTCGTCACCACAACAGGAGAAAAGTCCAACTTGAGATCGCGCACCGCCGCAAACGTCGCAGACAACGCGGCGTTGGTGTTGAGCGTGCGGAATTTCTCAGAGCCAAGGGCTCTGAGCACGTCGTAGGTGTTGGCGGTGTTGGCCTGCCCGACCGCCAGCACATGCGACCGGATCAGCATGAGCAGGGTATCGGGCGCGGGGATTGTTGCGGCGCCAGCAGTTGTGGCTGATGGCGCAGCCGTTTCCGCCTTGGCAGCCGCCCCCAGGCATAGAGCCAGAACCACAATCGAGCGCAGGACTGCTTTCGAGAATTTCAACATCAGGTGTCTCCAGAGTTTATTGTGTTTGAGGGCCCCGTGAGGCGCCGCGCGCCCCACGAGGAAGCGGTCACCACTGCGCGGCAACGCCGACGCGACCTCCGGGCGCGCCACCGGCG
>JANYHG010000253.1 GCA_025359165.1 Hyphomicrobiaceae bacterium
GACGAAATGGCCGCCACCCAAGGGATGCCGATCGAACGCGCGCCCGTCCAGGTGCCGATGGCGAGGCCGACCAGAACGCCTGTGGAAACGCCCGCGACCCAGCCGACTGCCAGCCGCCGCAGCGATGCTCCGAGATGCAGGACGAGCTGACCGCTGGCGGCCAGATCCATGAGCGCTGTAGCGATGGCACTCGGAGCTGGAAACGCTAACGGGCCGAGAATACCTGCGCGCGCCAACGCCTCTAGCAAAGCCACGACGGCGATGAAGCTCGACAGCCCGAACCAGCCGATAAAGCGCGGCGCAAAACCTCCGGCCCGGAACGGGACGCGGCGAGCGGCCTGCTGGTGCGCGAATGTATCGAGCGGCGTCGTCACGCCGGCATCGCGGTTTCAACAAGGCGAGCCCAGAACGAGACGCCTGATGGAATGGCGTCGTCGTTGAAGTCGTAGGCGGGATGATGCACGGACGCGGTATCGCCGTTCCCGAAGAAGACGAATGCACCTGGCCGCGCTTCCAGCATGTACGAGAAATCCTCGCCACCCATGACCGGTCGCACATTATCGTTGACCATGTCTTTGCCGGAGACCTGTGCTGCGACGGACGCCGCGAACGCCGCTTGCCGCGCGTGGTTCTGCGTCACCGGATAGCCGCGGGTGAACGTGGCGGTTGCCCGTGCACCGAACATCGAGGCGGTACCCTCGGCGATTTCGACGATGCGCTTCTCGAGCATGTCGCGCACCTGCGGCGTGAGCGAGCGGGCGGTACCCGTCAATTCAGCCGTCTGCGGGATGACGTTACCTGCCGTGCCTGCGTGAAACATGCACAGCGATACGACGGCGCTGTCGAGCGGATTGACGTTGCGCGACGCGATCGACTGCATGGCGACGACGATGTGCGAGCCGATCAGCACCGGATCGATGGCTAGATGTGGTTTGGCGGCGTGACCGCCTTTGGCGTCGATGATGATCGAGACCTGATCGGCAGCCGCCAGCATGGGGCCCGGACAGGTGGCGAACGTGCCGATCGCCATGCCGGGCTGGTTGTGCATGCCGTAGACTTCCTGCACACCCCAGCGGTCCATCACGCCATCGTCGACCATCGCTTTGCCGCCGCCGCCATTCTCCTCAGCCGGCTGAAATAGCAGGACCGCAGTGCCGTCGAAGTTGCGAGTTTCACAAAGATATTTCGCTGCACCGAGCAACAGAGCCGTGTGCCCGTCGTGCCCGCAAGCGTGCATCTTGCCTGCGATTTTCGACGCATGGAGCAGGCCGGTTATTTCATGCATCGGCAGCGCGTCCATGTCGGCCCGCATGCCGATGACTTTGCCGGACGCATGGCGTTTGCCCTTGATGACGCCGACGACGCCGGTGCGCCCGATGCCCGGCACGACCTCGTCGCAACCGAAAGCCTTCAGCTTATCCGCCACTGACGCTGCCGTGCGATGCACATCGTAGGAGAGCTCAGGATACTCGTGCAGATCCCGGCGCCATGCGGTGATCTCTTCTTTCATTCCGGCGATGCGATTGACGACAGGCATAGGTGCGACCTCGGGTTATCAGGAAACTAGGTTACAAGCCGTTACGCTGGCATCAGCACGCGATTGCGCAGGATGCCGATGCGCTCAATCTCGAGTTCGACGACGTCGCCGTGTTTCAGCTGGCGGCCGAGTTCGAGACCGCAGCCGGTGCCGACGGTGCCCGACCCCAGCACCTCACCGGCATGGAGCGTTTCAGAATTGGAAATGTGCGCCAGGATCGCAGGCCACTTGTGATGCATGGTGGAGGAGTTGCCGCCGCCCCAGCGCTCACCATTGACGCGCGCCTCCATGTCCAACGTGTGCGGATCGCCGATCTCGTCGGACGTCACGATCCAGGGACCGAAGGCGTTGCCGCCGTCGAAATCTTTGCCCTTGGCGGGACCGAGCTGGGCCGCCATTTCCGCCAACTGCGCATCGCGGGCAGAAAAGTCGTTGAAGATGGTGTAACCGAAGATGTGCCCAAGAGCTGCGTCGTCGTTCTTGATATCGCGACCGCCGCGCCCGAGCACCGCCGCCAACTCCAGTTCGTAGTCCATGTGCTTGGAATAAGTCGGCCAGATCACCTCACCGTCGTGACCATTCGTGCTGAAGCGATTGGCTTTGTAATAAATTGGCTGCTTGTACCAGATCTCGGCGATCTTGCGCTTGACGCCTGTCCGCCCCTCGGCCGCCTTGTTGGCGTTCAGCAGATGCAGCTCGAAGGCCATGCAATCGCGGAACTGACGCGGTTCTGTCAACGGTGCCAAAAGCTTCGTGCCAGCAAGCGGCAGCGCCGCAACCGCAGGCCAATCGGCAGCCAGCGCCTGCGCCGCTCGAAGCCCCTCGGGGCCGGCATCGATAAGGGCCAGCATGTCACGGAAGTGTGCGTTGGGTTTGCCGTGCAAACGGATGTGCGCCGCATCGAGATCAAGGAGTTGGCCACGCTTGATATCGACAGCGGCGATTTTTGCCGTTCGATCAGCCGCGACGAATGTTGCGAGCTTCATGGGCGTTCAATCCTCGATGATGGCGACGGCGCGCGTCCAGCCGCCCGAAGCCTTGGTGATTTTGACGGGAAAGCAGGAGACCATGAACCCGGTAGCCGGCAGTTGCTCCAGATTGGACAATTTTTCGATCTGGCAGTACCCAATGTCGCGACCCGCCTTGTGGCCCTCCCAGATGATACGTGCATCCTTGCTTTCGGCGTAACGTTTTGCTGTGAAACCGAATGGCGCATCCCAGCTCCAGGAGTCGGTGCCGCAGACGCGGACGCCGCGTGATGTGAGATACAGCGTCGCCTCTCGCCCCATGCCGCAGCCGCTCGGAACATAGTCGGGCTGGCCATATTTGACCCCTGCCGAAGTGTTGACCACGACGATATCCAGCGGCTGCAGGGTGTGTCCGATGCGGGCGAGTTCGTCCGCGATCTCCTGCGCGCTGACAACATGGCCATCAGCCATGTGACGGAAATCCAACTTCACGCCGCGCTGAAAACACCACTCGAGCGGCACTTCGTCGATGGTGATCGCACGCTTGCCCTCGTTCATAGTGGAGGCGTAATGATAAGGCGCATCGACGTGTGTGCCGTTGTGCGTGGTGATGTCGAGCCGCTCCATGGCCCACCCCTCGCCGTCGGGCAAGTCGGCGGGGGTCAGGCCTGGAAAGTATGCACAGACCTGCTCAGCCGACTCTTTGTGGGCCGTATATTGGATGCGCGGCTCCATTCCGGGCGGGTCGGACGCAATATCGGCAGTGATGGCAACAGAGATATCGATCAAGCGGCGGGCCATGGTCGTTCCTGTATAGCTTCCGGGACAAAGTGAGTTTTTTCGAGAGCGCGATGCTGTAACTGCATTCAGTCACAGCCCCCGTGCGAACACAACACGTTCAGAGCTTTAGACATAAGGAACTGGGGCGCATGACCGATACGCAGGTTGCGACGACACCGATAACGGTGCCAATGACCGTAGGGATAGCTGGCCTCGGGGCAATCGGGCTTGCGGTAGCGACGGCCCTGGACAGCGGGCTGGTGCCGGGACTAGCCCTCCGCGCCGTCGCCGTTCGCGATGTTTCCAAGGCCCAGCGGGCGCTGGCCCAATTCAAGTCGCCGCCTGCCATCGTCGCTCTGGAGCACCTCGCAGAACGTGCCGAAGTGGTGATCGAGTGCGCACCGGCTGCCGTGTTCCGCGCAGTTGCCGAAAGTGCGGTACGGCGCGGACGGATCTTCATGCCGCTGTCGGTGGGGCAGATGCTCGACAACATGGATCTCGTCGAAATGGCGCGTACACATGGAGCGCGCATCGTGGTGCCGTCCGGCGCGCTACTTGGACTCGATGCCGTGCGCGCGGTCGCCGAAGGCAGCGTCGGGTCGGTCAAGATCGTAACGCGCAAGCCACCGGCAGGACTGAAAGGTGCGCCATGGCTGGTACAGAATGCCATCTCCGTAGATGGCCTGACCGCGCCGCTGCGCGTGTTTGCGGGATCTGCCCGGCAAGCGATCAAAGGCTTTCCGGCCAACGTCAATGTCGCCGTGGCGCTGTCACTGGCAGGCATCGGACCAGATGCGACAACCGTCGAAATCTGGGCCGATCCACAGGCGCAACGCAATACTCATACGATCGAAGTGACGTCCGACAGCTCCGACTTCACGATGACCATCTCCGGACGCCCGACAGAGGCCAACCCGGCGACCGGCAAGATCACGGCGCTGTCGGTGCTGGCTGCTCTGCGCCGGTTGACGTCACCGCTGGTGGTGGGGAGCTGAGGTAGGCCATCATGCCATCTGCGGCCGCTTTTCCCGTGGCGAAGCAAGCCTGCAGGAGATAACCGCCTGTCGGTGCTTCCCAATCGAGCATTTCCCCTGCGACGAACACACCCGGCACCTTGGTCAGCATGAAACGCGCGTCGATCTCGTCGAGAGCAATGCCGCCAGCTGAGGAGATGGCGCGTTCCAGGCCGGAAAATCCGGTGATGGTTAGGGGCACGTCTTTGATCGCCTTGGCCAACGTCTCGGGATCGCCGGGAAGTGTGCGGCCATGGCTCTCGTGCAGCAGCGCCACCATGACCGGTGGCATGCCCACGGCCTTCCGCAAATGGTTCGCCATCGACTGCTTCCCGCGCGGCTTGGCGAGCGATTTGGCCAACTCGGCGACCGTCATGCCGGGTTTGAGATCCAGATGCAGCTTGGCGTTGCCTGACGCGGTCTCCATCTGCGCACGAATTTCAGCGCCGATGGCATAGATGGCACCGCCCTCGAGACCGGCGCGGGTGACGACAGCTTCGCCTTGGATCTGCGCCCCCGCGACGGTAACGCCCAGGCGCTTGAGCGGTGCGCCGGCGAACTTCTCGATCAGGTAGGGCGTCCATGCAACGTGCACACCAGCGTTGGCTGGTTGCCACGGCGCGATTGCGACGCCCTTGGCTGCAAGAACCTCGGTCCAAACGCCGTCAGAGCCGAGACGCGGCCAACTCGCGCCGCCCAGCGCAAGCAGCACCGCATCGGCCTTGCGGGTCTGGATCGTGCCGCCCAAGGCGGATTGGAAGCGCGCGCAATTGTCGGCGTCAAAGCCGATCCAGCGCTCACCCGTTACAATCTTTACGCCAGCATCAGCTAGCCGCTTCAACCAGGCCCGCAACATCGGCGAGGCCTTCATGGCTTTCGGGAAGACGCGGCCACTCGTGCCGATGAACGTCGGCTGGCCCAAGGCCTCGGCCCACTCGATCAACTCGTTCGGTCGGAAGCCATGAATAGCCCCGACGATCGGCTTCGCATGCATGCCATAGCGCGTAAGGAAGTCTTTAAGCCCCTCGGAATGAGTGAGATTGAGCCCACCGCGCCCCGCCATCAGCAATTTACGCCCCACGCTCGGCATGCGGTCGACCACCGTCACCGCATGCCCTTGCCGGGCCAGCCGCTCTGCCGCGAAAAGTCCTGCCGGCCCGCCGCCGACGATCAGGATCGTGCGCGGCGGCGCCTTCGGCGCTTCCACGTTCAATTCCACGACCGAGGCCTCACTCGGTATGGCACTTACCATGTGCCGGTGTTCGCCATCGAGGCCCACGGTTCAGCCTTGGCCAACGCATCGCCTTTCTGAAGGATTTCGATCGAAATCTCGTCCGGCGACTTCACGAACGCCATGCGTCCGTCACGTGGCGGCCGGTTGATTACCACGCCCGCTTTCTGCAGCTTGGCGCAGGTCGCGTAGATGTCGTCGACCTCGAATGCCAAATGGCCGAAG
>JANYHG010000103.1 GCA_025359165.1 Hyphomicrobiaceae bacterium
GTTTCAAATACGGGCGACCGGCCGATCCAGGTGGGCAGTCACTACCATTTCGCCGAGACCAACGCGGCGTTGGCGTTCGATCGCGAGGCCGCGATGGGCTGTCGCCTGGATATCGCGGCTGGTACCGCCGTACGCTTCGAACCGGGGCAATCGCGCGATGTGCACCTGATCCCGATGGCCGGAAAGCGGCGGGTATTCGGCTTTCGACAAATGGTGATGGGCAAGTTGAAATAACCCCTGTCAGACGCACGCTCTGGACCAGCTCTCTTCGAAATCTCGCGTGCTTTGGTTGCAGTCCAACAGCGACGTGTGGTGGCGCAGCCTCGGCCAGCCTCAGGAAAACCGACCATGCCTATCAAAATGTCCCGCGCCGCGTATGCTGGCATGTTCGGCCCGACGACCGGCGATCGCGTGCGGTTGGCGGATACGGATCTCATCATCGAAGTCGAAAAGGATTTCACCACTTACGGCGAGGAAGTGAAATTCGGCGGCGGCAAGGTGATCCGCGACGGCATGGGCCAAAGCCAGATCACCAACGCCAAAGGCGCGGTCGATACGGTCATCACGAATGCGTTGATTCTCGATCATTGGGGCATCGTCAAAGCCGACATCGGCTTGAGCGACGGACGCATCGCGGCGATCGGCAAGGCCGGTAATCCGGATATCCAGCCGGATGTCGATATCATCATCGGGCCGGGCACGGAGGTGATCGCCGGCGAGGGCAAGATCATCACGGCGGGCGGATTTGACACGCACATCCACTTCATCTGCCCGCAGCAGATCGAGGAAGCGTTGATGTCGGGTATCACCTCGATGCTGGGCGGCGGCACGGGGCCAGCGCATGGCACGTTCGCGACGACGTGCACGCCGGGGCCGTGGCATCTGCAGATGATGATCCGTGCCGCCGACAGCTTTCCGATGAACCTCGGCTTTGCGGGCAAGGGCAACGCGTCGCTGCCGGAGGCGCTGGAGGAAATGATCAACGCCGGTGCGTGCGCGTTGAAGCTGCACGAGGACTGGGGCACGACGCCTGCTGCGATCGACAACTGTCTCGCGGTGGCGGACAAGCACGACGTGCAGGTGATGATCCACTCCGACACGCTGAACGAGTCGGGCTTCGTCGACGACACGATCAAGGCCTTCAAGGGTCGCACGATCCACGCGTTCCACACCGAGGGCGCGGGTGGTGGGCATGCGCCCGACATCATGAAGGTAGCCGGGCTGAAGAACGTATTGCCGTCGTCGACCAATCCGACGCGGCCGTTCACGGTCAACACGCTGGATGAGCATCTGGACATGCTGATGGTGTGTCACCACCTCGACAGCTCGATCCCCGAGGATCTGGCATTTGCCGAAAGCCGCATTCGCAAGGAAACCATCGCGGCAGAGGACATTCTGCACGACATGGGGGCGCTGTCGATGATGAGTTCCGACAGTCAGGCGATGGGGCGCGTCGGTGAGGTGGTGATCCGCACGTGGCAGACGGCGCACAAGATGAAACAGCAGCGGGGGCCGTTGCCGCAGGACGAGACTACAGGCAACGACAACTTTCGGGCCAAGCGATACGTGGCGAAATATACGATCAACCCGGCCATCGCGCATGGTGTATCGAAGCACATCGGCTCGGTCGAAGTCGGCAAGCTCGCCGATCTCGTGGTGTGGTCGCCGGCCTTTTTTGGCGTGAAGCCCGATACGATTATCAAGGGCGGTGTGATCGTGGCGGCCGCGATGGGGGACGCCAACGCCTAGATCCCGACGCCGCAACCTGTCCATTATCGCCCGATGTTCGGTGCCTACGGCGGCATGCGCACGGAGACGTCGGTGACGTTCGTCAGCCAGGCGTTCGTCGACAACAAGCTGGCGAAGAAGTGGGGCTTGCGGAAGCGGGTGATCGCGGTCGCCGATACGCGCGACGGGGTGTCGAAGAAAAAGATGATCCATAACGACGCGACGCCCAACATCACCATCGATCCGGAAACCTACGAAGTCCGCGCCGACGGCGAGTTGCTGGTCTGCGAGCCAGCGAAAGAATTGCCGATGGCGCAGCGGTATTTTCTGTTTTGAAGTACGTTGAGCCGCAGTCGCGAAGGACGAAACTCATGCTTCGAGCTCATAGTGTCGTCCGCCGCGCCGATTACGGGACGCGGATCGCCATAGATAGCGTCACGCTGGATCGACAGGCGCGGCACCGGCGGCGGGTGGTTCTGACGACGGATCGGGGGCATGAGTTGCTGCTCGATCTGCCTGAGGCAACGTACATGGCGCACGGCGATGCGCTCGATCTTGGTAACGGCACATTCGTAAAGGTGCTGGCGGCGCCCGAGGCGCTGTCGGAGATCCACGCGCATGGTGCGGTCGAGTTAGCGCGGCTTGCTTGGCACATCGGAAATCGTCACACGGCGGCGGAGGTCACCGCCGATGCGATTTATATTCAGCCCGATCATGTGTTGGAAGAGATGGTGAAAGGGCTTGGCGCACATGTGCACCATGTGATGCGGCCGTTCGAGCCGTTGGGTGGCGCATACGGCGGGCATGGCCCGCTGCTGGAGAGCCACCATAGTCACGATCATAGCCATGATCACGATCATAGCCATGATCAGCCTCCGACGAGGACGTGACGGCGTGGATCAGGACGATATACGGGCAAGGGGGTGTAGGTTGGGTCAAGCGCCGCGCGACCCAACGCTTACAAACGCAAACGGTACTGTTGGGTCGCGCGAAGGCTTGACCAAACCAACGACTGGGCTCGCGTTTCATCATCTTTTGTTCGTATGGCTGTCGCCTGGATTTCCTGTGGGAGCTTATGCCTACAGCCACGGGCTGGAGATGGCCGAGAGCCGAGGACTGGTGAAGTCGCGGGCGGATCTGTTGGGTTGGATAGACGATCTCGTTGGGCATGGATCGGTCAGGAACGATCTGTTGGTGCTGGCTTCAGCCTATCGATGCTGCCGCGTCTCCAATTTGACTGGGCTACGCGAGGTGAACGAACTGGCACTTGCTCTGCAGCCTTCGGGGGAGCGGTTTTTGGAAACGACGCAGCAGGGACGATCGTTTTTGTCGGCGGTGACGTCGGGTTGGCCACATGCGATGTTGCACTCGAACGGCGCGGCGCTGTCATCTGATATCGCCTATCCGGTTGCGGTGGGGATTGCCGCCGCAGCGCATGACGTTCCGCTGGCTGCGACCGTGACGGCGTTCGCCTTCGCTTTCGCGGTGAACATGACGTCGGCTGCGATCAGGCTCGGGATCGTCGGGCAGACGGACGCGCAAAGTGTCGTTGCAGGTTTGACGCCCGCCTTGCTGGACGTTGCCGCGTTCGCCGTGAGGGGCACGTTGGACGATATCGGCAGTGCGGTGTTTTCGAGTGATCTGTGCTCGCTGGAGCATGAAACGCAATATTCGCGCTTGTTTCGTTCGTGACGAAAAGTCGAGCGACAGATGGAAAGACAAGTGATGACTGAGCGAACATACAACGGGCCGCTGCGGGTGGGTATCGGGGGACCGGTTGGCTCGGGCAAGACGACGCTGACGGCGGCGTTGTGCAAGGCGTTTCGCGAGCGTTACGACATCTGCGCGATCACCAATGACATCTACACGAAAGAGGATGCCGAAATTCTGATGCGCATGCAGGCGCTGCCGTTGGACCGCATCATGGGCGTGGAAACCGGCGGGTGTCCGCACACCGCGATCCGCGAAGACTGTTCGATCAATCTGGCGGCCATCGAGACGATGCGGAAAAAATTTCCGAAGCTGGATCTGATTTTGATCGAAAGCGGAGGCGACAATCTCGCGGCGACGTTTTCGCCTGAGCTGGCCGATATCACGATCTATGTGATCGATGTCGCGCAGGGCGAGAAAATCCCGCGCAAGGGGGGGCCGGGTATAACGCGGTCCGATCTCCTGGTGATCAACAAGACGGATCTGGCACCGTATGTCGGCGCGAACCTCGATGTCATGGAGCGGGACGCGAAGACGCAACGCGGCGAGCGACCGTTCGTGTTCGCCAACGTCACAGCCGAAAAGGGCGTGGCGGGAATCGCGGCGTTCATCGAGCAGGCCGGCGGGTTGGGCCGGTGAGGCTGGTCAGCCTGGGGTTCATCCCGTCGCAGGCCGGGACCCACGACACGACCGAAACAACCCTGCTGATAAACCGGGCGATGCTCGAGAAATTGAACAACTCGACCATGTTCAATTGACCGGTTTGGCTTGTCGTGGGTCGCGGCCCGCGCGGGGATGACGAGAGGTTGGTTCTTGTTGAGGAAACTCAAACCGCAGAGCTGTGACATAATCCTTCTTCAGTTGTTCAGGAACTCGGTCGTGATGCGCAGGAATTCGTCGAGCTTGTCGTGATGGACCCAGTGGCCCGCGCCTTCGAACATGGCGAGCCTGGCTGACTTGAAATGCGCAAGACGGCCATCTTCCTCAGGGTTCGAGGCCCAGCTTTCTTTGCCGTAGACGAGAAGGGTCGGGCAGGTGATGCGTGCCCAAAGCGCTTCGACATCGGGGATCTGCATGTCGATCGGCGGGAACGTGCGGACGTAGTTGTCGAACTTCCAACTGTAGGTGCCGTCCTCGTTTTGATTGACGCCGTGTTGGGTGAGGTGGCGCGCCTGCGCTTCGGACAGATGTTTGTTTTCGTCGCGCATGCGCTTGAACGCGTCTTCGAGGGTCGGATAGCGGCGCGGGAGGCGGGCCGCGAGACCACGCTGGTCGTCGATCCATTTGCGCATGCGTTCGTCGAAGGGCTTGGAGGCGCGCTCGGAAAGTAGCTTGGGCGACAATCCCAAACCTTCGATGGCGACGATTTTTTTGACCTTCTCGGGATAGAGGCCAGTGTAGCGCAGCGCGATATTACCACCGAGCGAATGTGCGATGATGGTCAGGGGTGCGAGTTTTTGTTGATCGACGAGTTGCGCCAAATCATAGATGTAGCCTTCCATGCCGTAGACGCCGGTCGTGGACCATTGGCTATCGCCATGGCCGCGCAAGTCGGGCGCGATGATGTGCCAGTCCTTTTCGAGACGGCGGGCAACCCAATCCCAATTGCGGCAGTGATCGCGACCGCCGTGCAGCAGCAGCAGGGGCGGCGCTTGCGGATTGCCCCAATCGGCATAGTGAAGCCGCAAGCGCTGCGAAAAGAAGATGCGCGAGGTCGGGCCTTGGGACGTCAGTGGCATGCGGTGCGCCTTGCGAAGTGCGAGTGATCAGTGAGTCATTCTGACTGTCATCGGCGATAGACACAATGACCCCGCGATTTATGGGCCCCCGCTGCTCGGCAACCTGCGTCATTTCGGACGTGCGCGCGGTGTGAGCTTGCGGGGGGCGAGCAATTCGTCGCCGCTGTCCAGTTTCCGCGACAGGAAGATGGCGGCGTCCATCTTGTGAAAGTTGCGCTTGCGATAAAACTGCAGTGCGGTTTCGTTGTTCTCGGCGACTTCCAGCACGATATGGGTGCAGCCACGTTGCCGTGCCGCATGCTCGATCTGCTCGAACATGAACGAGCCGATCCCTGCGCCGTGATAGCCAGGGTGGACGGCAATCTCCTCGACGAACAACGGCCGCATCTTGCGCCGTTCGAAATAGCGGTGGTTGAGCCAGGTGTCCGTGCCCGAGATTTCATAGGCGTATTCGGCGTAGCCGGCGAGTTTGTACTTGGTGCCCTGCCTGATCTCGAAAACCAGTTGCTCGACACCATCTTCCTCGTAGATTTCCATGAATGCTTTTTTGAAGCGTGGACGCTGGTATTCGACGGTCTCGCGGTTAACGGCGCGAAAAACCAACTTCAAAAATTCCCAGACGCGGTTGAGGTCGCGTCGGTGAATGCGGCGCACGCGAAGTTCGAATTCTTCGGGCGGTAGCGTGGATGATGCGGCGTCGACGTCGTCCGCACCGCCAGCTTTCGCGATCAGCCGGATGCTGGATCGCGCCGTGGCCGAGATTTTTGGTTCATTCATCACGCGGCCTTCGGCACCTGCAAGGGTGGCTGCATTACGACTGGGGCGTTACAGCCGAAGTTGCGACGGATGGAGCGTCTGGCGAATTTGGCGTCACGGTAGCGCGCCTCCCGATGTTCGAATTCGCCATAAATAACCCAAGCACCGATCGGTGTCACGCGGCCGCCAGTAGGGCGGCTCCATGGCGATAGCAAACGTGGTAGTGACGATGACGATACCGACTTGCCTGCATCAAGGCTTGATACGATCAGCCGGACGGCGACGCATAGGAGCGACGGATGAGCACGCATCGCGCGGTGGTCTGCAGGGCGTTGGGACTTGGCGCAGGATTGGCGTTGGAACGGGTCGATAGCAAAGCGTTGATGCCTGGGCAGGTGCGGATCGGGGTCGAGGCTGCGGGGGTCAATTTTCCAGATATGCTGATGGTGCAGGGGCTTTACCAACTGAAACCGCCGTTGCCGTTCGTGCCCGGCATGGAGGCGGCGGGGCGGGTGACCGAGATAAGTGCCGGTAGCCGGTTCGCGGTCGGGCAGGCGGTTTTCGTGATGCCGCGAACGGGCGCATTCGCCGATGAAATCGTTGTGGCGGAGGGGCTCGTGCGACCGTTGCCCGAGGGCATGTCGATGGAGGAGGGGGCGACGTTCGGGGTGGCGGCGCTGACGGCGTTTCATGCCTTGGGTGCGAGGGGCGAAGTGCGGCCAGGACAGGTGGTGCTGGTGCTGGGTGCGTCGGGTGGTGTCGGGGCCGCGACCGTGCAGTTCGCCAAGGCGATGGGTGCAACTGTGATCGCGGCGGCATCGACGGCGGAGAAGCTCGCGTTTGCGCGCGCGGCCGGGGCAGATCATGTCGTCGACTATCAGGCGAACGTGCTCGAAGCGGAGGTTGCGCGCATTACTGCGGGCAAGGGTTGTGACTTGATTATAGATCCCGTGGGATGGGACCCGGTCGGTCTGTGCCGTGCGGTCGCGTTCGGCGGCAAGATCCTGATCGCCGGCTTTGCGGGCGGCACGTTGCCGGCGTATCCGGCCAACAGACTGCTCCTCAAGGGCGCGTCGTTGATCGGCGTGCGGGCTGGCGAGGCCGGTCGCAACGACCCGGCAGCGCGGTTCACGGAGTGGGCCGCGCTGTTGGCGTTGGCGGAAAAATCTGATCTCAGGCCGCGCGTAACGCGACGGTTCGCGCTGGCCGATTTCAAGCAGGCGCTGGAGGCGCTGGCTGGACGGCAAGCGATCGGACGCATGGTGCTGACTTGTGGGTCGTAGGGCATCAGGCATTTGCCTGACGCCCGATCCCGTATCAAAGTTTATAGACCCTCGTGGCCGTTGAATTGAACATGGCGTGCTGTTCATCTGCCGAGTAGCGAGCGGCAATTTTCTTCATCGCGTTCCAGTAGGCGCCGTAGGGCAGCGAGCGGCGGTCGACGGGGAAGTTGCTCTCGAACATGCATCGGTTCGGGCCGAAACATTGGATAGCATGGTGATAGTAGCGGCCCTGCGCGGCGACGAGTTCGTCCGACGTCGCGGGGCGTGCGCGTTTGTCCCAACCGAAGCCGTTGTCGGGCATCGCAAGACCGCCGAGTTTGGCCACGACATTGGGGCATTTGGCGATTGTTTCGATGTCGCGCTTCCAGGCATCGAAGATCGCTTCGCGCTGGCCGGCGTAGATGCCGACGCCGAGCGGTGTGCCGAAATGATCGAGTACCAAGGTGGTATCGCGGACGGCGCGGGCGAGGTCAGCGAAGGCGGCGTTCTGATGATGGTAGTGCCACGTGTCGTAGGTGTAGCCATGCTTGCCGAGCCTGGCGACCCCGGCGCGGAAATCGGCGTCGGCATAGAGGCCTTCGGCGCCGCGTCCGGGGATGGAAAGTGCTTCGGGGTGCGGATCGCGTGCGCCGGCATGACGGATGCCACGAAACAGACCTTGCGCTGCGTCGACGTGCATTTTTAGTGTGTCGTCGAGGTTCGCACCGAGGCGCAGGTCGGTGTGTCCGACGAAGCCTGCGATGATTGCACCGCCGCCGCCGTCGCGACTGGCGCGTGCGATGCCTGCGACGAATTCAGTTTCGCCCAGCGGCTTGAGGTGATCGGGTCCATCGGTGCGATAGTTGGCGCGACATTCGATGAAGACGGTTTTTTCGATGGCGTGACCCGCGCCGGTGTCGGACCACAAATCGGCGAGCAGATAGCGCGTGCGACCGCCGACGCCGTGCCAGAGGTGGTGATGTGGGTCGACGATCGGACGGTCGGGATCGATGATGTCTTCGCGTACCTGGGCGAGCCAAGCGTCGGTACCGGGTGCGGGCAGAGACATGCGGACGGCTCCTGTTTGATTTTTGATGTTGGTTGCTTGTCTGGAATTTGTGCGGTGTTCGAGCCGCTCATCGATCAGTGCGAGATCAGTGCCCCAGATCGCCACCGATGCCGAGCAGCTGAGCTTGCTTCTCCTTTGAGGCAGCAAGTTCCCGGCTGGGGCCATGGTAGACGATCGCACCACGGTCGAGGACGACGGTGGTTTCGGCAAAGTCCATGGCCAATTGCGCATGCTGCTCGACGACCAACATGGTCATGTTCTCTTCGGTTTTCAGACGTTGCAGTCCGGCGAGGAGTTGGTCGACGATGACGGGTGCCAAGCCTTCCAGCGGTTCGTCGAGCAGCAGGAACGTGGGATTACCCATCAGCGCGCGCCCGACCGCCAGCATCTGCTGTTCACCGCCGGACAGTTGATCGCCCCGGCTGCGGCGGCGCTTGTGCAACGACGGAAAAAAATCGTAGACGCGCTGCAGTGCCCATTTGCCGGGGCGCTGACCGACGACGAGATTTTCTTCGACGGTCAGCGATTTGAAGATTTCGCGTTCCTGCGGCACCAGCGCGAGGCCGAGCGCGGAGCGGCGGTTGATGGCGAGCTGGCCGATGTTGCGGCCGAGAAATTCGACAGTGCCGCCGTGCAAGCGGGTGTAGCCCATGCAGGTGGCCAGCAGCGTCGTTTTGCCGACGCCGTTGCGGCCGAGCAAGGCCAATGTCGTGCCCTCCGTCAGCGTGAGCGAGAGCTTGTTGAGGATGACAGTCTCGCCATAGCCGGCGTCGACGTTGGAGAGCGCGAGCGTTCTGCGCGGAGCCGGTGATGTCTGCATCATGCGGTTTTCCGTTCGCCGAGATAGACTTCACGGACCTTGGGATCGCGGGCGATTTCGGCAGGTGTGCCTTCGATCAGCACATGGCCTTCGGTGAGCACGGTGATGCGTTTGGCGACGCGGAAGACGATTGCCATGTCGTGCTCGATGAGCAGGACGGCGATCTCGGCGGGCAACTGTTCGATCAAGTCGATGATCAGGCCGACGTCCCCGGTGGGTACGCCGGCGGCGGGTTCGTCGAGCAGCAGGACGTTCGGTTTCAAGCCGAGGGCGACGGCGATCTCGGTCATGCGCTGACGACCGTAAGGAAGATCTTCGATGCTGCGCATGGCATCGGCGGCGAGGCCGACACGCTCGAGCAGGGCGTAGGCTTCGTCGAGGGCTGCGCGATTGCGGCCTGCCGGACGCCAGACGTTGCCGGCGAGGCCGTCGCGTTCGGTGATCGCAAGGCCGACGTTTTCGAGCACCGAGAGTTTGCGGAACAGCTGGTTGATCTGGAAGGTGCGGACAAGCCCGCGTTTGACGCGTTGCGCTTGCGTCAGTGACGTGATGTCGGTGCCATCGAGCGAGATCGCGCCTGATGTCGGCTGCAGGGCACCGGAGACCAAGTTGACGAACGTCGTCTTGCCTGCGCCGTTGGGGCCGATGAGGGCGTGGCGTGCGCCCTGTTCGAGGCGGAAGTCGACGTTGTCGGTCACGACGAATGCGCCGAATGATTTGCGCAGTTTTCGCGTTTCGACGGCGGCGGGAGGCGACACTGTCGGCGACGCCGACGATGCGGGTGTGGTCACGAGGTGCCTCCGTCGCGTTTGACGAGGCGGGTCAGAATGCCGAGCACGCCGCCGCGCGCGAAAAGAACGAGGAGCACCATGAACAGGCCGATCCAGAAATACCAGAAGACGGGGTCGATGGTGGCGAAACGGTCTTGCGCTATCATGTAGAGCGGCACGCCGATGAATGCGCCATAGAGTTGTCCGACGCCGCCGATGATCAACATTATAAGGATCGATCCGGAGCGTTCGAGGCTCAGCACACCCAGTCCAACGAAACTGGTCGTTTGCGCGATCAGCGCGCCGGAGATACCAGCGAGCGCCGCCGAAAGTGTGTAGGCCGTCAGCTTGCGACGCTCGACCGGGGTGCCGATGGCATGCATGCGGGCGACGTTTTCGCGAATGCCCATCAGCGAGCGGCCGAACGCCGAGTGCACGATGGTGCGCATCAACACCCAGCACACGAACAGCACGGCGAGACTGTAGAGGTAGGCGGTTTTGCCGAACATGTCGAAACGGAACAGGCCGAACACCGGCCAAACAATCATGCCCTGCAGACCATCGCCCCCACCGGTGTAGTGGCCGGCTTTATTGGCGACCTCCATCAATAGGGCGGCGACGACGAGCGTCTGCATCAGTTGGGTCAGTCCGTGCGTGCGCAAGATCAGGGCGCCGGAAACTAGGCCGACGACCGCTGCGGCCAAGGCTGCGACGAGCAGCCCCGAAACCGGATCGCCCCAGCCGTTGGCGGCGAGCAGACCTGCCGTATAGGCACCGGTGCCGAACAGGGCCGCATGGCCGAGCGTGACGATGCCGGTGTAGCCGATGAGCAGATCGACGCTGAGCGCGAAGATGATGGTGGCAAGAATTTGCGAGCCGAGCGCGAGATAATCCGGGAACGCGAAATAAGCCCCGATGGCCGCCAGCCATGGCAAAACTTCAAGCGGCGTGAACCGATGTCGGCGAGAAAATTGTTCCCGCGCAGCGGCAGCGGCAGAGGCAGTGGCCGTCGCCGCTTCTGGAACCAAGGCGGCGTTGCCGGTGCGCGTGCTGGATGCGTCGTGTGTCATGTGCCCATCAAGCCCCGGGGATAGCGCAGGAGGATGGCCATCGTCAGCAGATAGATGAAAAATGCGCCCAGCTCGGGCACGTAGTATTTTAGCGCCGTGTCGGTGATGCCGACCATGAGCGCGGCGAAGAACGGTCCTCTGATGCTGCCGAGGCCGCCGACGGCAACGACGATCAGAAAGTAGACGAGGTGTTCCAGCGCGTAGCCCGGCGTGATCGCAAAAACTTCGGCACCGAGCGCGCCGCCGAGTGCTGCGAGGCCACTTCCGAGCGCGAACGCGAAGGCAAACAATCGTGACGTGTCGATGCCGACCGTTTCCGCCATGCGCAAATTATCGACGGCGGCGCGGAGTTGGGCACCGAAGCGTGTGCGTTCGAGTGCCAGCCACAACAGGGTGACGAGGATCGCACCGCAGAGAATCAGAAATATGCGATAGACCGGCAGGATGCGGCCCATGATCTCGATGCCGCCCTGAAGCGACTTGGGGATCTGCATCGGTTGCGGCAGCGGGCCCCAGATGTAGGTCGCGGCTCCGACCGATACGAAGATCAAGCCCATGGTCAGCAGCACTTGATCGAGTTCCGCGCCGCCGTAGAAACGGCGATAGAGAACGCGCTCCAACACGAGGCTGACTGCGGTGACGATGACGACGGCGAGCAAGATGGCGAGCGCGAACGGCATGCCATAGCGGTTGAGCAATGTCGACGCGAGATACCCGCCGGCCATCGCGAATGCACCATGGGCCAGATTGACGAAGCCCATCAGGCCCATCGTGACGGAAAGGCCGACCGAGATCAGGTAAAGCACCATGGCCAGCGTCACCCCGTGGAAGGCGATGCTGATCAGGGCGGGGACGTAGTCACTCATGGAGCGGTGTTACCGATCAGCGAAATACTTGACCTGAGCCGAAGGCCCCCTCATCCGGCCTGTCGGCCACCTTCTCCCCAAGGGGAGAATGCTCCCTCGGAGAGAGGTGACGTTGTCCTCTCCCCTTGGGGAGAGGATGTCCGAAGGACAGGTGAGGGGGTGTTTTCTGGCGGTTCACCCGCGTTGGCGATAGCCGGCCGACTGAGTGCTTCGCTTCTGTAGGTTGGGTCAAGCGCAGCGCGACCCAACCAATCTGGGAGCAAGCGAAGTTGGGTCGCGCACGTGCTTGACCCAACCTACACGCACGCAGCAAGCCGCTCACTGCTTCGGCGGGTTCAGTTCTTTCCAAGGGTCCTTCACATCCGGGATCGTTTCGATCTCGGTGTTCTGGAGCTTGCCGTCTTTCATCTCTGCGCGGCGGATATAAATGTTCTGGATGATGTCGCGGGTGGCAGGATCGATCGAAATGGGGCCGCGCGGGCTGTCGGCATTCTTCCACGTTTTCAGGATCGCCATGGCTTCGTCGCCGGTGAACTTGCCCTTGGTCTGCTTGATCACGTCGAATACGGCGGCCATGCCATCCCAACCGCCAACAGCGAAGAAGTCGGGGATCGATTTTTCACCGTATTCTTTGGTCCAGGCGGCGAGGAAGGTCTTGTTCGCCGGACGATCTGCTGCGACCGAATAGGAGCCAGCGGTGACGACGCCGACCGGGGCCTCGCCCATGTTCGGCAGTTCCTCGTCAGGCAGCAGATCGTGCGTCGAGACGATATTGATGCCGGATTCACGCAGGCCGAGATCCTTGATGGTCTTCATCATAGCGGTGGCCTGAGGACCGCCGGGCACGAAGATGAACAGTGTGGTAGGCTTGGCGTCTTTTACTTTTTGCAGGAATGGCGCGAAGTCCGGGCTGTTGGTGGGAACGCGTACGGAGCCGAGTATTTCGCCGCCGCCTTCGGTGAAGCCTTTGGTAAAGGCTGCTTCTGCGTCGTGGCCGGGAATGAAGTCGCTCACCATGGTGTAGCCCTTCTTCCAGCCCTGCTTGGCGGCCCAACGACCCATCGGCAGCGAGGTCTGCCAGAGCGTGAAGGACGTCCGCGCTACGTAGGGTGAGATGCGGGGAATGCCGACGCCGCCGGCGTTGGTCAGCACCATGGGGATTTTTGCTTCGGCGGTCAGCGGCGCGATGGCAGCGGCGACCGGCGAGCCCATCACGCCGAGCAGAATATTGACCTTGTCGCGGGTGATCAGTTCCTGCGCGATGCGCTTGCCGGTTTCGGGGTTGGTGGCGTCGTCGCGCTTCAGAATTTCCAATGTGACGCCGGCAGGCAGATCCTGCATGTGCGTCTTGGCATAGAGATCCATGCCCTTCTGCATCAGGTCTCCGGGGGCCGCGAGAAAGCCCGAGAAGCTGTTGACGATGCCGATCTTGACCTGCTGGGCGCTGGCCGGCAGGGCCGCGAGCAGGCTCATGCCGGCGGTCAGCGCGGCAATCTGCGAAGTGCGTTTCCAAGTCATGACGTGTCCTCCCGTTATTTTTCTGAAGTCTTGTCTGATGGTCATATGGGTACGGTCGATTTACGGCAATCCAGATTCGGGAGCAGAGCCGGTCAGATATCGCCACAACCTATCGCAGTCGGCGGGCAAAGCGTCACCGCGCCAGGCGACATGCTGGTCGGGGCGGATGATGGCGAACCGCGCCTCGTAGCGCCGGTGCAGGCGGGCGTCGGGTGACGGCAGCAGGGTGAGCGGAATGTTTCGACGCTGGGCTGCGGCGCGCAGCGCACCGGCTTGTTCGATCTTGCCTTCGGCGATCAGCAACGTGAAGCCGACACCGAAATGGTCGTAGAGCGACGACCCGTCGGCGAGCCAGAGATGCGGTGCCAGACAGCCGGGATGCGCCGAGGGCACGTACAACATGAAGTGTTCCGGCGGCGGCTCGGTGCCATCCGGAATGATGACGGGTGAGCCGGTGTACCGCTGGCCAAGTACGATGCCGAGCGTTTTGAATTCGCGCTGCTTGGTGGCGAGGATGATCTCGCCGACTTCGCGCCGCGTCGCGTCGCCCACCGAGCCGGGATCTTCGATTCCAGGCTGCACGAGATGATTGGTGACCGCGCCGAAGTTGGCCATCGCTTCGGCGATCGTGCGCTCGTGCACCGGACGGCGTTCGAGTTCATAGGATCGCAGCAGGTCCTTGCCGCCCCAGCCCTCGAGGCAGGCCGCAAGTTTCCAGCCGAGATCGACTGCGTCACCGATGCCCATGTTCATGCCGAAGCCACCGAACGGCGGATGCAAATGACAACTGTCGCCAGCCAGGAAGACGCGACCGTCGCTGTATCTGTCGGCGATAAGCCGGCTCGCCGTCCATAGATCCGTACCGACGATTTCGACGTCGAGGTCGGCGATGCCGGTGCCGCGGCGCACGAGATCAACGGCATCGAGGGTCGCCGGATCAGCGTTTCCAGCGACTTTGGTCGCCATAAACGACCACAAGCCCTGCTCGTCCATGGGGCCGAGCATCGACGGCACATCGTCGTTGACCATCCAGTACATGATCGCGCCGCCGTGCGTCTGCCGCTCGGCGAGGGCTGGTGCGCGAAAGATGATGCTGTAGTTTTTGGGCAGGGCACCGTCGCCGACCATGGTCGCCCCGATCGCTTGGCGTATGCCACTTCGCGGACCGTCGGCACCGACCAGATAGGCGCAGGCGACTGCGCTCTCCTGCCCCGTTGCGATATCGCGTAGGTACGCGGTGACGCCGTCAGGCTGCTGCCTCACGCCAGTGACTTCGGTTCGAAAACGGATCTCGACGCCCGGCAACGTCTCGGCTTTTTTGCGCAGCACCTCCTCGAGGATGTACTGCGGCACCCACTGGGCTTCTTCGGAATACAGGTTGTTGCGCTCGCGCGTGCCGTTCATGGCATTGTGGAACCGGGCCAACGGATAGCCGTTCATGCGCGTCGCGAAGACAACGTCGGAAGGGCGATCCGGCGCGATCGGCGAGGCCTGCCGCAAAGCGTCGGCGAGGCCCCAGCGACGCAGATGTTCGCGCGTGCGCACATTGGTTGTTTTGGCGCGCGGGCTATAGCCGACGCGGTCGTTGCGCTCGACGAGCAGACAGCGAACGCCGCGGAGACCGAGTTCGACAGCGGCCGCCAGCCCGACGGGACCGGCACCGACGATCACCACCTCGGGTGCCATAGTGGGCGGCATCGGAAGACCGACCGGCCGTTGCGTCGAATCCTGTGTCATGTGCGATCGTGTCATCCGTCACATGATCTGTGGCAGCGGGTTCGGCAGATAGGCACCGCCGCGCATGTCGGTGTGCAGGCGTTCGAACGTCTCGCCGGCCTTGTGGCGTTCCAGCACGCGCGCCGGATCGAAAAACGTGCCGATCGGATTGGCGGCAAAATCCGGCGACGTGCGCATCCACGCCGTCGATTGCGTCCAGTCGGAATAGCTGTCGCACTGCAACTCGACGAAGTTGCCGTCGGGATCTTTGTAGTACATCGAGATGGTCAAGCCATGGTCGAGGCAGAATGCCGGCTCGATCCGGGCTTGGCGCAGGCGGTCGAACGACGTCATGAGATCGGCGAAGCTTGCGTACTCGAAGGCCGAGTGATGCATGCCGGTGTGGCCACTCTTGCCGGGATCGTCAGCGAGGCCGGGCAGCGCTAAGAAAGCGATGCGGTGGTTGGCTGCGTCGTTGGTCAGCCAGGCAGCACCCGGGTCGCGGAAGTTGACCTCCGCTCCGATCACCGCCTGGTACCACGCGATCATCTCGGCCAAGCGCGTCGTTTTAAACGTGACGTGATGGAGGGCCGGTTTGATCATGACGTTCCCCAGGTGGCTGCGCGTTCGACGACGGCTTTGCCGCATTCTTAGCGCAACTGCCGTCGACCGCCAGGGGATATCGGGGCGGGTCAAATGTCGGGTCAGGTGACCGAGTGTTTCGCGCTGCCGCGCGATTGGGGCTAGCCCCAACCCCCACAGGAGGGACGCGTCCCTCCTGACCACCCGCCCTTGAAAGACGATACATCGGCTCGCTGACCCCGGCCAATCCTGACGACGCGCCACATGCCTACGTCGGGTCGGGTGTATAGGCGCAGCCGTATTACACCGCTGCAGGGTGACGCCGGTGCAATACGCTGCGCTATTGCACCCTACAGTTTCGCCACAAACACCTTCAGCCACACCGGCCTTCGCCGTGTGGTTTTAACCAGTTCCGGCTCACTTCTGGCCCCCAAACCTGGGGCGGGACGTGACGTCGGGTGATCGGTAAGTGGCTTGACGCCACGTCCCGTTTTGCCGCCGGGGAGCAGCTCGAAAAAAGCCTTCCGCGTTGATCAAACGCATCGGGGGTTCGAGGCCATGTGTCCTCGTTCG
>JANYHG010000109.1 GCA_025359165.1 Hyphomicrobiaceae bacterium
TGATCGTGACCACATTCGCAAAAATTGTCGTCGCCAATCGCGGCGAGATCGCCTGCCGCATCATGCACACGGCGCGTGCGATGGGTTATCGGACGGTGGCCGTGTTCAGCGATGCCGATCGGCACGCGCGGCATGTGCTGATGGCCGACGAAGCTATCCACATCGGTGCTGCAGCCGTAAGCGAAAGCTATCTCGACGCGGCAAAACTGATCGCAGCGGCAAAGCGTGCCGGTGCCGATGCGGTGCATCCCGGTTACGGATTTCTGTCAGAGAATGCCGCGTTCGCGCAGGCGTGTCGCGACGCGGGATTGATCTTTATCGGCCCGTCGCCGGACGCCATCGCCGCCATGGGCAATAAGGCCGCCGCGAAGCGATTGATGCTCGAAGCGGGTGTTCCGTGCGTTCCGGGATACCAAGGCAACGACCAGAGTGACGCGAAATTCAGCAGCGAAGCGCGCAAGCTCGGCTTTCCCGTGATGGTGAAGGCTGCTGCCGGCGGCGGTGGACGCGGCATGCGGCTGGTTTCTGTAGAAACCGATTTCGCACCGGCCCTGGCGGCAGCGCGGCGCGAGGCTCTGTCTGCATTCGGATCGGACGAACTGATCCTCGAGAAAGCCGTGGTCGACGCCAGACACATCGAGATCCAGGTGTTCGGCGATGGTTTCGGCAACATCATCCACCTCGGTGAACGCGATTGCTCGATCCAGCGGCGGCATCAAAAAGTGATCGAGGAAGCGCCCTCGCCGGCGGTCAACGCAGAGCTGCGAACGCGCATGGGTGCTGCGGCGGTCGCGGCGGCGCAAGCGATCGCCTATTGCGGGGCCGGCACCGTCGAGTTCCTGCTGGCGAATGATGGCAAGTTCTACTTCCTCGAGATGAATACGCGCATCCAGGTCGAGCATCCCGTGACCGAGGCGGTCACGGGACAAAATCTTGTGCGCTGGCAGTTCGACGTGGCAGCCGGTCTTGCATTGCCGCTACGGCAGTCGGACGTAGCATTTGCAGGCCATGCGATCGAAGCCCGGCTCTATGCGGAAGATCCCCACGTCGGTTTTTTGCCGCGCAGCGGTCGCATCGTCGCCTGGGAGATGCCGGAGATCGAGGGTGTGCGTGTCGATCACGGGCTGGCTGCGGCACCAACCGAGGTCAGCCCTTACTACGACCCGATGCTCGCCAAGATCATCGCCCATGGCGCAACCCGCGAGGAAGCGCGGCGGAGGCTCATATTGGCGCTGGAAGACTGCCACGTGCATGGCATCGCGACCAACCGCGCTTTTTTGCTCGCGGCGCTGCGGCATCGCACATTTATCGAAGGTAACGCGACGATCCAGTTCATACCCACCCATTTTGCAGCCAAAAGCGCGGCGTTGAAACGTCCCGAGCCCGACAGCACGATGCTGGCGCTCGCTGCAGCTCTGCTCGCCGCGCGCAATTCGACAGCTGATGGCTGGCGCTCCACCGGCGCACGTGCGGTGCCGATGAAACTGCAGTTCGAAAAAGCGGCTTTGACGTGCCGTGTCACCGCGATCGGCATTCGGACATTCACGGTGCAGACCAGCGATTGGGGCCATGAGATCGCGCTGCGCGATCAGCACGATGGGCGCATCGGTTTCTGCGTCGACGGCCATTCGCGGGTGGCGCATGTGGCCTGGGACACGGCGCGTTTACTGCTCGATCTCGGCGACGTCTCGATAGTGGCGCAAGACGGAACGCTGGAACCGCGTGCAAGTGACGAGGCGACCGGCGCTGCAACCCTCCGTGCACCGATGAACGGGCGCATTGTCGCTGTGCACGCGAAAGCCGGCGACGCGGTGACGAAGGGGCAGCGTCTCGTCGTGCTCGAAGCCATGAAGATGCAGCACGAAATTGCCGCCGAGCGCGACGGCACCATCGAAACACTACCAGTCAAAGTCGGCGATCAAGTCGCGACGCGGCAGGTGCTGGTTGCGATGCTGGTTTAGTAAACTTTGCACGAATGTATCACCGTCGCTCGCGATTTCTGCAACATCGTCGACGCCGTTGGTCGACTCGCAGCGACGGTACGACTTCCGTTGAGCGATCAGTCGCAATAGTTTCTATGCCAACGCTGCCGATGCGGGTTGCGATCGGAGTAACAGGCAATCTGGAGCGAAATTCTGATCGGTCGGATCGGAAACTCGCTCCAGGTCTACGGAGGCAAGCGTGCTGTAGGGAATAGTATCAGCGCTTTGCCCTGGGCAATAGACACCGCAGACGATTGCTCAAGTCGCTTCGTGATAAAACTTGAACCCGTAGCGACTTGACCAGGACTGGCGCTTTATTCGACGACGAATTCGATCCGGCGATTGCGCGCTTTGTTGGCCTGCGTATCGTTGGTCGCGACAGGACGAGTGGCGCCGAAACCGACCGACGACATACGTACCGGTGCCACGCCTGCTTTAGTAAGGTAATCGAACACGGCCTTGGCGCGGCTCTCAGAGAGCACGACGTTTTCTTCGGCGACGCCATCGGTGTCGGTGTGGCCCTCGATCCGCAGCTTGGTGTTCGGACAGGCGTTGATTGCAGTCGCCAGACGATCGAGCGTCGGGCCGCTTTCGGTGGTCAAATCTGAACTCGCGATGGCAAATCGTAGTGCGCCGCTGGCGGCTGCCGTTGACACGGTACTCTGGCAAGCTTTGATATCTGCCACGCGTTTGGCGTCGGCCGCCGCTGCAGCGTCACGCTCGGCACGCTGCTTAGCTTCGGCTTCGACGCGCGCCTTGGCGTCGGCGTCAGCGCGGGATTTTGCGGCCGCCTCCGCTTCGGCGCGCTGCTTGGCTGCCTCGGCATCGGCTTTAACTTTGGCTGCAGCATCCGCGTCGGCGCGCAACCTGACGGCTTCGGCTTCGGCTTTAACTTTGGCCGCAGCATCCACTTCAGCCTGCAGCTTAGCGTTCTGAGCATCGAGTTCGCCTTCGCGACGTTTTTGGCCCGCAGCGATGGCAGCGTCTGCCTGCGCCGTTGCACGCGCCTCGGCCTCGGCCTTGAACTGCGCGTTGCGTGCCTCGGTCTCGGCTTCAGCCTTGATGCGTGCTGCCTCTGCATCGGCCTGCGCCTTGGCAGCAGCAACAGCGGCGGCAGCCTCTTGTTCCGCCTTCAACCTGGCGGCTTCGGTGTCGGCACGCAATTTTGCAGCCGCCGCGTCCTGCTCGGCCTTCAGCTTGATTGCATCGGCTTCCGCACGGCTTTTTGCCGCGGCGGCTTCCTGCTCGGCTTTGAGCTTCGCCGCGTCTACTTCGGCTTGCGCCTTGGCTGCCGCCGCGACCGCGAGCGCTTGTTGTTCGGCCTTCAGTCTGGCTGCCTCGGCGTCGGCGCGCTGTTTGGCAGCGGCCGCGTCCTGTTCAACTTTCAGTTTGGCAGCTCTCTCAAGGTCGGCTAAGCGCACCTTCTCTGCGGCTTCCTGCTCGGCTTTCAATTTGACCGCCACCACGGCCTCAGCTTCGATGCGAGCCTTTTCGGCAACCACGGCACGTTGGCGTCGCGCGCTATCGACCATCCACCAACCACCGCCGATGACTAATAGCGCCAACGGCACGATCCACCTCCAATGTCCGCCTTTAGTGGGTCGAGGCATCATGCCATCGCCGTCGCCACCGTTGCCGCCCGAGCGACGACCGCGAAAAATCGTTTTGACGGCACCGACGGTTCCACCGCCGATACTCCTGGCGGCACCCATCGTTCCATCAGCGACGCCTGCGGCGACATGCCCGGTTGCACCCACGACCCCGCCACCCAAAGATTTTGCGGCATCGTACGTGCCACCCCCAACGCCCGTAACGACGCTTGCGACAGCGCCACCGGTCCCCACGGCGATATCTTTCGCCGCGCCCAGCGCGGCGCTGGTCACGCCGGTCGCCAAACTACCGACGGCGTTACTCACGTTGCCGCTCATGAGTTCACGTGCGGCTCCGGTGGCACCACTGGCCAACCCACCCGCCGCGCTCGCGACAGCACCGCCGGCACCAGTGGCCAGCGACTTCGCCGCTCCGACCGCACCATCGGCAATACCGCCCGCGACACCGGTTACAGCACCACCGATGCCACCGCTGAGCGCTTTGGTCGCGCCCAATGCCGCACCAGCCAGCCCCGTCGCGACACTTGCGACTGCGCCACTGGTCCCGCCGACATGCTCCTTCGCGGCATTCGCGGCGCTCGAGGCAACGCTGCCAGCCATCGAACCGACCGTGCCCCCTACGCGGTCGACCGTCGCGTTGGCAGTGCGATTGGCAGCCGACATCGCCGCCACCGCAGCATGCGCTGTGTTCTGAGCAGAACCCGCGACCGACGGCGTCGCCGACGTCCAGTTCTGTGCGAATTCGGTTGGCAGGGCGTCGCTGATATGCCGCTTCTGCGCAGTCAGCAATTGCGCGAGGCCGGCGCCATCGAGTTGTTTGCTTTGTTGAACTGACGCGAGGCCAGCCAAGACGGCTGGAGCGAGCATTCCGACCAACCCGGCACTTGCGGCGTCGGTGATGCCAGGCAACTTGGAAACGCTTTCAATCAGATTATGAGCGACGTCTTGGCCGACGCCGTCGGCGAGCATACGTCCGCCGGTCGCGACCAGTCCGGCATGTTGAGTGCCGCCGATCATGCCGCCCAACTGGCTCAGCGTATCAGGCGCGATTGATCCCACGAGATCGGCAATCTTCGCCGCGCCCGCTGGAGTACTAACGCCATTAGCCAATCCGCCGAGAATACCCGGCACGACCGCCCTGATGGCACGTTCTGCGATTGCTCCTTCAAGCCCAACGCTTTTGGCGATTTTTGCGATTAATTCCGGACTCAAATATTGCAGAACTGTAGTGACAAGATTGAAAGACATCGGTTTCCCCCAATACGCAACAAAGACGTCGCAGCCGACAGCGGCATGACCTTCACCCGGCATGACCTTCACCCGGCATGACGCTGCTACAAATTAAGATCAGTCAACGTACGATCGGCGACAGCCGCGGCAAGACTTGTGTTGCCGAACAAGTATAGTCAAGTTAATCCGACCACAAACACTTCAAAGAAATTCGGATGCACTTTCGCTGATTTGATGAGCTTTACTTGCACGCTAGACGCCGCGCTCGGCAGAATGAGTTGATCGCCGCTTGTTGCTGGTGCTAACTTTGCGTTCCGCGGCCCGATCCCCGCGCATCTGAGAAACAAGCGATTGCCATGACCAAACGCAAGACGCCCGCCGATCTTCGCAGCGCGCGCTGGTTCGCGCCGGACGACTTCCGCTCGTTCGGGCACCGCTCGCGCATGAACCAGATCGGCTATGCAGTCGAAGAGTTTCGCGACAAGCCAATCATCGGCATCGTCAACACCTGGTCGGACTTCGCCCAGTGCCACGCGCATTTCAAGACGCGCGTCGAAGACGTAAAGCGCGGCGTGTTGCAGGCGGGTGGATTTCCCGTCGAACTGCCGGCGATTTCGCTCAGCGAAAGTACAGTCAAGCCAACCACCATGTTGTATCGCAACTTCCTCGCCATGGAGACCGAGGAGTTGATCCGCTCGCAGCCGGTCGATGGCGTCGTGCTGATGGGCGGCTGCGACAAGACCACGCCGGGCCTAATTCTGGGCGCCATCAGCGCGGGCGTACCTGCCATTTTCATGCCTGCGGGGCCAATGCTGCGCGGCAATTGGCACGGCAAAACTCTCGGGTCGGGTTCGGACGCCTTCAAGTACTGGGACGAGCGGCGCGCTGGCAACATATCGGCCAAGGACTGGGGTGAAATGGAAGTCGGCATCGCCCGCTCGTTCGGCGTCTGCATGACCATGGGCACCGCCTCGACGATGACCGCGCTTGCCGATGTGATGGGCCTGTGTCTGCCCGGCGCATCGTCCATTCCGGCCGCCGACAGCAATCACGTGCGCATGGCAGCGGCGTGCGGCCGCCGCGCCGTCGAGATGGTGTGGGAAGACCTGACGCCGGCCCGCATCCTGACGAAGCAGGCTTTCCTCAATGCCATCGTCGCCGCCATGGCGATGGGCTGCTCGACCAACGCCGTCATTCACGTGCTCGCCATGGCGCGCCGCGCTGGCCACGATGTCGGTCTGGCCGATTTCGATGCCGCCAGCCGCAAGGTACCTGTCATCGCCAACATCCGGCCGAGCGGCGACACCTACCTGATGGAGGACTTCTACTACGCCGGCGGCCTGCTCGGCATGCTGACGCGACTGTCCGGCCTGCTCGATCTCGGGCAGATCAATGCGTCCGGCCAGACGTGGGCAGAAAGCCTCGAGGGTGCGCGGGTCTATAACGACGACGTCATCCGGCCGCTCGACAACGCCATCTACAAAGAAGGCGCGCTGGCGGTGCTCAAGGGTAACCTCGCGCCAGACGGCTGCGTCATCAAGCCGAGTGCGTGCGAGCCAAGATTATTGAAACACACCGGCACGGCGCTGGTGTTCGACGACTACGCCAGCCTGAAAGCCAACATCAATCGCGACGATCTCGATGTCACCGCCGATACCGTCCTCGTGTTGCGCAATGCGGGTCCGCTCGGCGGGCCCGGCATGCCGGAATGGGGAATGCTGCCGATCCCGACCAAACTCGTGAAGCAAGGCGTGCGCGATATGGTGCGCATTTCCGACGCGCGCATGAGCGGCACCAGCTATGGCGCGTGCATTCTGCACGTCTCGCCCGAGTCCTACGTCGGCGGGCCTCTCGCACTTGTAAAAACCGGCGACACTATCACGGTCGATGTCGCGGCGCGCTCGATCAATCTCGATGTCGCCGACGCGGAACTGGCCAAGCGCCGCGCGGCATTGCCGAAACCGGAACCGCGCTACGAACGCGGCTACGGCTGGATGTTCTCGCGTCATATCAAGCAGGCGCAAGACGGCTGCGACTTCGACTTTCTGGAAACCAGCTTTGGCGCGCCCGTGCGCGAGCCGGATATTTTTTGAACGGTCGTCCTGGGTGCAGAAACTGTTGGGTCGCGCAAGAGCTTGAACCAACCTACGTCCGGTCGAACAAGAGCTTGAACCAACCTACGCGCGGTCGTTCGTTTCGCCCGACGGTCTTGCGAGGCCTGCCCTATCGTTTCGCGCGGGCGGATTCGAGTTGCGCGAAGGTTACGTCCTTGTCGACGCGCACGTCGGGCGGCATGCCGAGCACGCGCTCGGCGATGATGTTGCGCAGGATCTCGTCGGTGCCACCGGCGATGCGGAACCCGGCGGCACCAAGCCATTGCCGCTGGAACGCGCCGTTCCCCGGCCCCTCGCCGCTGACCATGCCCGCTTCGCCCATCAACTCCATCGACAGGCTGGCGAGATCCTGCATCAGCTTGCCGGATACCACTTTGTTGATCGACGACTGCGGCCCCGGCGTCTCGCCGCGCGACAACGCCGTCCACATCCGATAGCGCGTATATTTCAGCCCTTCGCTCTCGACGAAGAACTGCGCCAGACGATCGCGGATCGCGCCGTTGCGAATGGCGGGTTCTTCGTCGAGATGCGACGACCGCGCCAGTGCGAGAAAGTCCTCGACGCCGAGAATGCCGGTCGCGATTCCCACCGCCAAGCGCTCGTTCATCAGCGTCGTGAGCGCGACGGTCCAGCCATCGCCGATGGTGCCGAGTCGCTGGCTGTCGGGAATGACCACGTCGGTGAAGAACACCTCGTTGAATTCCGCACCACCGCTCACCTGCTTGATCGGTCGCGCCTCGACGCCTTTCGACTTCATGTCGAGGAAGAACATCGTCAGCCCCTTATGCTTGGCCACGTCGGGGTCGGTGCGCACCAGCAGCAGGCCGAAGTCAGAAAAATGCGCGCCGGTCGTCCACACCTTCTGGCCGTTGACAATCCAATTGTCGCCGTCGCGTTTGGCGCGCGTGCGAATGCCGGCGACATCGGAGCCAGCCGCCGGTTCGGAGAACAATTGGCACCAGATTTCGTCGCCCGTCAGCGCCGGCTTCACGTGGCGCATCATGTGCTCTTTGCTGCCATGCTTGATGAGCGTCGGAATGCACATGCCGAGGCCGATGTCGAACACACCTGGTGGCGTGACGAACTGCGCTTCTTCCTGGGCGTAGACAATCTGCTGGATCGGCGTGCCGCCCTGCCCGCCGACCGCCTTCGGCCACGTGATGGCGGCAAACCCTGCAGCAAGCTTTTTCGCCTGCCATGCTTTAGCCGATTTGATCACCTCGGCGTCGCGATCGACCGTACGGCTTGGTTGCGTCCCACGCTCGCGACGCGGCGCATTGGCTTCGAGAAAAGCCCGCGCCTTCAGGCGAAACTGCGCTTCGTCAGGCGTGTCGTTGAAGTTCATGAAATAGCTCCGGGCAGATGAGTTGCAGCGGTCTACGCAGCGTTACGTTTTTCGAGCGCCGTCACCAATCGGTTCTTCCACACTGTGCTGCCGCCGAGCGTCAGCGCCAGCAAACGCGACCGGCGATAATGCAGATGCGGATCGGCGGCGTAGGTGAAGCCGATGCCGCCGTGCGTTTGAATGTTTTCCTTCGACGCATATTCATAAGCTTCGATGCCTGCCACACGCGATGCTGCCGCAGCCAGCGGCAAGTCGGCACCACCAGACGCCAGCATCATCGCGCCGTAGTAGGCATTCGATCGCGCCAACTCGATCTTGATGTAGGCGTCAGCCAGCTTGTGCTTGATCGCCTGATAGGAGCCGATCTGGCGTCCGAACGCGTAGCGCTCCAGCGCGAAATCGCGCGCCATGTAGAGCGCCGCTTCCGCCCCGCCGATCTGCTCGAACGCTGCGACGACCGCCGCGCGCTGATGCAATGTATCGAGTTGCCGCGCGCCCGCGCCGCGTTCCCCCAAAACGTCCGCAGCGGCACCTTCGAAAACAATCTCCGCCTGCTTACGCGCGGGATCGATGGTCTCGACGCGTTTGCGGCTCACGCCGTTGGCCGTGAGATCGACGAGCACCATCGTCGGGCCGGCCGGACCACCCGCAAGTACGATCGCCAGCGTGGCCGCTTCGCCGTCGAGAACAGGCGTCTTGAGGCCGGTCAGCTTGTCGTTGGCGAAAGTCGTGGCGAGTTGGGACGCAGGCTTCCGCCGCGCGCCCTCCGCGACCGCCAAGGTGCCGATCGCTTTCCCGGCGACGAGCAGCGGCAGCCATTTCGCCTTTTGGGCATCCGAACCAAACTGCACGACGGCGTCTGTCGCAAGGCACACGGACGACTGGAATGGCACCGGCGCGCACGATCTGCCGACTTCCTCGGCGACGACGCACAGTTCGAGTGCGCCCAGCCCCATGCCGCCGAACGCTTCCGGCACCGCGACCCCGAGCGCCCCGAGATCCGCCAGCCCGCGCCAGACGTCGGCGGCATACGTTTCACTCCCCTCCATGACGCGCCGCACCACCGTCAGCGGCGACTTGTCGTGCAGGAAACGTTGCACCTGATCCTTCAGCAGCTTCTGATCGTCGGAAAAATCGAATTCCATCGGGGTCCCCTCGTCCGGCCATGTGCAAGGCCATGTGCACGACCTTGGGCAAAAGCTTAAACGTTGACTTGCAGCGCTGCAACGCTATCTCATGCAGCCTTGGAAACACCGACAAACGCCTTGGGAGACTTCCGATGAAAGTGTCCGAATACGCCGACTATGACGGCTTGGGTCTGGCGGAGCTGGTCGCCAAGAAGCACGTCACGCCGAAAGAGTTGGCGGCCACCGCTGCCGCGGCGATCGAAGTGGCGAACGGCAAGGTCGGCGCCGTCTGCGAAATCTATCCAGACCGCATTGGCGGCCTTGATGAAAAAACCTTGGGCGACGGGCCGTTTCGAGGCGTGCCGTTTCTGATGAAAGACGTGTTCGGACACGAGAAGGGCCGCAAGATCGAGTTCGCCTCGAAGCTGTGCGAAGGCATGATCGGCGACACCGACAGCTACATGACAACGCAGTTGCGTGCCGCAGGCGTCAACATTCTCGGCCGCTCCAAGGCACCGGAATATTCGATGTCGCCGACGACGGAAACGGCCTTCTATGGCAACACCTCGACGCCATGGAAGCAGGGCCATTCGGCTGGTGGCTCGTCGGGCGGTGCACAGGCAGCCGTCACATCGGGTATGGTGCCGCTGGCCCACGGCTCCGACATCGGCGGCTCGATCCGCATACCCGCGAGCTGGTGTGGCGGCGTTGGCCTCAAGCCTTCACGTGGTCGCGTTTCGGTCGGCCCCACTGTCGATGAAGGCGGCTTCGGCTTCTCGGCCAATCTCGTACAGACCAAGTCAGTGCGTGACGCCGCAGCCATGCTCGATTGCCTGTCGAACCCGCAGATCGGCGATCCCTTCATCATACCGAAGCCGGCCGAAAGCTACGCAGCGCTCGCCAAGAAGCCGGCGCATAAGCTGAAGATCGGCATCGTCGTCAATCCGATCTTCGGCATGCAGCCCGACACCGAAGTGCGCGCCGCCGTCGAGGCGACCGGCAAGGCACTGGCGGGGCTGGGTCACCATGTCGATGTGTGCGACGTCGACATGGGCGGGCTCAGAACCATGGAACTCATGAACGAGCTGTTCTTCTTCGGCTTCGACGCGCGGCTCGACGGCTATGGCCGCAAGACCGGCCGTAAGCCCGGCCCTGAAACCCTCGAACCGCAGATGCAGATGATCTACGAGTGGTCGAAATCGATCACGCCCGCCCGCTTTATGGGCGCACTCGGCGTGGTCAACGTGGCGCGCCGCAAGGCCGCCCAGTTCTATGCCACGCACGACATCTGGTTGTCCCCCACCACATCGGTGGTGTCACCGCCGTGGGGCACTTACAATCTGGCCAAACCCGGGATCACCATCGAGAACTTTGCGAAGGAAATGTTCGCGCCGGCCTGCCAGTACACTTTGCCGCACAACATCATGGGCACGCCGGCCATCTCGCTACCGTTAGCGATGCATTCGAGCGGATTGCCGATCGGCGTGCAACTCGCCGGCAAACCCGCCGACGAGCATCTGCTGCTGCAGCTCGCCACGACGCTTGAACAGGCTATGCCGTGGGCCGCGCGCACTCCGCCACTGCACGTCTCCAAACTTTGAAACGTCAAGAACTTTGCCTCAGGACATCAGTCATGCAAGACGCAACACCGAAATCGACGACATCAGTGCCTTACGATTGGACGGATCCGCTCAACCTCGATGCGCAATTGAGCGAAGACGAGCGCGCGATCCGCGACACGGCGCGCAGTTACGCGCAGGCCAAGCTGCAGCCGCGCGTGACGCAAGCCTATCTCACGGAGACCACCGATCGGGAGATCTTCAGCGAGATGGGCGCGCTCGGTTTACTCGGCATCACGGTGCCTGAGAAATACGGCTGCGCCGGTGCCAACTACGTCTCCTACGGACTGGTCGCGCGCGAAATCGAACGCGTCGATTCAGGGTATCGCTCGATGAACTCAGTGCAGTCGTCGCTGGTGATGTACCCGATTTATGCCTACGGCTCCGAAGCACAGCGGATGAAATACCTGCCGAAGCTGGGGAGCGGCGAATGGGTCGGTTGTTTCGGACTCACAGAACCGGACGCCGGCTCCGACCCTGCCGGCATGAAAACCAAGGCTGAAAAAGTCGCCGACGGTTACCGCCTGAGCGGCTCGAAGATGTGGATTTCGAACGCGCCGTTCGCCGACGTGTTCGTGGTGTGGGCCAAGAGTGCAGCACACGACAATCAGATCCGCGGCTTCATTCTCGAAAAGGGCATGAAGGGCCTGAGTGCGCCCAAGATTGCGGGCAAACTCAGCCTGCGCGCATCGATCACCGGCGCGATCGTCATGGATGGCGTCGTCGTTTCGGAAGACGCGCTGTAGCCGAATGTGTCGGGATTG
>JANYHG010000187.1 GCA_025359165.1 Hyphomicrobiaceae bacterium
CGGCGCGCCAGCGCGCGGCGAACGACCCGCGATCCGATGCGACCGAAGCCGACAACGACCATGGTTTTGCCGAAAATATCCCCGGGCATGTCGGCCATGCGCTGGGTCCAGCGTCCCTCGCGCACCATCCGATCATGTTCGCGGCTGCGTTTGATCAACGCGAAGATCAGGTGGAACGCTTCCTCGGCAACCGACGGCGAATTCGCAGTCCCCGCCGTCATCAGCGGGATGCGGCGCGGCGCGAGCGCTGCCTGGTCGATCATGTCGTAGCCGACGCCGATGCGCGCCACCACTTCCAAGCGCGGTGACACCGGCACTTCCGCCATCCCCACGCGTTGGCCGCCGAGGATGAGGGCGTTGATCGCAGGATTGCTCTCGAGATAGACGAGAAAATGATCGTGGCTCGCGTGCTGAGAAAACGGTTGCTGCACAATGTCGGGACGCGCGGCCAGCATGTCGCGCGCCGGTTTCGCGAGCGTGTCGAGATACGCCACGACTTTGGTGTTCTTCGTCATCAGCAGCAGACCCTGACTTGATTGCCCCTCAATTCACAAAGCAATGTGCGACAGCGTTCGCGCCGAAGCAAGCACCTGCCGCGACCAGCTGCCGCGATCAAACAACGGCACGGTCGGAGCCAGAGTGCGGACCCAGAGCGAGGCGTCTTGCAATCGACACCGGCGCGACTTCTAATGGTTGCTCAGCGCAGCGCCCAGATCCTGCAATACGAGTCCTGCAACACGAGTCCTGCAACACACGAGGCTTCGATGTCCGACACCCCCAAAACGCCAGGCTTTGCAACGCTTGCCATCCACGCGGGCGCAGCCCCCGATCCGACGACCGGGGCGCGGGTGACGCCGATCTACCAAACGTCGTCGTATGTGTTCAACGATGCCGACCATGCAGCCTCGCTGTTCGGGCTTGAAAGTTTCGGCAACATCTATACGCGTATCGGCAACCCGACGCAGGCCGTGCTGGAGCAGCGCATCGCCGCGTTGGAAGGCGGTACTGCAGCGCTTGCGGTCGCGTCCGGGCACGCAGCCCAGATGATCGTGTTCCACACGCTGATGGAAACGGGCGACAGTTTCGTCGCCGCGCGTCAACTCTATGGCGGTTCGGTCAATCAGTTCAATCACGCCTTCAAAAAGTTCGGCTGGAACGTCGCCTGGGCCGACGGCACCGATCCCGAAAGTTTCGAACGCGCGATCACGCCGGCCACGCGCGCCATCTATTGCGAAAGCGTAGCAAATCCCGGCGGTATCGTGATGGATCTCGATGCCATCGGTAAAATCGCCAAGAAGCACGGGTTGCCCTTCATCGTCGACAACACGATGGCCTCGCCCTATCTGTGCCAACCCAAGCAACACGGCGCCGATATCGTCGTACATTCGATGACCAAGTTTCTCGGCGGTCACGGCAACTCGATCGGCGGCGTCATCGTCGATTGTGGCACGTTCGACTGGATGCAGGCGAAGCACAAATACAAGACGCTGGTGGAGCCGAACGCGTCCTACAACGGCATGGTGCTCGCGGAGACGTTCGGCAATTTTTCGTTTGCGATCGCCTGCCGCGTGATGGGACTGCGCGACCTCGGGCCGGCCATTGCGCCTTTCAACGCGTTCCTGATCCTGACGGGCATCGAGACGTTGCCGCTGCGCATGGAGAAGCATTGCGCCAACACGCTCGCGGTGGCGACACACCTGGCCAAGCATCCGAAAGTGGCTTGGGTGAACTATGCGGGCCTCACGTCCGACAAGAACCATGCGATCCAGTCGCGCATCGCGCCGAAGGGGGCGGGCGCTGTGTTCACGTTCGGTCTGAGGGATGGCTACAAGGCGGGCGTGTCGCTGGTGTCGAACGTCAAACTGTTTTCACATCTGGCCAATATCGGCGATACACGCTCGCTGATCATTCATCCGGCGTCGACCACCCACCGTCAGTTGACGGACGCGCAGCGCGTCGCAGCGGGCGCGGGGCCCGATGTGGTTCGGTTGTCGATTGGGCTGGAAGACGTCGCCGATATCATCGGCGATCTCGATCAGGCGCTGGGGTGAGAGATGAGGTCGCGCGCAGGCACTGGTGGCGCAGCTTTCGTATCAGTGGTCGCGGCTTGGGCTGGATAGTCGCCGCAGGGCCAGCAGGCCGAGGACGGGACCGGGCAGAAGACTGAGAAATACGAACGTCGGGCCTAAGACGGCAACGGTGGCGCTCAGCAGTTGGATGCTGACGATGGTGATGGCAAAGCCGATGCAATTGACGATGGTCAGCGCCGAGCCGACGCGATCGGCGGGCGCATATCGGGCATTCAGCGCCGAAAATTGAGGACTATCGCCGACCACGACGATACCCCAGACGACCAGAAACGCGAGATAGAGCGGCAAGGGAGCGGCAAACATCAGCGGCGATATCAGGCAGCAGACACCGGATGTCAAAAGCTGAGCCGATGCAACCTTAGCGCTGCCGAACCACTGCGAGAGATAGCCCCCGCCGACGCATCCGAGGGCGCCGCCGCCGATGACGACGAAGGTGCAGAGCGCGACGTCGACGGCCGGGTGCGCGTGGAACGTCAGATAGGCACCGATGACCAGCGGCAGATAAGCCCAGAACGCATAAAGCTCCCACATGTGCCCGAAATAACCGAACGACGAGGCGCGGAATTGGGGCGAGCGAAAAATTACGGCCAGCGCTTTCGGATCGAACTTCGCCGCCACCTTGAGGTGGGGGCCATCGGGTACGAACGTCCACATGGCTGCACCTCCCAGCGCTGCAAGCGCCGACACCGACAGCAGCACCGATTGCCATGGCAGGCTCTGACCAAGACCGCGCACCAGATGCGGAAAGGCGGTGCCGAGCACCAGCGCGCCGACGAGAAAGCCGAGGGCTTTGCCGAGATCACTGACGTACCAACCGGATGCGATCTTCATGCCGACGGGGTAGATGCCGGCAAGGAAGAAGCCGGTGACGAAACGCAGGATAAGCAACTGGGCGAAGCTTTTGTCGATCAGGCAGATCGCTGCCGTACAGGTTGCACCGGACAGAGCGCAGAGGAAAAAAATCAGCCGTGGCGAGACGCGATCGGCGATGGCGAGGAGTGCGAAAACGAGCGTGCCGAGGATGAATCCCAACTGCACCGAATTGGTCATCTGTCCCAACGCCGCGCTGGACAGGCCCCATGCACGTTGCAGATCAGGCATGACGGCGTTAACCGCGAACCACAGCGTCGTGCCCGCGAATTGCGACACGACGATAACAGGCAGGACTCGGCGCGGAACGGTCATAACAGGCCGGAAAAAACGGGTTTCAAAAGGGCTATGCCCTTTTGTGGGAGTATGAGGGTGAAACCCTCATTCTGGCCACAGATCGAAATGTCAAACCGGCGGCCAAAATTTTCCAGCTCCATCAGTCCTTATGACCGTCGGTATCAGCTGCGCGAGAGTTTCTCGAACACGATCGCCAATCTCGCGAAATCGGCGACGGTGAGAACTTCGCCGCGCAAGGTGCCGGCGATTCCGGCGGCGGCGAGCAGCGGCTCGGGATCAGGCGTGAGCGCCTTGAGGCTCTGACGCAGCATCTTGCGGCGTTGGCCGAAGGCCGCAGCGGTGACACGACCGAGGATGGTCACATCGCACGGCGGCAGCGGCTCGGCGCGCGGCGTGAAGGCGACGATGGCGCTCTCGACCTTCGGCGGCGGTGTAAAGGCCTCGGGCTTGAGCGTGAACAGCAGCTTGGGTCGCGTGCGCCACTGCGCGATGACCGCGAGGCGACCATAGGCTTTGCTGCCGGGCTCGGCGACGATGCGCTCGGCGACCTCTTTCTGGAACATGAGCAGCATGCCGCCGTACCAGGGTGGCCATGGCGAGGCCTGCAGCCAATCGATGAGCAATTGGGTGGCGATGTTGTAAGGCAGGTTGGCGACGATGACGGGTGGCTGCGGCAAGGTGGCGGCGAGGGCGCGCCAGTCCATCGTGAGTGCGTCGCCGTCGATAACGGAGAGCCTGCCGTCACTGACCGAGATGATTTCGTTGAGCGCTGGGCGGCAGCGCGGATCACGCTCGATCGCTACAACTCGGGCAGCGCCTTCGAGAAGGAGGGCGCGGGTGAGGCCGCCGGGGCCGGGGCCTATCTCGACGATGCTGCGGCCGGCGAGCGGGAGGGGGCCCGAGGCTTTTCTAACAGCGTTGTCGCCGTCTGGACCTGCGGCACGCGCAATGCGCCGCGTCAGATTGAGATCGAGGATGAAATTCTGCCCAAGACGCTTGTCGGCGGCCAATCCGTGCGTGCGGATGACGTCGCGCAGCGGCGGCAGGGCTTCCAGCGCGCTTGGGGACGGTAGCCCGAGTGCGGGTCGTGGCGGTGTGTCGCCTGTATCACCCGTCATCCGCGTTGTTCGATCTGCGCTTCCTGGCGCAATTCGCGCAAACGGCGATTGGCCAGTTCTTCGAATTTCTTGGATTGCAGTTCCTGTGTCGCCTGCTGCTTCTGCTTATCATCGATCTGCAGCGCGCGGCGCGAGCAGACCGCGACCAGTTCGACACCGTCGGTGGCCGTTTGCGGCGGCAGCATCTCGCCATCCTTAGCGCCCAGCATCATGCTACGAACTGGCTCTGTGACGGTGCTCGGCTTGACGAACTTGGCGGCCTCATACTTGGCACTCGCCTGATCCTTGACCAGGGTCTCCATACCCTTGCAGCCGCTGTATTTGCGTCGGAGACCATCGGCGTCCGCGAGCGCACGTGCCATGGCGGACTGATCGAGCTTGCCGGGCAACGCGAACACAATGCGTTGCACCTGAAGTTCCTGGGTATCGGTCTGGCCTTTGCCGGCTGGCAGCGCAGCGATAGCGCGTTCGATCTCTTTGTCGTTGACCTGCACCTGAGCCCCGTACTTGCGCCGGATCACTTCGCGCCACGCGAAGCTGGCTTTGAAACGATTGCGCATAGTGGCGATATCGACGCCAGCGCTCTTCAAGCCCTGCGCGAACTGCGCCTCGCTCTGCTTGTTACGTTCGGCGATGCCCTTGATGATGCGATTGGCTTCGTCGTCGTTGACTTCGATGCCTTCCTTCTTGGCCTCTTGCAGCTTCAGCTTTTCTTCGATGATCTCTTCGATGGCATCCTTGCGGAATTTGGGCAGTTCGGCGCCGCGTGCCTGATCAAGAGCCTGGCGCTGCAAGCTGGCACCCATCTCCTGCTTTTTCTGCTCGATCAGCGCCATGACCTGCTCTTTGGACTTGTTCTGATTTTGCTTGATGATCTCCTCGGCAAGCGCACGGAAGCGTTTGTTGGTCGCTTCCGACGATGCGAGGTTCTTGAAAATCTCCTGCGCCTTCTGGCCGATATTCGAGCTGGCACCGAGAAATTTTGTGCGCTGATCGATTTCACGGGCGGTGACGGCGTCGTCGTTGACGAGCATGACGATGCGCTCGCCGGTGCCTTTGGAGGCTGACGCGGCGTCGGTGGCATCGGCATCGGTCGCGGGTTTCGGCTTCGGTTTCGGCTTGGGCTTCGCAGCAGCTACAGGCGGTGCTGGCGCAGCCTGCGGGGGCGGCGTCGGCTGCGACAGCACAAGGCCTGGAAATTGCTGAGCATGGCCAACTGAAGCGAGTGTGATCGACAGCATCGCAGGCAGCGCCGTGCGGGCTGCCAAGCGACGCAGGCGGTGGCCGGCGGCGAAGTAGACGAGCGTTGGGATGGAAAAGGGCATCTCGGACATTGAGGTCGCCTGCGCGTGATTCCGTCCCGCCATCTTAGCGCGACCACGTGTTCGTCACTTGCGTTATCCACACCAACGATGGCGTCCGCGTGGCATAATCCGACGTCGCCTACCCCGCTGATGTCAGCAAGAGCTACCGGAGATGACCAATAACGAATGCGTCGCCCGAAGCTCGCCCGCTCGCGGCAACCGGCCGACGGCTGCAGTTTGCCGGCGGATTGGCTGGGACTAGTTGCGGTTGACCTGATTGTCGACGCCACTGAGGAAGCTGGTCACATCGGTTTTGGCAGCGAAGCCGCCGAGGTTCTTCAGCTCGAAGCGTACCATCACCGACTTATCCGGAACAACGCCGAGGGTAGGGTTCGTGATCCGGGTGTCGGTATAGGTCGTGGTCAGCACGAAGCACTCGTCGGCGTACCGGACCTGGAACAAGTCCTGGAGCACCTGCTTCTGATCGAGATCATAGCGGATTGACCCTGCGACACTCCATTTATCCGTCAGCTTGACGCCGACAGTGCCTTGTATTTCCTGCTGTCCGATCGTACTGGCGGAATTGGTGATGGCCTGCGTGTCGGCGCGGGTGAAGGCATAGGCGAGCTGCGTGGAGAACGGACCGAAGCCAGCCGTCAACAAGGTATCTTGACGGCGAATGGCGAGAGTGTCGGTGTTGAAGCGCGCCTGCGAGACAAGGCTCAGATTTGCCAATGGCGAAACGTACAGGCCCGCCACGTAGTCCGACTTGCGCGTTTCAAGACCGTTGCTGGTCGTGAACGCGGACGGGAACTGTCCGGCCGGTGCCGTGGATGTCACGTCGAGGCCGGGATTGGCGAACGTATTCGTGCCCGCCAGCACTTGGCTTTGTCCCATCACAGCACGGATGTTGAGGCCGGAGGTGAACTGAAGATTGTACTTGGTGCCGAAGTTGAGGCGCGTCCCAGTGTCGATCCGATCGAAACCGGTCGCCTTGCTCTCGAAGAATAGCGAGGTATCGTCGAACACGACACTCTTGGCATCCTCGTTCGGTAGCAATGTCTGATCCTGCTTGCCGAAGACCGTGCGGTTCACGACCTGCACCACCGGCTCGATCACATGCGACGCGTTCTCCGTGTGGGCGACGAACGGGTAGGCGTACGTCAAGCCGACGGTCGACACACCGCGATACAGCGTTTCGCCCGTTACGTTGTTGCCGGTGATCGGGTCGCGACTGTTGTCGAACTGGTAGATGTCGCCACGGACGTTGGCGAAGGGCGTCCATGTCTGGCCAATGCCGTCGACGATCTTGCGCCGCCAATTGATGTCGGAGACGAAATGCGTCGAATCGCTCCCCGCAAGAGACTGACCGACGGCATTCGTCCCTGATAACCGCGAGAGGTTACGGACGTGGCCGTTGAAGCCCAACTCGCCACCCAGAACCTGCGGTGCGACGAGATAGTTATAGTCGATGACGGCGGCACGCGCCTTGGTAACGTCCGTATCGCGCGGCAGCAGTCCGCCGAATTGATAGAGCGACATGTTGACGTAGTTGCGCTCACTTTGTCCGGTGAGGTAGCCGGTATTGATCCGGTCGGTCTGGATGGCGCTATCGAAGCCGTAGAAGCTGCGGAAGCTCTTGTCGCTCTGCAGCGTCACGTCCCAGCCGGCGCGCCACCAGGAACTGAGCGAAAACACACCCTTGGTTTCGACCGTGCCGCGCCAGCCCTTCAGATCGGGCGAGGCCGCACCGCCGAGATTGTCGAGATTTTGATCGATGGCACCAAACTTGACCGAGTATTCGCCGTTCTCGAGCCGCTGCCGGAAATCACCTTTGTATAACACGCCCTGTTTCGAAAGCAGAGCCGGATGGAAAAGGAAGTCGTAGCTCTTGTCGAGCGCGATATAATAAGGGATCTCGGCCATCAAGCCGAGCGTCGACGACGACCCGAAGGTGGGGGCCAAGAAGCCCGTGCGCCGCTTCACTGACGGATCCGGCATGGTGAAGTACGGCAGGTAGAGCACCGGCACGCCAAGAACGTCGAAACTGGCGTTCTGATAGGTGAGTGTCGCGGCCTTCTGATCGTGAATGATCCGTTCGCCGCTGATGCACCACAGCGGCGGTTGGCCAGGATCGTTCTTACAGGCGGTGAATTTGCCCTTTTCGAACTCGGTCACATTGCCGTCACGGCGGATCGAGCGGCGCGCCTGGATGCGTGTCTCGTCGCGCGTGACCAAGCTGAGCGACTCGATGAAGGCGTCGCGGAAATCATCGGTCGTTTCGAGGCGCTCGGCGCGTTGAATGTTACCGTTAGGGTCGCGCAACTGCACGTTACCCTCGGCCAACAGCTTGCTGGCTGCCTGATCGTAGGTGACCTGATCCGCCGTCAGCAGGTAATTGTTGTAAAATATCTGCACGTTGCCACGCGCGACGACCCGATTGTTCTTGGTGTCGTAGACGAGGTCGTCGCCTTGGAGATACAGCGGCGCGGCGTTGTTGATCTTGGGCTGCGGACCGAGCGGCCCACCGGGTGCAGGCTTGAAATAACGGTCGGAGCCGACCTGGTTGGCGATACCTGGATCTTGGGCGAAACTCGCTGTCGGAACGAGTGCGATTTGCAGCAGGATTGATAACGAAAGCGAGATCGCGGCGCAGCGTACGGCAAGACGACCGGCCAAACGCCAGCGCCCGGCTTCAACGGCATCCTTTTCACTTACGGTCGTTCCCCCGAACACCGGTCCCCGGAACCCCACCGCAAGGAGTTGGATGCGCATCAAGCCGCACGTCGTGTGCGATGTCCGCGCCCTACGCCCCACTCAGCCATCCTCCTGGTGCAGCAGCACCGTTGTCGACCCCAGGCAAGCAATAACGACCGGCAGCCAGATGGCAACCGCCGCTGGCGCCAGACCGGCCAAGCCCATCTGACGCGAAACCTCCGTGAGGAGGAAGAACCCCACACCCCCGACGATCCCAGTGGCGACCATAGTCTGGATGCCACCCTGCCGGAATGACCGCAAAGACACAGTAGCCGCCAAAAGAACCATCGCAACCAGCAGAAGTGGACGAGATCTCAACAATTCGTACTGCACGCGAAAACGAGCCGCCGGAAGCTTGCTTCGCTCCGCCATTTCGATGACGCCGGGAAGCTCGAACACCGACACCGTATTGACCGAGCCCAGCGCGTCAAGTGCGCGTTCGCGATCGAGATAGGTTGGCACGTTGTAGGTCGCGTACTGCTCGAGTTCTCGTCCCGGTTGCGCAACGCTGGCTTTGGTCAGAATCCAGGCCCCGGTCCCGAGCGACGCCTTCTCGGCGCGAACGTGGGCCACGAACCGACCGCTGGGATCGTAGCGGAACATCGTGACGCCGGCCAGCGCCAGACCCTGCTCCGACACCGCTCGGGCGGTCATGACGGATGGACCTTCGGCACCGTCCTGACGCAACCAATTGCCGGCACCGCTGCTGATCAAGGATGTTTCGTTGCCGAAATATTCGCCCATCAACGCCTGCGCCATCTCGGTCGCGCGGGAGGCGAGCGGATTGTAGACGACGACGGTGAGGATGCCGAGCACGAACGCGACAGTCATGCCGGGCCGCAAGAACTGCCACGCCGACATGCCGCCGGCGCGCATCACTGCCAGCTCAGACTTACGGCTGAGGCTCATCAACGCGCCGATCGAACCCACCTGTACGGCGAACGGGATCAGAATTTCGACGAAGGCGTGCATGCGCAGGAAGCCGAGCCACATCAACTGCCAGACGGTGATCTGGGTCGCGCTGCGCGATTGCCTGAGCAACTCGACCATGTCGATCATGAAGATCAATGTCATGCACACGGCTAGGGCCCCCGATATCATCAGGATGAAGCGCTTGCCGATGTAGGTGCGGAGTGTGCGGGCGCGGAACATGATCAGTGAGCCCCTGCGCCGCGACGCCGGAACGGCGATGTCAGCGCCTGCCCGAACCGTTGGGACGCCGCCTGCATTGCCAATACGAAACGTGGCTTGCGCCGTGGCTTCATATTCAGCTGGATCGCCGCGATGGACAGCACGATGGCGGCGAGTGGAATGAGATACATCGTCAGCACCGCGCCGCCTTTACCGTTGGCGCTGTTGACGGCACTGATGCCCATAACTCGTATCCCGACACCGGTGACGAAAGCGAACAGCAGCGCTTGCGTGCGGTTCTGCCGCGTCGTTTGCGATTGGCCGGCGAACGCGGCCGCGATCAGCACGAAGGCGATGGGATACAGCGGATTGGAAAAGCGATCGTGCAATTCGGCGGTGTAGCGTTGCGGCTGGAATTTGTACGCGGGGTCTTGCACATTGGGGTGCAGCAACTCGTCGGTGTACCATTCGCGCGGCCGCAGCGTGAACCCCTGTTCGGCCTTCTGCTCGAAGCGGTTGATGTCGAGGGCATAGCTGTCGAAAGCGACGACGTCGGGCGTGGCGCTGGTTGTGGCCTCGCGGATGATGTTGCCCTTCTTCATCAACAGATACGCGCTGGCACCTTGTTTGACGATGTAGGCGGATTGGGCGAGGTAGGAACTGGCTTGGGCGGCATCCCTGATGTCGTGCACCAGCAGCCCCAGAAGTTCGCCGTCGGCTGCGCGGTCCCGGATGTGGATCGTCAGGCCTTTCTCGGCGGCATTGAAGCGGCCGGGCTGCAGCACTTGCGAGATGAGTTCGGTACGCACCTGCATCGCGCCATCGCGCAACTTGCGGTTCGACCAGGGTGCCACCACATGATTGATCGCGATCAACACGATCGTCATCGCGAGCGCCGTCGCCATCAGCGGGCGGACAAGTTGCCAGGTCGGCCCGCCGCTGGCGGTCATGATGATGAGTTCGCTGTCGCCGTTGAGCCGGTTGATGACGTGAAGCGACGAAATAAGCACCGCGAACGGTGCGATGAAACCGATCAGGCTCGGCAGCGCGAGCGCGGTCAATTTTAGGAAGACGAATGCATCCTGGCCCTGCGAAGTCATGACGTCGATCTGCCGCAGTGCGATGCCGATCCAGGTCACCGTCGACAGCGACATCAGGATGAGGAGTACCGCGCCGATGGACTGTCGGAAGATGTACCGGCTCAGGATGCGCATGGAGACAGGCTCATGTAGGTGCCTCGATACGCGAACGCAGAATGCTGACGATGCAAGCCGCGGTCTTTGATCGGTGCATCGTGCGCAAGATCGTGTGTCCCCTGTCGGTCCGAAGCCTTGGCACAGGCGGCCCGGCTCCTCGGCACGCCCGTTTCCGGTCCCATAGCAAGATGGCTGAAGCGTGTCGCCGGCGCGTCCTGAGCGATGTGCACAGTCCAGGCATGCGACACGCGCTCAAAACAGCTTCGGCGCGGCTTTGCTGCCACGGCGAAACCAGCTAGCTTCGTCCTGTGGTGGTCAGATTCGGCAGGCGCTGCCAATGCCCAGATCTGAATGACCCAGATCTGAATGACCCAGATCTGAATAACCCAGGTCTGAATAACCCAGGTCTGAAGAACTACGTTCGCCGCCAGTGTACCGCCCGCCCATTCGACACCTCGGCCCGCCGCGTCAATGCCTCGTGTGAACGCGACTGCCACTTCACAGAGCCCCCGATGCCTGATGGCACCGGGCCATCAGCCAGGAAACCGTTTGCATGACCGCGCCACTCGAAATACGCTTTGCCACACTGACCGCTGTACCGGCAACGACGACCGTCCTTTTCTCGGGCCCGGAACTGACGCTGCCTGCGGCCGCCCGCAATCTGGATCAGAAATCCGGCGGGTTTCTAATGCGCGCCGCGCTGGCCGCAGACTTCAGCGGCAAACCCAAACAAAGTATCGAAGTCCTGGCCGCGCCTAAGCTCGAGTGTTCGCGTCTGTTACTCCTTGGTATTGCCAGCGGTATGACGGAGCTCGAGCAGACCAATCTTGGCGGTCGGGTGCTCGCTGCGATCAAGTCTCGACGCGGCGAACAGGCAAGCGTGTTCGCGGATCTGCCGGAGATGACCCCGGCGGATGCGATAGACTTCGCGTGTGCACTGGGCGAGGGTGCGTTACTCCGCAACTATGAATTTCGCCGCTACAAATCTACACCGCACGACGACGCCGCCAATGGCACCACCGAAACCGAAGGCGGAGCACCAGCCGCGAACGGCAATGGCAATGGCAATGGCACCGGCTCGATCAAGCCTGGTACTCTCACAACGTTGACAATCCACGTCGCAGATCCCGAGCAGGCCGCCGAGCAATTCAAACTTCGCCGTGCAGTCGCCGAAGGCGTGATGCTGGCCCGCGAACTCGTCAACGAACCCGCCAACGTTCTCGGGCCCGTGGAATTCGCCGAACGCGTACAGGCACTCACCAAGCTCGGCGTCGACGTCGAGATTCTGGATGTGCCCGCACTCGAGAAACTCAAGATGGGTGCACTTCTCGGCGTCGCCATGGGCAGCGTCCGCCCGGCGCGGGTCGCCGTCATGCAGTGGCATGGCGCCAAGTCCAAGCGGGCCAAGCCCGTCTGCTTCGTCGGCAAGGGCGTGGTGTTCGACACCGGCGGTATCTCCATGAAGCCCGCCGCCGGCATGGAAGACATGAAAGGCGACATGGGCGGTGCCGCCTGCGTGTCGGGCCTAATGCTGGCCCTCGCCGGCCGCAAAGCCGCGGTCAACGCCATCGGGTTGATCGGGCTGGTCGAGAACATGCCGTCCGGCAACGCCCAGCGCCCCGGCGATATCGTCACTTCGATGTCCGGCCAGACGATCGAAGTTCTCAACACCGACGCCGAAGGCCGCCTCGTGCTCGCCGACGTGCTCTGGTACGCGCAGGAACGCTTCAAACCACGTCTGATCGTCGATCTCGCCACGTTGACCGGCGCAATCATGGTGGCGCTCGGCAAAGAATATGCCGGGCTATTCTCCAACGACGACAAGCTGTCGGCCGAACTTGCAGCCGCCGGTGAGATCGTCGGCGAGAAGGTCTGGCGTATGCCACTGCACAAAGCCTACGACAAATTGATCGACGGCAAGAACGCCGACATAAAGAACATCGGTGGCCGCTTCGGTGGTGCCATCACAGCCGCACAGTTTATCCAGCGCTTCATCAAGGACACCCCATGGGCGCATCTGGATGTTGCAGGCACCGCCATGGACAGCAACCGAACCGACATCTCCCAGGGTTGGGCGTCCGGCTGGGGCGTGCGGCTGCTCGATCGGTTCGTCGCCGACAGCTACGAGAAGGTCGAGAAGTAGACCGTGAGAGGGCGGGTTGGTGAGGCTTCGCGCTGTCGCGCGAAATGGGGCTAGCCCCACAGCCCCACAGGAGGGACGCGTCCCTCCTGACCACCCGCTGTTTGTAAGAAGGCCAGCCTGGGTCGAAATTGTGTGCATTAGCCATTTCAGCAGCTTGCGCGTGCAGATTATTGTGAGTTGTGCTATTCGTTTTTGCATCCCATGGTCGTCAGGGGGCGGCTTGTGAGCGTTCACGACCCCCGACCGGGAGCCGTGTCGGAACGGTGCTTGGCTCGCAAGATCCGGGCAGCGGCGTATAAGGAGAAATCCGAAAGCGCAGTGGCGGAAGTTTCGGGTGCGAGCCTGTGGTGGACGCAGCCGTTCCGAAGATAAAGCCGGTCCGATGGTGCGAGGTCACGCACGGCACCTGGCTCGAACTGGCGGACACTCGTGCCCCCAACAACGTGACGTGTGATCAACGTCGCGGTTCGAGCGATCCCCCGGCGGCAAATTGGGACGTGATGCCACGCATCACACCCGATCACCCGGTATCACGTCCCGCCCCTG
>JANYHG010000236.1 GCA_025359165.1 Hyphomicrobiaceae bacterium
ACCAAAAGGAAGATCCAAAAGCGGTTAGGCCCGCCAGAATAGGTCAGATCGAAAAGCTGCATCGGTTGGCCTTTACGCTGAGCAATGCATCACACGCAGTAGTAGTCATCCGGCCTGTCTGCCACCTTCTCCCTAAAGGGAGAAGGCAACAAACTCGAACGATTGAGAAACTGCCTTCTCCCCTTGGGGAGAAGGTGCCCGCACGGCGCGGAGCGCCAAAAGATTGAGGGCGGACGAGGGGGCTTTTGGTAAAGTCGAACGTTTGGTTGTCCGGCATCAGTGAGCGCCGCCTTCAAGATAGGCCGCGCGGATTTCGGGGCGGGCAAGCAATTCGCGGCCGGTGCCGCTCATGGTGATCTGGCCGTTAACCATCACATAGCCCCGGTGCGCCAGCCGCAGCGCATGGAACGCATTCTGCTCGACCAGAAAAACGGTCATCCCGTCGCGGGCATTGAGGTCTTTGATGACCTGGAAGATCTGTTTGACGATCAACGGCGCGAGACCCAGGCTCGGCTCGTCGAGCATGAGCAATTTGGGCCGGCTCATCAGCGCACGCGCGATGGCCAACATCTGCTGCTCGCCACCCGAGAGCGTGCCGCCGCGCTGCTCGAGACGCTCCTTCAAACGGGGAAACAGAACCGTCACGCGTTCGAGGTCGTCGTTGAAGTATTTGCCGCCGTCGATCTCGGCGCCCATTTGCAAGTTCTCCCGCACCGTCATACGCGGAAAGATGCGGCGTCCCTCCGGCGATTGCGCAATCCTGAGGTGCGCGATCTCGTGGCTCGCCATCTCGGTGATGTCGCGGCCGTCGTAGACGATGCGGCCTTCACGCGCCCGCGGCGTGCCGAAAATCGTCATCATCAAAGTGGATTTGCCCGCGCCATTCGCACCGATCATGGTGACGATCTCGCCTTGGTTGACGGTCACGTCGACGCCGCGCAGCGCCATGATGTTACCGTAGAAACTTTTGACGCCTTTGATTTCCAGAAGTGCCGATGTCATCGTGCGATCTCCGCGACCGCTTGTTCTGCGGCATCGACTTCGTCGTCCTCGACGCCGAGATAGGCGGCGATCACTTTCGGATCCTTGCGAACTTCGTCCGGGGTGCCGTCGGCGATCTTGACCCCGTACTCGAGCACGACGACGTGATCGGAGATTTCCATCACCACCGACATGTCGTGCTCGATCAGCAGCACCGAGGTGTCGTGCTCCCGGGGGATCAAACGCAGCAGCGCGTTGAGGTCGCCGCTTTCACGCGGATTGAGCCCCGCCGCAGGTTCGTCGAGGCACAGCAGGCGCGGGCCGGTGCACATGGCGCGTGCGATCTCTAGACGCCGTTGCGCGCCATAGGGAAGGTCGCCTGCAGGATCGTCGGCACGGTCGGTCAGGCCAGCTTTGTCGAGCCAGTATTTCGCAAGCTCGACCGCCTGCGCTTCGGCTGCCCGATAGCTGCGCGCACCGATCAGACCCTTGATCGTGTACCCCGAGGCCGCCATCAGCGCGTTGTGCTGCGCGACGACGAGATTTTCCAGCACCGTCATGCCGGCGAACAGCCGGATGTTCTGGAACGTGCGGGCGACCTTGGCTTCGGCGGCGATCTGGAAATCGGGCATCCGTTCGAGCAGGAAAACCGAGGTGCCGTCGGGGTGCCGCACGTACCGATTGCCCGTCAGCGTCAGCGCCGCCACCGCTTCATGGCCGACACCGCCGCCCACCAGCGCCATGCGTCCCGACGTCGGTTTGTAAAAGCCGGTGATGCAGTTGAAAACGGTTGTCTTGCCTGCGCCGTTGGGGCCGATCAGCGCGGTGATCTCGCCCTCGCGTGCGACGAAACTCAGATCGTTGACGGCTATGAGCCCGCCGAAGCGCATCGAGATGCGCTCGACGTGCAGGATGGGCGTGCGGGGTGTCGAAGGATTTGACGCCATCAGCCATGCCCCTCTTTGACGAAGCTGCCACTGATGGATTTGCGCGTCTTCAGGAACAGCGATGGTTCGCGTGTCGCGATCAGCCCGCGCGGCTTCCAGATCATCAGCGCGACCATCGAGAAGCCGAAGATCAGCATGCGGTACTGGGTGGGATCGAAGGTGTTGCCGAAGATGGCCTTGAGCCAATCGAGCTCGCGCAGAATTTCGGTCCCGCCGACCATGGCGAAAGCGGCAATCGCTACGCCCAGCTGGCTACCCATTCCGCCGAGCACGACAGCCGCAAGGATCACCGCGCTTTCGTTGAACGTGAAGCTTTCCGGCGAGATGAAATTTTGCCGCGCGGCGAAGAACGACCCCGCCATGCCCGCGAACGATGCGCCGATGGCGAAAGCGGTCAGCTTCGTATTCGTGGTGTTGATGCCGAGGCTGCGGCAGGCGATTTCGTCTTCGCGCAGAGCCTCCCACGCGCGGCCGACCGGCAATCGGCGCAAACGCATCGACACCCAGTTGGTCAGCAGCGCCAACGCGAGGATCACGTAAAACAGAAAGATCGTGCGATGCAGCGGCGTGAATTCCAATCCGAACGTCGCGGCAAAACCTTTGTCGGACGCGTTGAACGGCAGGCCGAAGAAGCTCGGGCGCGGGATCCCTGAAATGCCGGCATAACCTTTGGTCACGTCGGTCCAGTTGATCAGCACCAGCCGGATGATTTCGCCGAACGCGAGTGTGACAATGGCGAGATAGTCGCCGCGTAGACGCAACACGGGCAAGCCGAGAATGATGCCCCAGAGGGCCGCGAGCAGCCCCGCCAACGGCAGGCAGACCCAGAATGCCCACGGCGTCAGCCACGGCGCGTAGTTGGGAATGACCACCGTCGCCAGCAGCGCGTACGAGTAAGCACCGACAGCGTAAAACGCGACATACCCGAGATCCAACAGTCCCGCCAAGCCGACAACGATATTCAGCCCCCAGCCCAGCATGATGTAGATCAGCACCTGGATGCCGAAGTTATCGATCCATTTGATCGACCCGGCCTTGCCGACCAGCGCCAGTGCAATCATCGGGTAGAGCAGCAGAAAAATCAGGCCAGCGATCGGCAGGTATCTGGCGACGCTCTCGGGCATCACCCACGCGGGCGCCTTGACTTTGTGCGCTTCCCCAGAAGCGGCCAACGCCACGAACCGCACCACGAACCCGACCAGAGCTGCCCACAGCGGCCAACTCCAGCGCGTAAAAAGGTAGGGCTTGTGGTCGATGTCGGATTCGATCCGCAGCAGCAGGATCGGGATCGACAGGCAGAACATCAGCGCGGCGAACTTGAGACCTTCGATGGCCGCTTTGCCGAGTTTGCTGTCGGCGAAGGTGGCGGATTCGACGTTTGCAACGATGGGACGGTCGATGGTGGTCATGGTTCACACCTTCTCGACTTCGGGCCGCCCCATGATGCCCGACGGCAGGAAGATCAGCGTCACCGCCAGGATCGAGAAGGCCGCGACGTCCTTGTAGTCGATCGAGAAGTAGGCCGACCACAGGCTCTCGACGAGCCCGATGATCAAGCCGCCCAAGACCGCGCCGGGGAGCGAGCCGATGCCGCCGAGAACTGCCGCCGTGAAGGCTTTAACGCCGGGGACGAACCCGTCGGAGAAGCCGATGATGCCGTACTGCACGAGATACATGACGCCAGCGACGGCGGCGAGCGCTGCGCCCATCACGAACGTGACCGAGATCGTGCGGTCGACGTCGATGCCGAGCAGACGCGCCATCTTGCTGTCTTGTTCGCAGGCGCGTTGCGCGCGCCCGAGCGGCGTTTTCTGCACGAGATACCAGAAGCCCGCCAGCAACAGCGCGGTGATGGTCATGATGACAACTTGCTTGTAAGCCAGCGTCACGCCGAAGCCCGCCTTGGTCGGAAACAGGCAATATTTTGCAGTCGTTGTCGTTCCCGAAAGGCAGAACCCGCCATCGATCAGCGACACGATCGATTTGTTGGTTGGTCCCTGCACCACCTGCACGAAGTTCGACAGGAAGATCGACATGCCGATCGCCGAAATCAACGGTGCGAGTCGGAACGAGCCCCGCAATGGCCGATAGGCGATCCGTTCGATCGCCCAGTTCCACAAGCCCGTCAGCACCATGCCGATCGCCATCACGACGATCAGCGCAAAGATTATAGCGGCCACGCTGGTGCCGATGATCGGCAGCAGGATCATCAACACGATCAGCGCAAAAAAGGTCGAGAGCATGAACACGTCGCCATGCGCGAAGTTGACCATACCGATGATGCCGAACACCATCGTGTATCCGATCGCGATCAGGCCGTAGATAGAGCCGAGCGTCAGTCCGTTGATCAACTGCTGGACAAAGTATTCCATTACCCCTCCCGGTGCCGGTGAAACAATTCTACGCGGCCCCCCCCCCGGGGGCCGCAGGCCCGTCCGGCCCTCGTATCGTCAGTGTGTCCTTGAGCCCACGAACTTGTCCAGACGCACCCGTTAAACCAGTGCCTCTGCGGTAGGCGTATAGTCGAGATTTAGGGCTGCGGCCACCGCTTCGCAGGTGATGCGCCCGTTCCAGACGTTGAGCCCCTGGCTGAGATGGACGTCTGCGGACAATGCTTTTTTCCAGCCCTTGTCGGTCAACGCGAGCACGAACGGTAAGGTGGCATTGTTCAAGGCATAGGTGGAGGTTTTCGGCACACCGCCGGGCATGTTGGCCACACAATAGTGGATGACGTCGTCGACGACGTAGGTGGGGGCATCGTGGGTGGTGGCCTTGGACGTCTCCGCACAGCCGCCCTGATCGATGGCAACGTCGACGATGACGGAGCCCGGTTTCATGTGTTTGACGTGCTTACGGGTGATCAATTTTGGGGCCGATGCACCGGGAATGAGGACGCCGCCGATCACCAGATCTGCGGCCGCGAGATGATGATCGATCGCGTCACGGGTTGAAAACACCGTGGTGACGGCGCTGCCGAATTGGCTCCAGATGCGCCTCAGCGCGTCCACGGAGCGATCGATGACGACCACTTCCGCGCCCATGCCGACTGCGATACTGGTCGCGTGCGTGCCCACCACACCACCACCCAGCACGACGACACGTCCGGGCGGCACACCCGGCACGCCACCGAGTAGAATACCCAGGCCACCGTGGGCCTTTTCCAAAAAGTACGCACCAGCCTGCACGGACATGCGGCCGGCGACTTCCGACATCGGGGCCAACAGCGGCAGCCCTCCCGTCAATGAGGTGACGGTCTCGTAGGCAATGCAGGTTGCACCGCTCGACATCAGTTCCTTGGTCTGGATCGGATCGGGTGCCAGATGCAGATAGGTGAACAAGATCTGGCCTTGGCGCAGCAGTGCGCGCTCCGACGCCTGCGGTTCCTTGACCTTGACGATCATGTCCGAGGTGGCAAATACGTCTGCGGCAGTTGCTGCGATCTTTGCCCCGGCCGACCGGTAATCCTCGTCGCGAACGCCGATGCCGAGGCCTGCACCCGTCTCGACCGTCACGGCATGGCCGTGTGCCACCACTTCGCGCACGCTGGTGGGCGTCAGCCCGACGCGATACTCGCGCACCTTGATCTCTTTAGGAACTCCGACCTGCATGCGTGTGCGCTCCCGTGCTGTTCGTACGCAACGTCAGCCTAGCCGGGATCGTGGTCGGCGCGAATGGGTGATCACAGCATGTTGTGGGCACCGTCGCAGAACGGCATGTCGTCCGACGCCTTGCAACCACACAAATTATAGGTCGCGGTGGTTTCGGGAACGAATTTATGCGGCGTGAAGCTCGTCGGCTTGTGGCTGCCATCGCAGAACGGTTGCTTTGCCGACAAGCCGCAGGAACACCAGAAATAAGCCTTGCCGGCAACCAGTTCGACCTGAAAAGGGCCCTTCTGCGCGATCTTCGGTTCGTCTGACATCTCTGGTCCCCTGATAAGACTTGCAACGTTCGCTGCCGTCGTCGTTAGCCAGCGCCGCCGGGGGTGTCAATCGGCGGTCAACAGGCACGGCGACCGCCAGGCGAGCGAGAATGAATGTTGCTCGATGCGCGCCTCGCGCGTTAAGAGCGATCAGGTCCGCGATTACTGTGGTGAGCGAGAGCATGACCCTATCGAAGCTCGTGAGTGCATTGGCACTCTGTTTTGCGCTGGGACTGTCACTGCTGCCGCGCGCGAGTGCCGCCGACGAGATGTTCGGCGGACGGACGGTCCTGGTCATGGTCGACGACGCCGGCTGCATTTACTGCGCGAAGTGGGAACGCGAGGTCAGAACCGGCTACGAAGCCAGTGCGGAAGGACGCTTCGCACCGCTCGAAAAATGGCGCATCGGATCGGGCGAATTGAGTGCGCTCGGGCGTCTCTCGTATACGCCGACGTTCGTGCTCGTAGTGCGGGGGCAGGAAGCCGGTCGCATCATCGGCTACGCCGGTGCCGATTTCTTCTGGGCCGAGATTGATCGCCTGTATGCCAAGGCCGGGTTCCGGCCGGAGCCGGTCGTAGCGCCGCCGGTCGAGAGGCGCGCCGATGCCATGCCGCCGAAAACAGAACCGATTAGGTAAGTACTGCCGCTCGAGTGTCACGATCGCCTGAGATCGCGCTGCAGAATCGGTGGTCCCGGTGGCTGAATGCAGCGGGAAGTCGGCCCATTCCAGACGCCGCCCCTGGCGACGCAATCAGCGACAATGCGGCCACGTGTCCGTTGCCAGAAGATCAAGCCTGCCAACATCACGACCGTCAGCGCGGCAACAGCCCAACGAACGCGGCCGCTCATGAAGTCGTCCCCGGATTGTCGGCCGTGAGGTGGCCGAACTTGTCGCGCCAGGCGGGTTGGGCACCGACGAACGGCAGTGCGGTCGCATCGTAGACACCGCGCGCGATGGCGCGTGCAAGGCAATCGCCAGCGGCCATGCCGATTTCCATCAGCGCATAGCCCTCCGAGCCGGCCGGAAGCGGCTTGCGTTGGGTGGCGCAGGCGAAAACAGTGTCGCCGTCCATGGGGGCATGGGCGGGACGGATCGCGCGGGCCAAACCATCGTCGGCCATGATGGCCAAGCGTTTGGTCTGCGCCTTGGTCAGGATCGCGTCTGTCGCGACGACGGCGATGGTGGTCGACGGCGGCGGGCGACTGCCCTTCGTGCGCAGCGTAAGATCGCCCGGACCGATCGCGGAGGGCATTCCAAGGCCGCCGAATTCACTCGCCACCTCGACCGGCGCAGACCAGAAATGCGGTCCGTCGCCGATTGTCGCCGTGCCGACCGCGTTGACGATCGCGACCGCACCGACGGTGAAGCCCGACGCGGTGACCTGGCTGGCGGACCCGGTGCCGCCCTTGAGCGTGGCTGTCGTCGCGCCGTAGCCGCCGCCGACCGAGCCTGTCGCGAAAAGTCCCGATGCTGCGGCCCTGGCTGCGGCATAGCCGAGGTGCCAGTAGAAAGGCTTGTTGCCCCAGGCCTTATCGCCACCATTCAGCAAATCGAACACGATCGCTTGCGACACCAGCGGCACCAGCGCGCCGCCGATGCGAAAGCCGATGCCGCGTTCGCGCAGCACAGCCATGACGCCGCCGGCCGCATCGAGGCCGATGGCCGAACCGCCCGACAAAACGAACGCGTTTATTCCTTGTGCCGACATCTCGGGCTCGAGAAAAGTCGTGTCACGACTGCCGGGCGCGCCGCCACGCAACGAGACCGAAGCAGTATTGGGTTCCTCGATCATGACCACGGTGACACCGGTGGCGCGCGACGCATCATGGATCTGCCCGACGCTCACCCCGGGTACGTCGGTAATTTGATTGAATGTCATGAAGGTTCGTGGCCGGGGAGGAACGTCTTGTTTGTCGTGCTTCTTATCGGGAAAACGCTTACACTTTTCCAGCATTCTAGGGCTTTTTAAGGAACGCGACCTGCAATGACACGTCCGGGATGATGTCGCGCGAGGTACCGAACGACGCGGTGACGAAGTCGAGCGCCGCGAACAGGGGGACCAGCGACACAGGCACGGTGGCGGTGAAGCGCGAGAAGCCGTTGTGCGTGGCGTCGCGTTCGACGTCCTCGATCAGGCGTCTGCCGATACCATTGCCTTGAAACAGTGGTGCCACGAACAGCGCACTGATGCGTGCGGCGGTGCCACGATCGTCGCTTGGACCCCAGGCACAGGTGCCCACGAGATCGCCATTCAGAATAGCGACATGCACGGTCTTCAGGAAAAGTTCTGCGCTGTAGGCGGGGGAGTAGACGGCCCGTGTCGCAACGGTGACTTCCGAGTCATCAAGGAGCTTGTCGGCCTGAGATCGAATTGCCGACGATTGGATATGTCGAATCGTCGAGTAGTCGTCGATCCCCGCGCGACGGGTGACGAGTGTCGGTCCCTTAGATCCAGTGTCGGATGTGGAACTCTTGAGCATCTTTGCGGCCGCCCTTACCACGACCGAGCCTCAACAGCCACGCAGTCGCGGTCTACCTGTGGTTACAACCCGCAGGCAAGGCAGTTTCACGCCACAAGTCAAGTCGGGATGCCGTAGACGACTAACAGCTATGCAAAGGTCGACTGGGGAGATCGCCGCCTGATCACGGTGATTTCGCTATCCCGCGCGCGCTCGTGCCGGCCGCAACGGCGACAGAGCCCGGCGCGGGTACATCAGCGCGTTTCTCGCCTGCGGCGGGCACGAATTCGGCTTCCTTGCACGAGCATCCCGCGACGTATTCCTTGGTATATTTGAACGCTGATTTCAGGTTCGTGTAGGGGGTCTGGTTTTTTGCAGAAACGGCCTGACGGATGTCGGCACCCGGGTTCTGGTGGTAATAAAGTTCGACCGGAGCCGCGCACCGCGATTGGCACTGTTCGGCATCGCGCGCAAAATGGCTCGGCAGCGTCGAGAAGCTCACCGGAAAGAAGAAGCCGTCGCAGGTCCGCACACACACCGTGCGGTAGGTCGCATAGGGCAGCGAGCCGAAGCTGTTCTCGCTCTTGGGGCTGTCGTCCTCGGAGCCGAAGCTGCCGAAAATCGAACCGTCGGAAGCATCGCGCTTGCGGGCCTCGGCGACGTACTGATTGCCACAGCCGTTACGTGCCAATTCGCGGATGATGTCATCCTGATACGTCCGCTCCGACGTACCCTGCAGTTGCTGCCGCTGGATCGAAAGTTCGGACAGACGACGCTTGGAACTATCGAGCTGATTGGCGGCCTGGATGCACTGCGGCGTGCGCCGTAACGATTTCGAGAAGAAGAAGATTTCGTAACAATCGCCACGATCGAGCTGCTGCTGGGCCTGCGCCAGCGCCCGCTCGGTTTGCCGCATGTCGTCGTCAAGGCGCGGAAGCTGGCTGCGGCCTTGGCTGCCGCGCTGGTTCTCCAGCACGAGGCGCTGTTCCAATTGGAAGCAAACAGGGCCTCCAGCGCCACTTTGGCGTTGGCCTGGTGGAGGTGCTTGTTGCATCGGTGCGGGCGGGATCGGCACCGGCGGTGGTCGGTTGTTCTGCTCTTTCTGACGCGGAGCCTCGTTGGCGAACGGCCACCAGCTCTGCGCCTGGGCATCTTGCGTGACAGATAAAGCAAGTCCAGCCGCCATAACCGTTGCGGTCAGTGCATGCGCGATCCGCCTGTTCCAGCCGCTCGACGTCATCCGTGCTCCGTTGCGCTCGAACCGGCGCGGTTTGCTGCAAGGTTCTAGCCCGTAACGCGCTTCGTTGGGTAGGGGGGCAATGCAGCGCAAATGCGGCAATCCACCGTTGATGTCTCCCGTTGCACCCGCAAAGCAGCCGGGCCGGTGCGCCGGTTGCAGAAATGTTTCGATGTTGTAGTCTCGCTGAGATCGGCCCGACATTGCACCAGTGGCAGTCCGATGCTGCGCCCTTACCGATGGCTGAAGGAAAATTCATGAGATACGAAGCGCCTGAGACGATCGAGAAAGCCTGCCAATTGCTGGCGGCCGAAGCCGGACACGCGCGCGTTTTGGCCGGCGGCACAGACCTATTGGTGCAGATCAAGACCGACGTGCTCGACCCCTCCGTCGTCATCGATATCAAAAAGATCGCGGCGACGCGCACCATCACGTCGGATGCGGCCGGTTTCAAGATTGGCGCTGCCGTCACTGGTGCGGAACTCAAGGAACACGACGCCCTCAAGGCGGCATGGCCGGGTCTCGTCGAAGCGGCAAATCTCATCGGGTCGACGCAGGTGCAAGGGCGCGCGACGCTCGGCGGCAACCTTTGTAACGGCTCGCCGGCGGCCGACAGCGTCCCGGCTTTGATTGCCGCTGGGGCAAAGGCGCAGATCGTCGGTCCCGAGGGTCGCCGCGAATTGGCCGTCGAAGACGTCATGATCGGGGTTCGCAAGCTGGCGCTGACAAAGGGTGAGATCATCGTCAGCTTCACGGTGCCCGCGCGGCCCAAACACGGCGGCGACGCCTACCTGCGCTTCATTCCACGCACCGAAATGGACATTGCCGTGGTTGGTTGCGGTGTTGCACTGGAGCTCGATGCGAGCGGCACGTGCACGGCGGCGCGGCTGTCGCTCGGTGCCGTCGCAGAGCGGCCGTTGCTGGTCGCCGAGGCAGGTCGAGCGCTTGTCGGTACCAAAGTCGATGCGGCCGCGATCGAGGCCGCAGCGGCGGCAGCGAGTGCGGCTTGCCGGCCGATCGACGACAAGCGCGGCACTAAAGTCTTTCGCATTCAGGTCGCGGGCGTGCTGGCGCGCCGCACAATTCAACTCGCGCTCGACCGCGCGAACGGGAAAACGGGGGCAACGCACTGATGGCCAAACACCACGTCCACACCACGATCAACGGCGATCCGATCGAACTTCTCTGCGACACGGGCGAGACACTGCTCGACGTGCTGCGCAACCAACTCAACATGACCGGCACTAAAGAAGGCTGTTCGACCGGCGATTGTGGTGCCTGTTCCGTAACGGTCGACGGCCGTCTGGTCTGTTCCTGCCTCATGCTCGGCGTCGAGGCCAACGGCAAAAAAATCGGCACGATCGAAGGACTCGCGAGCGGCGATGCCTTGCATCCTTTGCAGCAGAAGTTTCTCGAACACGCGGCGCTGCAATGCGGTGTTTGCACGCCGGGCGTGCTGGTCGCCTCCAAGGCGCTGCTGGAAAAGAACCCCGACCCGACGGAAACCGAAGTCCGCTACTGGCTGGCCGGCAACCTCTGCCGTTGCACCGGATACGACAAGATCGTGCGCGCCGTCATGGATGCCGCCAAAGAGATGAGGAGCGCCTGATCATGCAAGACAAAGTCAAATCGCCCATGAGTAGCGAGTTCTCCGTCATCGGCACGCGGCCTGTACGCCCTGATGGCGTCGACAAAGTCACGGGCCGCGCCCGCTTCGGCGCCGATCTCAATATGTCCGGCCAGCTCGTCGGCGCCGTGTTGCGCTCGCCCCATGTCCACGCACGCATCGTCAAGATCGATACCTCCGCCGCCCGCGCGTTGGATGGCGTGAAGGCTGTCGTGACGCAGAAGGATTTTGTCTCGCAATCGAATGCCACGACGAACTTCGGCGAGGGCACTCTGAACCTGATGCATACCGTCACCAACGTGCTGGCGGGCGACAAGGTTCTTTATCACGGGCATGCCGTAGCAGCGGTCGCCGCGACCAGCTCCGCCGTTGCCAAACAGGCGCTCAAGCTGATCAAGGTGGAATACGAAGTGCTGCCGCACGTCATCGACGTCGACGAGGCGATGGCTCCGGGCGCGCCGCTGCTGTTCCCGGACATGATTACTGAAGGCGTCAAACCCGCGCCGACGACACCCTCGAATATCGCCAAGCGCATCGATATCGTGCTCGGCGATGTCGAGAAAGGCTTTAACGAGGCCGATGTGATCATCGAGCGCTCGTTCAAAACCGCGCCGGTTCATCAGGGCTACATCGAACCCCACGCCTGTATCGCGACGGTGTCAGAGGATGGACAGGCGGAGCTTTTCGTATCGACGCAGGGTCACTGGATCGTGCGTATGCTGTGCGCGAAACTGCTCGGCTGGGATATCAACAAGATCAAGGTGACGGCGGCGGAAATCGGCGGCGGCTTCGGCGGCAAGACCGTCGTCTATCTGGAACCGTTGGCGTTGTTGCTGTCGCAGAAGTCGCGCCGCCCGGTCAAAATGGTCATGAGTCGCGAAGACGTGATCCGGGCGACCGGCCCAACGTCCGGCTCCAGCATGACCATCAAGATGGGTGCAACCAAGGACGGCCGCATCGTCGCCGGTGAGGCGCTGCTCAAGTTTCAGGCCGGTGCGCTGCCGGGCTCGCCGGTCGGGCCGGGCTGCATGTGTGCGTTCGCGCCGTATGACTTGGCCAACGTGAAAGTCATCGGCTACGACGTGGTGTCGAACCGGCCGAAAGTTGCGGCCTATCGCGCGCCGGGCGCACCGATCTCGGAATATGCGGTCGAATCGGTCGTCGATGAACTCGCCAACAAGCTGGGCATCGACCCGATCGAGTTCCGGCTGAAGAACGTCGCCAAGCAAGGCACCAAAGCGGCCTACGGTCCAAAGTTCGGTCCCGTCGGCATGGCGGAAGCTTTGGAGGCCGCGAAGGCTAGCGCCCACTGGCGCACGCCGCTGGGCAAGAACCAGGGGCGCGGGATCGCGGCGGGTTTCTGGTTCAATATCGGCGGTGAAACGACTGTTTCTCTCGTGCTCAACGAAGATGGCACGCTCGGCCTTACGGCAGGCACGCCTGATATCGGCGGACTTCGTGCTTCTCTCTGCATGATGGCGTCGGAAGAACTGAAGGTGCCGCTCGAAAAGATCCGGGTCCAGATCGGCGACACCAACCAGCTCGGCTACAACTTCCTCACGGGCGGTTCGCGTTCGACCTTCTCGAGCGGCATGGCGACGGTCGAAGCCGCGCGCGACATCAAGAAGGAGGCCGTCAAGCGCGCCGCCAAACTGTGGGAACTGCCGGAGGAAGCCGTCGAGTGGGACGCGGCTTCGGGTGCAGTCCGTCCAGCCGGCCCTAATGCCGGCAAGCACAAGCCGATGACGCTGGTCGATATCGCCAAGATCGCCGGCAAGACGGGTGGTCCGATCGTCGGCTACAGCCGTCTCAATGCGCATGGTGCCGCACCGAGCTTCGCCTGTCACATCGCCGACGTCGAGATCGACCCGGAGACTGGCAAAGCCTCGATCGTACGCTACACAGCGATCCAGGATGCCGGCCGCGCGATCCATCCGAGCTACGTCGAGGGACAGTACCAGGGCGGCGTCGCCCAGGGCATCGGCTGGGCGTTGAACGAGGAGTATATCTACGGCACCGACGGCAAACTGCAGAACGCCGGGTTCCTAGATTATCGCATCCCCGTCGCGTCCGACCTGCCTATGCTCGACACCATCATCATCGAGGTGCCGAACCCTGTGCATCCCTACGGTGTCCGCGGCGTCGGCGAGACCTGCATCGTGCCGCCGCTCGCTGCAATCTCCAATGCCGTGAGCATGGCGACCGGTGTGCGCTTTGCGGAACTGCCGATGTCACCGCCGCGAATTCTTGCGGCACTCGACAAAGCGCGGGCCGAAAAGACCGCAAAGATGTAGACCCGTAAAAGGCGCGTATAACTGAGTTCGAAATATCTAAGGCGGCTCGCGAGGGCCGCCTTTTCCCAGTCGCTGTCACTGCAAAACCGCCCGAACTACGGAAACATGTCGACATACCGCGACATCGCCGCGATGGCGCGCTCCCGCTTGATTTCGATGTCGGGATCTGAGCGATTGGGAATCATATCCAGAATGTCCGCCAGGCCGGGCTTCATGTCGTCGTAGGCGCGTTGCGCCTCGGCGAGCGTCGGAAACCGTCGCGTATGGACCATCCAGCCGTAAATGCCGCAAGTGATGCCGCAGGGGAACGGCGCTACTTCGCCCAGGCGCTCGAGGGTGATGCGGGCACCCACGTCATACTCTTCATCTGATACGATAACGCCGCCGTCGCTGCCGACGCGTTCCGGCAAGCCGTTCTCGTCCGTGTAATTTTCCCAAATCCCGTTTGCCATCAATCAGCCGTCCATCCACCGTCGACGATCATCGACGTGCCGGTCATCAGCGCGGACGCGTCGGAGGCCAGGAACACGATGGCGCCCATGATGTCCTCGACCTGACCAAGGCGGCCCAACTTGATTTTCTGCAGCACGGAGGTCTTGAACGCGGCGTTTTCGAAGAAGGGTTTGGTCAGCGGCGTTTCGATGAAGGTCGGGCCGATCGTGTTGACGCGGATTTGATGGGCGGCAAGGTCGATCGCCATGGCTTTGGTCAAGCCTTCCAGCGCTGCCTTCGATGCACAATAGACGGTGCGGTTGGCACCGCCGACGTGGCCCATCTGTGAGGAGATGTGGATGATCGATCCGGCGGTCTTCGTGGCTGCCATGCGCGCCGCCACTGCTTGCGCCACGAAGAATGCAGCGCGGACGTTCAACCCCATAATCGTATCGTAGTCGTCGATGCTGACGTCGAGGAACGTTCGCGGGCGGTTGGTGCCGGCGTTGTTGACGAGAACATGGAATGGCTCGGCTGCAGCGATCGCAGATTGGACGGCCGCAGTGTCGTTGACGTCGAGCATCATCGCTTCAGCGTTGCCACCACTGCTGCGAATAGCTGCGACTGCGTCATTCAACTCGGCGGCAGACCGTGCGCATACGGTGACGTGAGCGCCCGCGGCCGCCAGTGCTGCCGACGCTGCCAGTCCAAGCCCTTTGCTGCCGCCGGTAATAAGGGCACGGCGGCCATCGAGGCGAAATGACGGTGTTTGTGGCAGCTTCATTGTAGTTCCTATCGAGTTCTTGGTCATGAGGGGCCTTCTGCCCCTCAAACTCCCCGACCAGGACCTCCGGCCCTGGACCCCCTTTTACAAAAGGGTTTCCAAAGGGCGAGCCCTTTGGCGGGAGCGGGAGGGCGGAGCCCTCGCTCTTACTCCGCCGCCTTGCCGTAAGGCACGTTGCGTCCGCCATAGCGGCGCACGCGCACGTTGGCCTGTTCGGCATGCCCAACGAAACCTTCGAGCATGCACAAGCGCGAGCAATACTCACCAATCATGGCAGAGGCTTCGTCGGTCAAAACGCGCTGATAGGTGCAGGTCTTGAGGAATTTCCCCACCCACAGCCCGCCGGTGTAGCGCGCGGCTTTGCCGGTCGGCAGGGTGTGGTTGGTGCCGATGACCTTGTCGCCGTAGGAGACGTTGGTGCGCGGCCCCAGGAACAGCGCGCCGTAGTTGGTCATTTTGGCCAGGAAATAATCGGGGTCGCGGGTCATCACCTGAACGTGCTCCGAAGCGATGCGATCGGCTTCCAGAACCATTTCGTCGTAGCTGTCGCAGACGATGACCTGGCCATGATCGGCCCACGATTTGCGCGCGATTTCGGCAGTCGGCAGGATGGTCAGCAGGTGCTCGACCATCGCCAACGTGTCGCGCCCGAGCTTTTCTGAATTGGTCAGCAGGATGGCCGGCGAGTCGGGGCCATGCTCGGCTTGCCCCAGCAGGTCGGTCGCGCACATTTCCGCGTCGACGCTGTCGTCGGCGATCACTAGCGTTTCGGTCGGGCCGGCGAACAGATCGATGCCAACGCGGCCATACAACTGCCGCTTGGCTTCGGCGACGAAGGCGTTGCCGGGGCCGACGAGCATGTCGACCGGCTTGATGGTGGCAGTGCCGAGCGCCATGGCGCCGACCGCCTGAATGCCGCCGAGACAATAGATTTCGTCCGCGCCGGCGAGATGCTGGGCTGCGACGATGGCGGGGGCCGGCTTGCCTTTAAAGGGTGGCGCGCAGGTGATAACGCGTGGCACGCCGGCAACCTTGGCCGTGATGACGGACATATGCGCCGAGGCCAGCAACGGATACTTGCCGCCGGGGACATAGCAGCCGACCGAGTTGACCGGGACGTTCTTGTGCCCGAGCACCACGCCGGGCAGCGTTTCGACTTCGATGTCCTTGAGCGCATCGCGTTGCTTCTGGGCGAAGTTGCGGACTTGGGTTTGTGCAAAGCGAATGTCTTCGAGATCGCGCTTGGTCAGTTGGCTCAGGCAGGCGTCGATTTCGGCTGCGCTGAGCCGGTAGTCGTCGCGTTTCCAATTGTCGAACTTCTCTGAAAGCTCCCCGATCGCCGCGTCACCGCGCGTTTCGATGTCGGCGAGTATGGCTTCGACGGTTGCCCGTACCTTGGTGTCGGCGGCCTTGAGTGCACCCGCGTCGGCACCGCGCTTCAGATATCGAGCCATGGAACGTTTCTCCGGAAGGGTTGCCGGAGATGGGATAGGCCGCGTTGATGGCGGTTGCAAGCCGGTCTCGCGGCTCCGCTAACCGGCTCTGGCCTTCGTCTGCCGCATGTGTCCCATCCAGGCGTTGACCGTCTTCAGCATGCCCTCCCGGAGAAAGCCAGCGCGGTTGACATAGGCGACGACCGGCAACGAAATGATGCGCGACACGCCCTGCACGTTGGCGAGACCTGGGGTTGCCTGAGTGGCCACGCCGTCTTTGATCGTTACCTTCGGCGCGAACGTACCGGTGATCGGGATGGTCTGATCGGGAAGAGTCGTCGCTCCGGTGGTGCGCCCTGGCATCGTGACGTTACAGGCGACGGGCTGAGGTGGGGCCTGAAACAGGTAGTCCGGGGTCGCGATGGCGGTTGCGATCAGCGAACGCTCGATGCGAATGGACACCGTGCACTGGACATCCTTGAGGTAGCCGCTGGTTTGCTTGGCCAACTCCTCGCGCTCAGCCTGCGACGGCTGGAGCGGAAATTCGCAGACGATATTCGCGCTGCTGCCGCGTTCCAGATCGACGAAACAATCGCGCATCGTCCCGGACGCCTTGGCCGACGCGGGCGGTGGCGCGCCGCAACTTAACAGACACGACACAGCCAGTACCCGCACTAAAGCTACCCGCCGCATCATCGCCAAGCCTCATCGTTGACCTCTGTAGACGTCTAAACGCAGAAATGCGGCAAAACGGCGTAAATCCCGTAGACAGTCTATCGCGGGGGCACGCGAAACTTATCTTGGCCCGCCGCATTGACGAACTGGAACTGCTGCGCGAAGAGGGCTGTCCGCAAGTTGCTGCGGCATGAAAGCAAGGATGCCGGTCGATGGCCGCCAAAGACCCGGATCACAAAACGGTCGCCGAGAACCGCAAGGCGCGGCACGAGTATTTCATCGAGCAAGTGTTCGAGGCCGGCATTTCGCTGACGGGCACCGAGGTCAAATCGCTGCGCCTGGGCCACGCCAACATCGCTGAAAGCTACGCATCGCCCGAGGACAAGGGGCTGATGCTGCTGAATTCGTACATTCCCGAGTACAAGATGGCGGGCCCGTTCTTTCAGCACACGCCGCGCCGACCACGCCGCCTCCTGCTGAAAGCCCGCGAAATTCACAAGCTGCAGATCGCCATCGATCGGGAGGGGATGACCCTCATCCCGTTGGAGATTTATTTCAATGCTAAGGGCCGCGCCAAGCTCAAGTTGGGTCTCGCCAAGGGCAAGAAGCTGCACGATCGCCGCGCGGACGCCGCCAAGCGCGACTGGCAGCGCGACAAGGCCCGCCTCATGCGCGGCGACAAGAACGGGTGACGCGGGTGTCGCCGTCGCTGACCTCTCCGCTTCATGAGGCTTCCGATTCAGCCGGCCGAGGCAGCTTGGCCATTGGGTGCGTGTATGCGAAGTGTCGAACTGTAGATTTGCGCGATCCGGTTTGCGATGGTACCGGCGCCGCGAACGAGACTGGCAAAGCCGTTTGGATCGCAGCATGAGCAGCAGCAACAATAGTGTCGTCGTCAATGAAGTCCGCCGGGGACTGTATCTAGACTCGGTCGCCCTGATGCGCATGTCTCGCACCGTTGCCGCGATGACCGGCGTGATCGAGTGCGGCATGATGATGGGTACGCCGGCCAACATGCGGATCATGGCTGATGCAGGTGTGCTCGCCGACAGCGGACGCGCCGCCGCACCTGCCGATCTGCTCATCGCGATCTCTGCCGAAACAAAGGCCGCCGCCGACGGTGCGCTGGCGGCTGCACGCGGACTGCTCGATGCGCCTAAATCGGGCGGCGGAAAAAGTGTCGATTGGGCACCGCGTACTGTCCGGGCGGCTGTCGTTGCCGATCCCGCGGCTAACCTCGCGTTCATTTCCGTGCCCGGCGCGTTTGCCGCAGCGGAAGGCCGGAAGGCATTGCAGCGTGGGCTCAACGTGCTGATGTTTTCCGACAACGTGAGTGTCGCCGATGAGATCGAACTGAAACAGATGGCGCGGGCGCGCGGCTTGCTGATGATGGGGCCGGACTGCGGCACGGCGATCATCAACGGCACGCCGCTGGGCTTTGCCAATGTCATACCCGCCGGTGAGATCGGCATCGTCGGCGCGTCGGGGACCGGCATCCAGGAAGTCAGCTGCCTCATCGCCAACAATGGCGGCGGCATCAGTCACGCTATCGGCGTCGGCGGACGTGATCTGAAGGCAGACGTCGGTGGAATCTCGACGATTACGGCCATCGACCTGCTCGACGCCGACCCCGGCACGAAACGCATCGTGATCATCTCGAAACCGCCGGCCGCCGAAGTTGCCGCGAAAATTCTTGCCCGCGTTGCCGTCTCCGGTAAGCCGACGGTGATCTGCTTTCTCGGCGGAAGCGCGCAAAAACTGCCAGGGAATGCTACGTTTGCACCCACACTTGAGGCAGCGGCCTATCAAGCGCTCGAGCTGGAAAGTGTCGCAGAAAGCCCTGCGGAGACCACGAGATCGTGTGGTAAATTGATCCGAGGATTGTTCGCCGGCGGAACACTGTGTGCCGAGGCACAAGTTGTCCTCGCTCAGCACGGATTGGCCGTTGCGTCGAATACGCCCATCCCGGGCCAACTTGCGCTCTCCGCCGCATACACGGGCCACACGGTCGTCGATCTCGGTGACGACGAATACACTCAAGGCCGCCCGCATCCGATGATCGAACCGACGGTGCGCGATGCGCCCCTGCTGGCAGCGCTCTGCGAACCCGCGGTCGGCGTGGTGCTCGTCGATGTGGTGCTTGGCTACGGCGCCCATAGCGACCCGGCAGGCCACCTCGTCGCCGTGTTGGCGAAGGCACCAGCGTCTGGCGCACTCGTGATTACGTCGGTCACCGGCACCGCAGGCGATCCGCAGCAGCTGGCCCGGCAACAAGCGACGTTGCAGGCCGCAGGTATCGTGGTGGCGCGCTCGAATGCCGATGCGGTCCGTCGCGCCATTGCGCATGTAAGTGGGTAAGGGTTCAACTGGAACAGAAACGCCATGACGACAGGCCAATTGATGTCGACGACGAACGTACCCGCCCGGCTGATCATCGCCATCGGCGGTAACGCCACGCACCCCGAGAATATCTCGGGATCGTCGGCCGAGCAGAAAGACATTGCCCGCCAGACTGCGGAGGCACTGCTCCCGCTCGCGCTGCTGGATACGGAACTGATCATCACGCACGGCAATGGTCCGGTGGTGGGCAAGATCCTGATGCGGCAGGCGCTCACGCGCGATCGTATTCCGCCGATGTCGCTGGATATCTGCGTGGCCCATAGCCAGGGCGGCATCGCATACCTCCTGATGCAGGCGCTGGAGAACGCGCTGCGCGAAGCCGACAGCCAGCGCCACGTGGCGTGTCTGCTCACGCAAGTCGAAGTCGATCCCGACGATCCCGCCTTTCGCAATCCGACCAAGTTCGTCGGGCCGTTTTTCGACAAAGACCAGTCCGAGGCCGTCGGTCGGGAACTCGGCTGGACGATGAAGCAGGATGGTGCGCGCGGCTTTCGCCATGTTGTGCCGTCGCCGATCCCGAAGCACATCTGCGATATCTCGCTGATTGAGGCACTGTCGAAACGCGGGACGGTGGTGATCGCCGGTGGGGGCGGCGGCATTCCGGTCGTGCGCGGGCCGAGAGGTGTGCGGCATGGCATCGACGCGGTGATCGACAAGGATCTGACGACGCAGCACATGGCCAAAGTGCTGGGCGTCGGCACGATCATGCTGCTGACCGCAGTGCCGAAGGTTGCGGTGCATTTCGGCACGCCGCAGCAACGCTTACTGGACAGGGTATCGTTGGCGGAGATCAAGCGGTATCACGCCGAAGGCCATTTCCCGCCCGGCAGCATGGGTCCGAAGATCGAGGCAGCGATCCGTTTTCTCGAAGGCGGCGGTACGCACGTGGTCATTGCGCAGCTGGCTGATGCGGTCGCGGCTCTGCGCGGCGAAACTGGCACGCACATCGTCGTGGAAGAAACGGCACCGCAATGACCGTCGGTCTCACACCGATCAGTATCGGGCCCGTTGCTGCCGAGATTTTACACCATGACGGCGATGTCGAAGTTGTCGCCGTGTTCGAACGCTGTGTGTATGTCGCCGCTCCCGGCGGTCATGTCTGTATCGGCGTCGAGGCGCTCGGCAGCGGTCCGCTCAACATTCTGCTCGCTCTCGATGGCGGAGTGTCAGCCCCGCTGCCGGAGTGGTCGCGATTGGGTGTCACGCGGGAGGCGAAGGGCACTATCGCCAATGGCGTCATCGGCATCGGCGACGACTTTTCCCTGAGCCCGCTGGCGGCTGCGCGCTGGCAACCACCCCCATGGAGCGCGACGTCACGAACCTCGCTCGGCCGAAGCCTGCAACGGATACGTTCGCTTGCCGCACCGATGTGTCCATCGGAAGGCCTGAGCAGGCTGGTTCTGATGCCTTCGGCCACTCCGCTCGACCGAACGGCGCAAGCCGCCGCTGAACTGGTGCGGACGCTTGCCGTGGCGTTGCCGGCGGCATTGCGGTCGGGGACACCGAACGGGGACCTCATGCGCGCGGCCACGCTTCTGATCGGCCTCGGCCCGGGGTTGACGCCGTCGGGAGACGATTTGCTCGGCGGCGTGTTCCTGGCATCGACAGCGCTCCAATGTGTGTCGTTGCGGGAAGCGCTGTGGCAGGCGATCGAACCGGAGATCGGCCTGCTGACTGTCGACGTGAGCGGCGCGCATCTTGCTGCGGCTGCCGATGGACTGGGTGCCGCGAGTGTGCACGCGGCCATCAACGCGATCCTAGCAGGCACCGATGCGACCTTGCCGGGGCATCTCGCCGCGCTTGCGGCGATCGGACATTCGTCCGGGTTCGACACGCTTGTTGGTGTCGTTCTGACGCTCGAAGCGGGGCTCGACGCAGGAATTATCCTTGCGCGATGAATGCGCCTTGCCGGATCGGGCCCGGCTTTTGCTATAGTGGTGCATGATCCGAATCACTGCCAGCATCTCCCTCGACGAGGCCGAACTCGGCGAAAGCTTCGTCCGGTCCTCCGGTCCGGGTGGCCAGAACGTCAACAAGGTTTCGACGGCTGTCGAACTGCGCTTCGACGTTGGCCAGTCGCCATCGTTGCCGGACCCGGTCAAATCCAGGTTAATGCGGCTGGCCGGTCACCGCATGACCAAGGACGGCGTACTGATCATCCAAGCCGATCGATTTCGCACGCAGGACGCCAATCGTAAGGATGCCCGCGAGCGGCTCGTGGAGTTGGTCAAGGCCGCGACGATCGTTCCGAAAAAGCGCATCAAGACGAAACCGACACGGGCCTCTAAGGAGCGGCGCGTCGACGGCAAGAAGAAGCGCAGCACCGTGAAGAAAATGCGTCAATCCGGTAGCTGGGACTAGGCAAGGACATACGCGATGGCGACCGATCTCAAACGGCTGATCCGCACCATTCCAGATCATCCCAAACCCGGCATCATGTTCCGCGATGTGACGACCCTGTTTGGCGACGCACAAGGTTTCAAGGCGTTGATCGCGCAGCTCACCGAGCCCTACCGCACGACGCCGATTGATGCCATCGCCGGCATCGAGGCGCGCGGCTTCATCATGGGCGGCGCGATGGCCGACAAGCTCGGATGCGGCTTCATACCCATCCGCAAGAAAGGGAAATTGCCGTACAAAGTTTACGCGCAGGACTACCAGCTCGAATATGGCACCGACACCGTCGAAATGCACCAGGACGCGCTCGACCGTGGCCGGCGTGTGCTGATCGTCGACGATCTGATAGCGACGGGTGGAACGGCGGAAGCTGCGGCCAAGCTCGTGCTGCGCGCCGGCGGGGAGATTGTCGGGGCTTGCTTTATCATCGATTTGCCCGATTTGGGCGGTGCACGTATACTCCGATCGCAGAACATTGATGTCAGGTCGTTGATGCAATTCGACGGGCACTGACTGCGACGCGTGTTGGCTCATGGATCGCCTAAAGGTGATTGATCGATAAGGGACTGCAAGTCTTATGAAAACTTCGTTTGTCATTCGGTCCACTGCCGAAACTTGGGGTTCAGTTACAAGGGCACTGCACTGGCTCAGCGCCATCATCATCATCGGGCTTCTGAGCCATGGCTGGTGGATGACGCACTTGGCCGAGCGCGGCCCGGGGCGACAGTGGCATTATTCGACCCACGCGCTGATCGCCATCTACTTTGCTCTGCTGCTGGCACTGCGGATTGCCTGGCGGCTTGGCGAGACCACACCGCAGGCGCCCGCCGCGAGTAC
>JANYHG010000239.1 GCA_025359165.1 Hyphomicrobiaceae bacterium
CATCTGGCCGTTCGTCAGCACGGCGATGTCTTCGAGCATCGCCTTGCGACGATCACCGAAGCCCGTCGCCTTGACGGCAGCGATCTTCAGGCCACCGCGCAGCTTGTTGACGACGAGCGTTGCGAGCGCTTCGCCTTCGACTTCTTCGGCGATGATCAGCAACGGCTTGCCGGTCTGGACGACCTGCTCGAGCACCGGCAGCAACGGCTGCAGCGACGACAGCTTCTTCTCGTGGATGAGGATATAGCAATCCTCGAGCTGGGCGATCATCTTCTCGGAGTTGGTGATGAAGTAGGGCGACAGGTAGCCGCGGTCGAACTGCATGCCTTCGACGACATCGAGTTCGATCTGCTCGGCGCTCTTGCCTTCTTCAACGGTGATGACACCTTCGTTGCCGACCCGCTGCATCGCTTCGGCGATCTTCTGGCCGATGATGATTTCACCGTTGGCCGAGATAGTGCCGACCTGGGCAACTTCGTCGGTGTTCTTGATCTTCTTCGAGCGTTTCTTGATTTCCTCGACGGCCTGCTTGACCGCAGCGTCGATGCCGCGTTTCAGATCCATCGGGTTCATGCCGGCAGCAACCGACTTCAAGCCTTCACGCACGATCGCCTGAGCCAGCACGGTCGCAGTGGTGGTGCCGTCGCCAGCCACGTCGTTGGTTTTCGAGGCCACTTCGCGCACCATCTGTGCGCCCATGTTCTCGAACTTGTCTTCGAGCTCGATTTCCTTGGCGACGGTGACGCCGTCCTTGGTGGTGCGCGGCGCGCCGAAGCTCTTTTCGATGATCACGTTGCGGCCCTTCGGACCCAGCGTGACCTTGACGGCGTTAGCGAGAATGTCGACGCCGCGCAGCATGCGCTCACGAACGTCGGCTGCGAATTTTACGTCTTTTGCGGACATGTAGTTAAACCCTGTGAAAGTTTGAATTGCAGATGACAGGCAACAGGCAGCAGGCAACCGGCGGCGGGAAATTCAGGCTCGGACACTGCTGCCCGCTGCCTGTTGCCCGCGCGTCGCGCGTTACTTCACCAGCACGCCCATGACGTCGCTTTCCTTCATGATCAGAAGGTCCTTGCCGTCGATCTTGACTTCAGTGCCGCTCCACTTGCCGAACAGAACCTTGTCGCCCTTCTTGATGTCGATGGGGATGAGCTTGCCGGCTTCGTCGCGGCCACCCGGGCCGACGGCGACGACTTCGCCCTGCTGCGGCTTCTCGCCGGCAGTGTCGGGAATGATGATGCCGCCAGAGGACTTGGTCTCGGCGTCAGCGCGCTTGACGACCACACGGTCATGGAGGGGACGGAAATTCATGTAGATGTGTCTCCGGAAAATCGGTCGGCAGGTAGCCTACCGTCGAGGATTTGGATTTCGGGTTTTAGTTCGGGCGCTGATTAGCACTCTAACATCGAGAGTGCTAGCAGACATCGCGGATATACGGAAAAGCCTACCCGCCTGTCAAGATGCAATCTCAAACGACTTCAAAATCTACATGTTTAACAATAAATTAACGAAGAGATCGCAGCCCGCCTCGGCAACCGAAGCAGGCTGTTTCAAAATTTCTGGGATCGATGCTTACGCGCTCTCGAGCAGCGTATCGACTTCGCGGACCAGGTCCTTGAGGTGGAACGGCTTCGACAACACGCGCGCATCTTTCGGCGTCTGCACGCCACTATTCAGCGTTACGGCGGCAAATCCCGTGATGAACATGATCTTGAGTTGCGGATCGACTTCACTGGCGCGGCGCGCAAGTTCGATCCCGTCCATCAGCGGCATCACGATATCGGTGAGCAATAAGGTGAACGGTTCCTGCTGCACCCGTTCGTAGGCATCCTTGCCGTTGGCGAACGCGACCACATCGTAGCCAGCCGACTTGAGCGCCCGCTCCAAAAATCCCCGCATACTGTCATCGTCTTCGGCGAGCAGGATTCGCTTCTGAGGCAGCTGCGACGGCTTGGCGGTCATAGTGGAACTTTCGGCGATGATCGATCACGGCAAAGACGAACGGACGGGATGATTTGGACGCGAACCAGTGAAAACTCGCAACGAGAAATTTGCGGTGGGAATGGCAGCGGGATGCACGGCGTAACGACACTACATCCGAAGCAAGGATGACGCCTAAATGTGCCGTCGGTATGGTAAACACCGCGTGAACTTTGCGCGCGCGGACGAAATTACTCCCTTCGTCGCCATCGTCAGTCCGAACTAAAGTGCGCTATAGTGCCACCTAGCGCAGCCTGGAAATGCTCCCCATGTCGAGCGCTGTGAGTGATGATCGCCTCGAGGCTTACGGTTCATGCGTCCAGTAGCTCTGTCAGATGAAATTGCCGTTGGCGAAATTCCCTCCGCCGACGAGATCGCCATATTGGCTCGCGCCGGCTTTCGTTCGCTGCTGAATGTCCAACCCGAAGGCGAGGTCGAACGACTCCTGACGGCGGCGGAAGTGGCGGAGGGCGCTGCGGCAGCCGGTATGAAATATGCGCATGTACCCGTCGCCAGCCGTCGCGTGCCCGAAGAAAAGGTGGCAGCCTTTGCACAGGCCATGGTCTCGCTGCCGCGCCCGATCTATGCCTGCTGCTACTCGGGAGCGCGCGCCGCTGCCGCTTGGGCTCTTGCTGTTTCGTCGGCCATGGCCCCCGCCGACATCGTGGCCAACTGCAACACCGCCGGCTTCGACATCAGTGCTTTGTTGCCCGAACTAGAACGACGTCATCGCGGACCTGTCGCGCCGCCTGCGGCAGCGATGACACCGCCACCCACAGCGGCGACGCCGCCGCCACCCCCAGCGCCAGCGGACGTCTTGCCCACAGTCGACGCACCCGCAGTGCCCGCTGCGACTACAGTCGCGCAGGTGCCGTCCTCGCCCCAACCGGCTCCGGCTGCACCGCCAAAATCTGCGGCCGCCGCCATCGATGCCGCCGAGAAAATCATATTCCCGCGCGCCGCCGGCTCCGGTGGCTTCTCCACGGCAGGCTGATGCCGGGCTGCCGCGCGCGTGCGGGACTTGCAGCACCGCGTCCACTACCGCTTAGTGACGCCTTCTCGAGCTGGCCGCACCGCTGTTGCGATATCGGCTGGCTTTTGCAGCGGGGCCTCTAGGTGGACAGCGCTTCCTCTCGAACAATAGACAAACCACCATCGCTTCGCCGACTGTGGGCACCGATCCTCGGCATCGGGCTGACGCAGATGATCGGCTGGGGCACGTCGTTCACGGCCCTGACTGTGCTCGGCACGCAGATCGGGCGCGACCTTGCGATGTCGCGCGAAGCAATTTTCGGCGCTTTGTCGATGATGCTGCTGGTCAGCGCCGTTGTGGCCCCCCGCGTCGGGCGTTTTATCGATGCCGAAGGCGCACGCGATCTGATGTTGCCGGGTACGCTGATCGGTGCTGTCGCTTTGCTCGTGGTGGCAGCGTCTCAGGGGCCGTTGTCGTTCTGGTTCGGCTGGGCCTTGTTCGGCCTCACCGTCGCCATGCTGCTCAACAACGCCTCGGTTCCGGCGCTTGTGCAGATCGCCGGCACCGACTCGCGGCGCGCCGTCTCCGCCTTCACCATCGTGACCGGCGTCACCTCGGCGATATTTCTGCCGCTGACCGACTGGCTCGCCGCGCGCTACGGATGGCGGCATACGATGCTGCTGTTCAGCCTATTGTACATCGTCATCTGTCTGCCGATCCTGCTGCTGGTATTGCCGCATGCAAAACCGGAACGGCCGATCGCCACTGCGGGCGGTAGCGAAGAAGTTTCGTGGGACGGCATCTTGCCCGCCGCGTGGCGTCGGACCGGCTTTTGGCTGGCAGCCCTGTGGATGGCGATGCAAGGGCTGATCGCATGGGGCTTCAACGTGCAGGTCATCGATATTCTCTCGGGTGCGGGCGTCAGCCGTGACCACGCCATCGCCGTCTGGATGTTGTCCGGCCCGTCGCAGGCCGTGGCGCGTTTGGGTGATTTTGCCAGCGGCGGCCGCTCCGGCATCCTGCGTATGGCTCTACTTGCAAGCGCCGCAGCTTTCATCGGCTTCGGCTGCTCGTTGGTGTTCGGGGTGTCGACGGTCACTGCGGCGACGCTGGCGATCTGCTTCGGCGTCAGTCAGGGCCTCTATGCGGTGGCGCGCAACCTGCTGCCGTTGCGCCTGTTCGGCCTCAGGACGTTCGGCACCACGATGGGATACTTGGCCTTGCCGTTGAACATCGTCAGCGCGCTCGCGCCAGTGATGTTTTCGACGCTGCTGGTCAAATTCGGTTCGCTGACCGCCTTCTGGGCCGCGACGTCTGCAGCCGTCGTCTCGCTGGTAGCCTTGGCTCTACTCGATCGCCTGATCAAAACGGTCGGCGTGGAAGCGGAGTTGAAATAGCCGGATAACTCACATCACCTTCAGAACTTCACACCTAATGCCGTCAAGCGCGCGCGCGCCGACTTGTGCGGCTCGGATGTGCCGCCAGCCGGCTCGGGAAAACGCAGCACGGCGCGATAGTCGGTGATCGCGGCGTCTCGCGCTGACTTGAGTTCGAGCGTCTCGCCCCGGCGCACGTAGGCGTTGGCGTAGCTCGGATTGGCGACGATGGCGGCATTCAGATCGGCGATGGCGGCATCCAGATTGCTGCGCTCGCGATGGATGAGCGCGCGATTGGTCAGCGCGATCGCCTGCTTTCCGTCGATCGCGATCGCCGCCGAATAATCCCGCAACGCGAGATCGAGTTTTTTCTGCGTCCGATAGAGACTGCCGCGATTGTTATAGGCGGCGAAATTTTTCGGCTGCAGCCTGATGACGTCGCTGTAGTCGGTGACCGCCTGATCCAGCATTCCTTGCTGGGCATGCATCGACGCCCGCCAGAACAGCGTGTTGGCATCCGTGGGCTTGACGGCGAGAGCCCGTGAAAAGTCCGCGATTGCCGAGACGATGTCGGCTTTTGCCGCATAAGCCTGACCGCGCTCGCTGAGAGCTTGCGAGTCAGCCGCGTTCAGCGCGATTTTCTTGCTGGCCGCTTCGATACGCCCATCGACCGAAGTCAGCGGTGGCGTTGCCGCTCGCGAGATAGGGGCGGCCACCGGTGCGATCGGGACCTCGGTTGCCAGCGCGATTTGCGTCCGCGTCTTCTCGTCGGCTTCGCTTTTAACTGCAGCTTGCTCGCTGGCACCCGCAGTTGCCCCGCGCGAGACTTGTGCCTTGTCTGCCTCCGAGCGGGCAGCCTCGACACGCTCTGCCGCCGCCCGTTCCGCCGCTGTTTTGGCCTGGATATTGCGCAAGGCTTCCGCCTGCGCCGCCTCCTGCTTCGCCGCTTCGAGCTTCATCGCCGCCGTCGCCTTCGCGGCCTCCTTCGAAGCATCGATACGCGCAGCCTCGACCTTGGCTGCGGCGGCTTTGTCGGCCTCGTCTTTCGCGACCCGCGCCCGCTCCGCGGTGTTCCGCGCAATCTCCTGCCGCGCCGCCTCCGCGCGTGCGGCTTCGCGAGCCACCTCTATTTTCTCGGCATCCGCCTTCGCCTTGATGTCTGCGGCTGCCTTCGCCACGTCCGCAGGTGCCGGTCTACTGGCCGTCTCCGCCGTCCCAGCGCGTGGCGCACCGAGCTTCGGCACTGGCGGCGCGACCGTGTTGGCATTCGAGCAGATCGCCTTCAACGCCTTCCAATCGGCATCGCCGAGTGAGGGCGTCGCCTCGTACGCGGCCTGCGCTTCGATGCGAGCGATGCGTTCGGGGTTCGACGGATGGGAGGCCAGAATGTCGCTCGACACACCCGTCTCTTGCGCCTTGGGCGTCGACGCACGCTTGTCCATGCGCCGGAAAAAGTCCCCCATCGGCTTGGGTGAAATTTTCGCCTCGCGCAACAGTCTGAGCGCATGGGCGTCCGCCTCGCGCTCGGCCGATCGCGTGTAACCGAGCTGCGCTAGCACCACGCCGATATTGCCGATCGCCCCCGGCGTACCCGTGAATACCATCTGCACCAGCGCCCAGAACCCCACCGAGCGCACCAGGCTCGCTTCGGGATGCAGCTCGATCGCGTGACCGGCCTCGTGCCCGATGATGGCCGCGATCTCGTCCGGCCCCTGAGCCTGTTCGATCATCGCCCGCGTCAACACGATCCGATTGCCAGGAACCGCGAACGCATTCAACATCGACCAATCGAGCACCACGATATTTTCGGCTGTGATCGGCCCTGTCGGCATCAGCCTTTGCACCATTTTACCGAGCGCCACGCGCCCGTCGGCAGCCGTACAGCGCGCCTGTGCCGGCATGGTGCGCAGGACCGAATCGCCAAGCACCACGCGCGCCTTGACCGGCATCGTGCTGGCGAGACCTTTGGTCGGCGACAGATCGAACGCCCACACGCCGGCATACGCAGCCAACGCACTGGCACCCACCGCCAGCCCGGGCCGCGCCGTGCGCCAACGCTCTGCACCGAGCTGTACCTGCGGCGCGCGCCGAAGCAACTGAGCCAACAGCATCGTATCGTCGATGAAGAGCGATGCGCGTTGCCCGTTCTTCGATGTCAGCACGGCATCCAGCGAGCGCGCACGAATCGGCTCGGCCGTGCGCAGATCGGCATAAGGCCACAGCATCGCCGCAGCATCGGCAGGCTTGACCAGCAGCCCCTCGGGCCGCACCTCGACGGTCGCCGCCACGCGGCTGGCAGTGACGCCGTCGCCATACTGCGCCACATAGAAAGCTTCCGGCGCGGCAGCCGACAACCGGACGGCGGCTCGCTTAAAAAGCATCGAAATCAAAAGCCTGCGCCAGGCCCTCCCCTTCGGTCAAGGTCGCATTCGGATTTTGCCGCACACTGGCTGGATCGAACGCGCCGACGATTGCCAGATTTTGCACGAAATAACGCATGCTGCGCGCCGTCGCGATCGGCTTCAACACGAACAGGCTGCCGTACGTCAAAAGCTGGTTGGTCACGAACAGCCAGATCAGCTTCGGCCCGCGCGTCGTGAGCTTGAATCGCAGCAACGGCAGGCCAGATCCATCAGGTGGACGGATCAGCGTGTCATTCGCAATCATGTTATAGAGCGTGGCGCGATAAAACGAACCGATCAGCGACCACACGAACATCGCACTCGCCAGGATCGCGGCAACGTGCAGCCACTGTCCACGCGTAATGCGCATCCAGTCGATCTGGCCCTTGATATCAAAAACCTGCGGAACCATCAGCTTGATCGCAAAAAACGCGGCAAAACACAGCGCGACCGTGCCAACCCACAGCAGACCAAACGTCAGATAAAGCTTCCCCGTCGACCCGCCCAGACGCAAGCGTCGATCGCCCAGTATCGTATCACCGACCAGAAAGCGCTGCACATAAAG
>JANYHG010000266.1 GCA_025359165.1 Hyphomicrobiaceae bacterium
GTCGAAGCCCATCACTGGGTGATGGACATGGTGTTCCGCGACGACGAATGCCGCATCCGCAAGGCCAACGCACCGGCCAACTTCGCCACCATCAAGCACATTGCCTCGAACCTGTTGCGCCGCGCCGAAGGCAAAAAGAGCCTGCGCGTCAAACGCCGCCTCGCCGCCTGGAACGACACCTATCTCGAGAGCCTCATCGGGGCTGGGTAGATTCCTTCACCCGATTCCCCTGCGCATAACGCACAACCACCCACCGATTTGCCCAAAAACTGAGAGTAAAAAGAGAATAAATCGGTCCGTTTCTGCCCCAAAATGTCGCTAAACCCTTGATTTAATTGGCTGGGGCGGGAGGGTTCGAACCTCCGAATGGCGGAATCAAAATCCGCTGCCTTACCACTTGGCGACGCCCCAAAGCCTGCGTCGGAGGCATCGGCCCCGTCAGCGCGGCGGACCATAACCGCGTCGGCCTGATCCCGCAAATGTTTTGATCGCAGGGCGTCCGCACGCTCGCGAGCCTTGTCTTGCCCGTCGCGATCGGCCAAACCGGGCACCACGATCGCACGAGACGCAACGCCGTTCTGCGCACTTAAGCTCCCACCGATGATGCAGTTGCCAGTGACATCCCCAGTTGCGCCTCCCGCCTCTTCCGAAGCTGCGCGATCTGTCACATTCACAGCGGCCGGCCTGCGGCGTGGCGCACATCTCAGTCTGCCGTTCTGCGTCAGTTCGATCGTCTACGGGGTCGCGTTCGGGCTCTTGGCGACCGGCGTCGGTGTTTCCAAGCTCGCCGCCGTGCTCATGAGCGCCACCGTTTTCTCCGGCAGTGCGCAGGTCGCCGTGTTGCAGGCCTGGAGCGAGCATCCCGCCCTGCTCACGGTGTTCATCACCGTGCTCGTCGCGAATGTCCGTTATGTCCTGATGGGCGCAGCGCTGCGGGCCTGGTTGGCACCGCTCGGACCGCTCAAAACCACGCTCATCCTGTTGCCTTTGGTGGATGGCAGTTTCGCTCTGGCCTTCCGCGAGCGCGAACGCGGCGATCACGACGCCGGCGTCCTCCTCGGCAGCAGCCTCGTCAGCTTCACCGGCTGGGTCGTCGGCACCGCCATCGGCACCACCGCCAGCCAATGGATCGCCGATCCGCGCGCCATCGGTCTCGACTTCATCATCGTCGCCTTCTGCGCGGCGTCGGCGGCCATGATGCTGCGCGCCCGCGCCGATCTGTGGCCGGCGCTGGCGGCTGCCTTGGCGGTTATCGGCTGCGAGCGCTGGGCACCCGGCCCTTGGACGATCGTGGTTGCGGCGCTGGCAGCCGCTATCGTCGGAGCGGTGCGGTATCGTCCGCCGCCGCTTCTGAATGCAGATGCGTCGCCACTCGAGCCGCCGCCATGATGCTCGATCCCTACACAATCGAGGTCATCCTGGTTATGACGGCGGCGGCCGCCATCTGTCGCCTCGCCGGCTTTCAGTTCATGCGCTTCATTCCGATCACGCCGCGGCTGGAAGCGGCCCTCAAAGCCATCCCGCTCGCCGTCATGATCGGCATCATCGGCCCACCCGTGCTGCGCGGCGGATTGCCAGAAATCGTCGGTCTCGCCGCCACCGTCGTCGCCGTCCGCCTGCGCGGCAACGATCTGATCGCCCTCGTCGCCGGCATGGGCGTGGTCGCAGTCTTGCGCCAGATGGCGTGACATGAAATGGGTCACGCCAGCCCGTCACGTCGATCGAGAGATTTCCGTTGCTGCCAGTCTCACAGCTCTCCGTCTCGCTCGGATCATCGTTCGACCGATGCGGTATCGCGGTCGTCGAGCGCGTCTTGACGGCCGCCGATCTGGCACAGATGGATAACGTATTCCCCGCCCTCGGCCACTGCAGCCCCGGGGCACGGGACGCCGATTTCACGTCCGCCGCGCGCGATTGGTTCGCCGACCATCCCGCCCTCACGGCGCTGGCGGTGCGGCTGCTACAAGCTCCCGCGCATCTGACGCGCGTGCAAGCATTCGACGAGACGACCGGGGCCAACTGGTTCGTGCCTTGGCACCAAGACCGCGCCGTGAACGGACCGGAACGGCCCGTCGCCATGTTAACGCACATGGTGGCGTTCCGCATTCATCTCGACGATTGCGGCGAAGACAACGGCCCGCTCGACGTACTGCCCGGCTCGCATCGCCATGGCCGTCTGGATGCCACCGCGATCGCAGACGTCGCCACTACTACGCCGTCGCTGCTCTGTCTGGCGGTACGAGGGGATATCGTGGCGCTGAGGCCGCTGCTGGTGCATCGGTCGCAACGGGCAAGGGTCCCGGCCGCGCGGCGTGTCATCTACATCGAATTTACGGCGTCCCCGCCGCCGTCCCTGCCGGCGTCCGCGTAAGCCGCCGCTCGCCGCATCACCGACGACCGAGTTAAAAAGTCGCTGGGGATAGTATCTTTTCCTGATCGCGCGGGTCTGCTAGACGACGCAATGATCCTGATCGCTGCGGCACTATTTCACGCGTTTGCTCCTCACATGGGCAAAGGCGCGTCTGGGCTATTTTCCCCGTTGTTGCCCTGTTTTGATCGTCCCACTGACAGCGGAGAGACCGATGGCCAAACGTCCAGTACTCGATGAGACTTCGGTTGGTCTGACGTTCGACGACGTGCTGCTGGTGCCGCGCGCCTCCGACATTCTGCCGTCGCAGGTCAGTGTTGCAGCCCGCCTCACCAAAGAGATCAGTCTCAACATCCCGATCGTCTCGTCGGCCATGGACACGGTGACCGAGGGTCGTCTCGCCATCGCCATGGCGCAGGCCGGTGGCATCGGCGTCATTCACCGCAACCTCGATCCTGTGGCACAGGCCGAGCAGGTCGGCATGGTCAAGCGCTTCGTCTCCGGCATGGTCATCAACCCGATCACCATCGCACCCGATGCGCCGCTCGCGGACGCACTGAAATTGATGGATGTGCACAACATCTCGGGCATTCCCGTCGTCGAGGGTGGCAAGCATGGCCGCCTCGTCGGCATCGTCACCAACCGCGATGTGCGGTTTGCGACCAACCCGGCCCAGCCCGTGTCCGAATTGATGACCAAGGAAAAACTGGTCACCGTGCGCGAAGGCGTGGAGCGCGAAGAAGCCAAGCGGCTGTTGCATCACAACCGTATTGAAAAGCTGCTGGTGGTCGACGATAAATTTCGCTGCATCGGCCTCATTACCGTGAAGGATATCGAGAAGGCCCATCGCCATCCCAACGCCTGTGTCGACGATCAGCAGCGACTACGCTGTGCCGCCGCCACCAGCGTCGGACCCGATGGCTTCGAGCGTGCCGAACGTCTGATCGCCGCCGGCGTCGATGTTGTGGTGGTGGATACGGCTCACGGCCACTCCGCAGGCGTGCTTGCAGCCGTCACCCGCATCAAGAAAATTTCCAATCGCGTGCAAGTCATCGCCGGCAACGTCGCCACCGCAGATGGCACCAAGGCGCTGATCGACGCGGGTGCCGACTGCATCAAGGTCGGCATCGGCCCCGGCTCGATCTGCACCACCCGCATCGTGGCCGGTGTCGGCGTGCCGCAGCTGACCGCCGTACTGGACGCCGCCGAAGAGGCGCAAAAGCAGAACATTCCGATCATCGCCGATGGCGGCATCAAATTCTCCGGCGACCTGGTCAAAGCTCTCGCCGCCGGTGCCAGTACCGTCATGATCGGCTCATTGCTCGCGGGCACCGACGAAAGCCCCGGCGAATCGTATCTGTATCAAGGCCGCACCTACAAGTCGTATCGCGGCATGGGTTCGGTGGGTGCCATGGCGCGTGGATCGGCGGACCGCTATTTCCAGGCTGAAGTACGCGACACTCTGAAGTTGGTGCCCGAGGGTATCGAGGGTCAGGTGCCGTACAAGGGCGCGGTCGACGCGGTGTTGCACCAACTCGTCGGCGGTCTGCGCGCCGGCATGGGTTACGTCGGTGCACACACGCTCGACGATTTGAAAGAGCGCGCCAAATTCGTCCGCATCTCGCCCGCCGCGATGCGCGAGAGCCATACCCATGGCGTCACCATCACGCGCGAAGCGCCCAACTATCCGGGCAATGGCTGAGAGACCCGCAACGCTTGCGATTTTGCGCAAACGGGGGCGTGCAATAGAAGACGCGCCTAAATTATGAGAAGGCCACAGACGATCGTGGCATCTCGTGCAAATTGGATCTACCTCGCATGGCCTTTGCCCCCCGCGTTTTCTCCGGCATGCAGCCGACCGGCAATCTGCACCTCGGCAACTATCTCGGTGCGCTGACCCGCTGGGTGGAGATGCAGTCCACGCACGACTGCATCTATTGCATCGTCGATCTGCACGCGATCACCGCCTCGTGGCAGGACCCTAAGGAGCTGCGCCAGTCGATCCGCGACGTCGCCGCTGCCTACATCGCGTCGGGCGTCGATCCGAAGCGCACGATCCTGTTCAACCAGAGCCAGGTCGCCGCGCATGCCGAATTGGCGTGGATCTTCAATTGCACCGCGCGCCTCGGCTGGTTGAACCGTATGACCCAGTTCAAGGAGAAAGCTGGCAAGGATCGCGAGAACGCCTCGATCGGGCTTTACGACTATCCCGTGCTGATGGCGGCCGACATTCTGGTCTATCGCGCGACGCATGTGCCCGTCGGCGACGATCAGAAGCAACATCTCGAACTCACGCGTGACATCGCCCAGAAATTCAACAGCGACTACCGCGAACAGATCGCCGAAGCCGGCTACGCAGATGGGCAATTTTTCCCGCTCTGTGAACCCGTCATCATGGGACCTGCAACGCGCGTGATGAGCTTGCGCGACGGCACCAAGAAAATGTCGAAGTCCGATGTTTCTGATCTTTCGCGCATCAACATGACCGACGACCACGACACCATCGCCAAGAAGATCCAGAAGGCCAAAACCGACATGGACGGCATACCCTCCGAGGAAGCGGGCCTCGCGGGCCGGCCCGAAGCGGACAATCTCGTCGGCATCTATGCGGCGTTGCAGAACGGCTCCAAGGCGACTGTGCTCACGGAATTCGGCGGCGCGCAGTTCTCGACATTCAAAAAAGCACTGGCTGATCTGGCGGTCGCCAAGCTCACCCCTGTCAACGCCGAGATGCGGCGGCTTTCCGCCGATCCCGCTGAAATCGACCGCATCCTGAAAAATGGCGCCGAACGCGCCGCCGCCGTCGCCCAGCCAATCATATCGGAAACCAAACGTCTCGTCGGGTTCGGGTAGGCTACGTCAAACGCTTGACCGGCACCTATGGCCCAAGCGCTCTATCGCGACATCTATCTTTCGGTTGTGCAGTGCGGCATTAATGCGGCTGCGCCCTCATAGCGGAGTTCCCCCATGGCAACTGCATCTCTCAAAGGCAAAACCGCTGTTATCACCGGCTCGACGTCGGGTATCGGACACGGCATCGCGATGGCATTCGCCGCCGAAGGCGTCAACGTCGTCATCAACGGCCTCGGAAGTGCGGCCGACAATGCGGCAGCGGTCGAGCAGGTCGCCAAGTTCGGCACCAAGGTGACGTTCGACCCAGCCAACATGTTGAAGCCCGACGAGATCGCCAACATGGTGGCGAAGACCGAAAAGGACTTCGGCGCGGTCGACATCCTCGTCAATTGCGCCGGGATACAACACGTATCGCCGATCGAGAATTTCCCGATCGAGAAATGGGACATGATCATCGCCATCAACCTGACGAGTGCGTTTCACTCCATCCGTGCGGCTGTGCCGGGCATGAAGAAACGCAACTTCGGCCGCATCATCAATATAGCCTCGGCGCATTCGCTGCGGGCGTCTCCCAACAAGGCTGCCTACGTCGCAGCCAAGCACGGTCTCGACGGCCTGACCAAGACGGTAGCGCTCGAATGCGCGCAGATGCAGATCACCGCGAACTGCATTTCGCCAGGCTTCGTGTGGACACCGCTGGTCGAAAAGCAGATCCCCGACATCGCCAAAACGCAGAACATCACGGAAGAGGCGGCCAAGAACTTCCTGCTCGGTAAGCAGCCGTCGAAGCGTTTCGGTACCGTCGAGCAGATCGGCGCGCTGGCGGTGTTCCTGGCGAGCGACGCGGCTGTCGCGATCACGGGTTCGAACTATTCCATCGACGGCGGTTGGACCGCCGAATGAGCGTCACCGGAAAACCGCACGTCACCCAGAAGCCACCGGTCGGCAAAGCCGGCATAAAACGTATTACCGTGGCGCTGCAGGGTGGCGGCGCACACGGGGCCTATTCGTGGGGCGTGCTGGATCGGTTGTTCGAAGACGAGCGTATCGAAATCGAAGCGATCTCGGGCACCTCGGCCGGGGCCATGAATGCGATCGTAGCGGCGGAGGGGTTGTTCGAAGGTGGACGTGCGCGCGCACGGGCGCAGCTCGCTTCGTTCTGGCGCGCAGTTGCCAACGCAATGGCGCAAAGTTCGGCAATCAGCAACCCGTGGGCAGGATTTTTTCCGACCTGGGTCAACGAAATGAACCCGGCACTGTCGGCGTTCCAGACTTTGGCCGCCTCGGCGTCGCCCTACCAATTCAACCCGCTCGATTACAATCCGCTGCGCGACATCGTTCTGGGCGAAGTCGATTTCAAGCGCGTGCACGCGTGCCAAACCATGAAGCTGTTCGTCGCCGCGACGAACGTGGTTTCGGGTCGCGTCGAGGTGTTCACGGGCAATCGCGTCACGATCGACAGCGTGATGGCGTCTGCGTGTCTGCCGACGCTGTACAAGGCGGTCGAGATCGACGGCGTGCCGTACTGGGACGGTGGTTATACCGCCAATCCCGTCCTGACGCCGCTGATCAGGGACTGCCAATCGCATGATCTGCTGATCGTCCAGATCAACCCACAGCAGCGCTTGGGAACGCCGCATTCGTCACAGCAAATCCTCGACCGGTTGAACGAGATCACATTCAATGCGTCGCTGGTGCGCGACATCGATCTGATCCGCTTCGTCAACCAGCATTTGCGCAGCGGCGTGCTCGCGGGTGAAGGCTTTCGCGAGATATTCCTGCATCGCATCGGTGGCGGGGCAGTCGCCGAGGGATGGACGGCTGCCTCGAAAATGACTGCGACCTGGGACTTGCTGCAGTTGCTGTTCAATGAGGGGCGCGCCGAGGCGGACGCGTGGCTGTCGGCGAGTTTCGCCGATCTCGGCGTACGAGATTCGATGCCGGAAAAGATTTGAACGGCGGGGCCAACAACCACTGATCGTGCCGATCGTAGGTTGGGTCAAGCCTCTCGGCGCGACCCAACATCACTTGTTCCACGCGGAAATGTTGGGTCGCGCTGCGCTTGACCCAACCTACAAAATCTTCATCCACGTCGCGTCAGATTTTCCCCGCCCGTTTTTTTATTGCGGCACGCCAAGCGGCGATCGGCTGTTCATTGTCGAACCAGTGCTCGGGTTGAATCTCGCGGATCGCGGTTCGGAACAGCAGACGCAAGGTCGCGATATCGCCGAAGGTGTGGGCGTGCGCCGCATAGCGGTTGGCGAGTGCCTGGCTCGGGAACCGCCTATACCACTCGCCGAACGCCGCAAGCAGCCGTTCGGGATCGACCTTGGTCGTTTCCGGATCCTGGAAATCCAGCACGTTGTCGTAGACGCGCGCGTAAAGCAGGTCGCCGAATTGGGCGCGGGTGCGATCGGCAGCCGAGCGTGCGAGACGATCGACCGCCGCCAGACTGCCACCCCACTGCGGCAGCAGATGCACGGCGCGATCATCGTAGATGCTGAACTCGTGCGGATCGAGCTTTTGGACGGCGAGGAAACTCGGCCGCAGCAGGTCCTCGTCCTCGATCCCACAACTCCAGGCGGCGAAGGTGACCGTAAAATCCGCCTGTCGCCACAGCCAGTGCTTGCGTCCATTCGGCCCGGCATAAGCCAGCACGCGGCGCGCTTCGCGGCAGTTGGTGCGCAGGGCGGCGATCAGCGCTTTTTCGCTGTGTTCGGCATTTTCGCGGTGCGGAAAATAATCGGTGACCAAGCCGCGCGCATAGATCGCGGCCGCCGCCGGGTCGGTGCGGTCACGCATCCACCAGCGGCGGTAGGCTTTCAGCGCGATCGCTCCGGCTGCAACATCACCGTCGTCGGCGGCCATCTCGATCGGCGACATCAGGATCGATTGGGCGACGCGATAGCCGCGGTAACCGTTGCCGCACAACGTGCGCGCATCGAACAGACGATCGAACGCCACAGCGACAGCGGCGAAGTTGCCCGCCTCGACCAGCGGGCCAAGCTCCGCTTCGATGGCGGCCTGTGCGGGATCGAGTTCCGGCTCGATGACCACAAGCAAGCCGGTTTCCGCGAGAATACGGCGGTCGAGCGCCGGCAACGGCGTCGCGGGCGACGCAGCCAAAGCCTTCAGACGCTCGATTGCAGAATCCATGCGCGCGTTTATCTCCAGCCGTCACGTGGCGTCGTCGGTACCGTGTAAACGGGTTATAGCATGCGGACGCCGTCGCGACAGCACATGCGAATTTACATCCGAGGTGGCGAGCTATGTCGAGTGTTTGCCGCTGCGTCAATTGCCGGGCTGCATGGCTTGGTACGCCGGGCTTACCCGAGCCTGCCCCTGAATTCGGAGTAACCGAAACGCTTGACGACGCGATAGGAACCGTCGGCTTCCAGCACGGCCATATCGGGCAGCGGCGTACCGTTGAACGTTGTGTTCTTGACGAACGAGTATTGCATCATGTCGCCGAACACGAGGTGGTCACCGACCTTCAATGGGGCGGCGAACGCGTATTCGCCGATGATGTCGCCGGTCATGCAGGTTTTGCCGCCGAGGATGTAGTCGTGGCCTCGCGTTCCCGCCGGGAGCGCATTGAGCAGCGGCGGCATATACGGCACTTCCAGCACGTCGGGCATATGGGTAGAGGCGGATGCATCGAGAATGGCGATGCGCGCTCCGTTGGTGTGGAAGCCGATCACCGAGGCCACGAGATAGCCGGCATCGACCACCAGACCGGCGCCGGGCTCGAGGATCACCTCGACGTCGAAGGTGGCACGGAAGGCTTTGATGGCCGCGATCAGCTTGGCCACGTCGTAACCCGGCTTGTTGATGAAATGCCCGCCCCCGAAGTTCACCGCTTTGACGCGTTTCAGATAAGGGCCGAAATTCTTCGCGACATGGTCGATCAGCCCGACTGATCCGTCGTGCAGGCTCTCGCACAGCGAATGCGCATGAAAGATGTCGATCTGCTCCCAAGGTAGTTGGTCAACCTCTGCAGCCGTAGTGCCGAACCGGGAATTGGGCGCACAGGGATCGTACAACGGGCCGCCGAGTGTCGCGTTGGAGTAGCCCGGATTGATACGCGCCCCGATCTTGACCTTCGGGTTTGACCTCGCGACAGCCAAATAACGGCTCATCTGCTCCGGCGAATTGAAGTAGATGTGATCGGCAAGCTCGGTCAGACGTTCGACCTCGCCCGGGCCGTAGGCGGGCGCATAGACATGCACCTCCTTGCCGAACTCCTCGCGACCGAGCCGCGCCTCGTACTCCCCACTGGCGGTGGTGCCGTCGAGATGATCGCGCATGTCAGGGAATGCCGCCGGAAACGCGAACGCCTTGGTTGCCAGCAGCACCTTGCAGCCCGCTTCGCGCCGCACCCGATCCGCGGTCGCCATGTTGCGCGCCAACGCCTTCGCGTCCAGCACATAGGCGGGCGTGTGGACGTCGGGTGGTAAAGCGGGTAGCGGCGAATGGCTGGTCATGCGACGTCCTGATTTCGGCGATCGCCGGACATATGGCAGTTGACAGCGGCCACCGCCAGTCTTGCGCGCAGCCCACGATGTAAAACTATCCTAGGCGCAGCCCCACCACCTGTGCCAGTTTGCGTGTCGAGAATTGTCGAGAGCGTCACATGCCCCGTTCCAACCTCTACGTGTTCGATGCCTACGGCACGCTGTTCGACGTCCACGCGGCGGCGAGTGCGCATCAGCGCGAGATCGGTGCCGGATTCGAGACGCTGTCGCAGACGTGGCGAACCAAACACCTCGAATACACCTGGGTCCACACCATGACGGGGCGTCCGGCCACGTTTTGGTCGTTGGCCGAACGCAGCCTCGATTTTGCCGCGGCCGGCATCGGCGGCATATCGGACGATGTGCGCTCGAAGCTGCTGGCGGCGTATCGATCGATGCAGGCTTTTCCCGAGGTGCCGCAGGTTCTGCAGGCGTTGAAGGCGCAGGGCGCAAAGGTGGCGATCCTGTCCAACGGCGATCCCGACATGCTCGCCGACGCTGTCGATGCAGCCGGTTTGAAGGGCGTGTTCGACGCTGTGGTTTCAGTGCGTGACGCCGGTGTTTTCAAGCCGGACATGGCCGTGTATCGCTTGGTCCTCGACCGTTTCGGCGGGGGCGCCGACGATGTTTCGTTTCAATCCTCCAATCGCTGGGATATCGCTGGTGCCAAGGTATTCGGTTTCAGAACCGTATGGGTCAACCGTTCAGGTGCCGCCGACGAATATCCCGACATGGCTGCCGACAAAGTCGTGAAAAATCTGTCGGCGCTTGTCGGCACTGCTTGAGTTCCCTCCACGAAAGATCACCTCCATGACGACGATCGAATACTATTTCACGCTCAACAGTCCGTGGGCCTATCTCGGCACCGCGCGTTTCATGGCCATGACCAAGGCGGCGCACGCGACCGTGATCGCGAAGCCCGCGAAATACGGGCCGATTTTTGCGCAGACCGGTGGGCTGCCGTTGGGCAAGCGATCGCCGCAGCGTCAAGCCTATCGGCTGATGGAGTTGAAGCGCTGGCGTGATCACCTGGGCATTCCGATCGTGCTGCAGCCGAAAGGGTTTCCGTCCGACGAAATTGCGGCAACGCGGCTGGTGATCGCCGCAGCCGCCCAGGGTCGCGACGTCCTGCCGTTCGCTCGTGAACTCGGCCGCAACCTGTGGGAACTCGAAAAGACGCTCTCCGACCCTGCCGATATCGCCGACGCGGCACACCGCGCGGGGCTCGATCTGGCAGCCGTGACGGCTGCAGCGTTACCGGACGCGGAACTCGATACGATCTGGGACAGAAATACCGAGGAAGGTCTCGCCAAGGGCGTGTTCGGCGCGCCAGCCTATGTGTTGCCGTCGGGCGAATTTTTCTGGGGTCAGGATCGGCTGGAATTTTTAGAGCGTGCCTTACAAGCCAAAAGCTGATCGCCCACCGTAACCGTCACATACAAGGTATTATGCCTATGAAAGCCGCGCTTTGCAAAACCCTCACTGGCCCCGACGATCTGGTGATCGAAGATATCGCCGAGCCATCGGCTGGACCGGGCGAGGCTGTCGTGCGCGTCAAGGCGGCGGCGCTGAATTTCTTCGACACGCTTGCAGTGCGCGGCAAGTACCAGGTCAAGGCACCGCTGCCATTCTCGCCCGCCGGTGAGTTCGCCGGCGTCATCGAAAGCGTCGGCGCTGGCGTGACATCGGTGAAAGTCGGCGACCGCGTATTCGGCACGGCAGGGCACGGCGCGGCGCGCGAGAAGATGGCGGTCAAGGTCGAGGGCCTCAACGCCACACCGGCAGGCGTCAGCGACGACATCGCGGCCTGCATCACAGTCACCTATGGCACCGCGTTGCACGGCCTCAAGGATCGCGGAGAGGTCAAGCCGAGCGAGAACGTCGTCGTGCTCGGGGCCTCGGGCGGGGCTGGGTTGGCGGCGGTCGAGCTCGCCAAGCTGATGGGCGCGCGGGTCATCGCCTGCGCCTCGACGGACGAAAAGCTGGCGATCTGCAAGGAGCGCGGCGCGGACGCACTTATCAACTACAGCAGCGGCGACCTGAAGGACGACATTCGCAAGCACACCGGCGGCAATGGCGCCGACGTCGTCTACGATTGCGTTGGCGACAAATTCGCCGAGCCGGCCATTCGGGCCATGAACTGGGGTGGCCGCTATCTGGTGATCGGCTTCGCAGCTGGTCAAATCCCCAAGATCCCGCTCAATCTGCTGCTGCTGAAAAGCTCGTCTCTCGTCGGCGTGTTCTGGGGTGCCCACGTCGCTCGCGACCCGGCTGCAAACCGCGCCAATCTGCAGCAGCTGGCCGGCTGGGTGGCCGAAGGCAAGCTCAAGCCGCACATCCACAAGATTTTCCCGCTCGCCCAGACGGCCGACGCCATTCGCGAACTCGACCGCCGCGCCTCCACCGGCAAGGTGCTGATCAGGCCTTGAGGCACATTGGCCAACGGTTTCCAGAGTGGTTCGATGCATGCTCGCATGATGTAGATCCGATGCATGCTCGCATGATGTAGAAAGGTGCGGCACGATGAGCGAATCGCATCGCATAACTCATATCGCTGGCCTTTGCGGCGGGCGTCCAACTATTCGTGGTCTCCGAGTTCGCTGATTTCGTCGGTAGTTCGACAGCTGGACCTTGCATTGTTTGTCTGCGGACCGGAAATATCCGTACGCCGGCACTTGTCCGGCATTTTGCCCTGACTTTGCCTCGCATTTTGCAAGCACTGGATGCCGGCGAACGTTTGATCGAGGTCCTCTGACGCCCGCTATTCTTCGCCGCAGTCGCTCGCTCGGCCTTTTGTCGCGCGCAATGCAGTGCTACACCCCGCGCCATGACCGACACAAAGCTGATCCGCAACTTCTCCATCATCGCGCACATTGATCACGGCAAGTCGACCTTGTCCGACCGGCTGATCCAGTTGTGCGGCAACGTTTCTGCACGCGAAATGAGTGACCAGATCCTCGATTCGATGGATATCGAGAAGGAGCGCGGCATCACCATCAAGGCGCAGACCGTGCGCCTCGATTACAAGTACAAAGACGGCACGATCTATCAGCTGAACCTGATGGACACCCCGGGCCACGTCGATTTCGCCTACGAAGTGTCGCGTTCTCTGGCCGCCTGCGAGGGCGCAATTCTGGTCGTGGACGCGTCGCAAGGCGTGGAAGCGCAGACGCTGGCCAACGTCTATCAGGCGCTCGACAACAAACTGGAAATCCTCACCGTTCTCAACAAGGTCGATCTCCCGGCGGCGGACGTCGACCGCG
>JANYHG010000069.1 GCA_025359165.1 Hyphomicrobiaceae bacterium
AGCACCACCGAGATCCAGGAATTCCCGATGCCGGAGATTGCGCAGGACGCGGCGCTCCTCAAGATGGAGATCGCCGGGATCTGCGGCACCGACGTGAAGCTCTACAAGACTCCGCCCAACGCCGAGCCCGTCATCATGGGCCACGAGAACATCGGCTACATCGCCAAGGCCGGCAGCGAATTCACGGCGCGCAAGGGCTTCAAGGAAGGTGACCTGGTGTTCATCGAGCATTACGTCGGCTGCATGAAATGCGAGTGGTGTCACAAGGGCGAGTACCGTCACTGCGCCAACACCGACTGGCGCTCCAATCCCGACGGCATCCGCTACGGCTACACCTCGGCCGACAAGCCGCCGCACCTGTGGGGCGGTTGGGCTGAATACGTGTATGTCGACCTCGAGGAATTGCCCGGCACTAAAATCTACAAGCTCCCGGACGATATGAGTTTGCTGCTCGGTTCGCTGTCGGAGCCGCTGACCTCGTGCATTCGCGGGTTCAACCGAGCCATTCGCGCCAACGGGTTCAAGTGGGGCGATACGGTTGTCATCCAGGGCACCGGGCCGATCGGCATCCTCGCTATCGCGGCGGCGCAAGAGATGGGTGCCGGACGGGTGATCGCGGTCGGTGCGCCGGAGACACCCCGGCTTGCGTTGGCGCGCGCGTTCGGTGCGGAGGCGACGGTCGATATCGAGACGCACGTGACGGCAGAGGCCCGCATCAAGGCGGTGCGCGATATCGTCGGCGGCTACGGTGCCGACGTGGTCATGGATTGCTCGGGGCACCCGACGGCGGGACCTGAAGGTATCGAGTTTTTACGCGATGGCGGCACGTATATCGAAATGGGCCAGTTCACCGATGCCGGGCCGATCATGACCAACTGGCATCGCATCTGCACGAAAGATATCACGCTGCTGGGGTCCTGGGCGTTCACGGCCAACGATCTCGTGCTTGGCGTCGATATGCTCGACCGGGCGCGCGACAAATACCCGTGGCGCAGGATGCAGACGCTGTTTCCATTCACGCTCGATGGCGTCAAGGATGCGGTGGCACAGGCGATGGCGATGAAGACGGTGAAGAGCACCATCGTGCCGTTCGAGGATATGATCTAGCTGCGTCTAAAGGCACTCCGACGGCGGAGAAACGGTTAATGCGCCAACCAAAACTCCGTCGTCAGAGTTAATGCGTTCTGCTGGTCAGAAATGCGATTTGGCAAGCTTTTGCACGTGACCGCAGGGGTGGGTGCCAACGGCTTGGTAAACGGTCTCTGGCGGGCCTCCCAGCGGGCTGCGCGACGCCTCTGGCAGGGCGGCGGTACGTCGCGCCGGTGGCTCACTCCGGCCGCAGCAGGCGGGTGGCGATGGGATAAAGGCCTTCCTGGCCGAGGACGATGACATTGAGCCCGTCGCGGCCGAACAGTGGGTCGAAGGTGCTGTCGAGCACGTTGAGGCCGCCGGTGAACGCACCGAACGCCGGCATGACCAGGCGGCGGCCATTGCCGAGAAAGCAGGGGCGGCGAATGGTGTGGCCATACAGGGAGACGCGCGCGGCGGGATGGTAATGTCCGGCGATTTCGTGGCTGACGTGGGCGTCGCTCGGAATGTGCCGGAGCGAGATGCCGGCGAGCACGAGGTGGTCGCAGACGGTGCCACCGAGCGAGGGGGCGATGTGGGGATCATGATTGCCGGTCACCCAGATCCAGCGACGGCCTTCTTGCATCATGGCGAGGATGCGCACGTCGTCGTCGGCGATACGGTCGGCGGCGCGACTGTCGTGTAGACTGTCTCCGAGGGCGATCACGGTTTTAGGCTGATGCCGGTCGATGGCTTCCGCGAGCTTCATCAGCGTGGCGCGCGTGTCGTAAGGGGGCAGCATGCGACCGCGAGCAGCGTGCGCCGAACCTTTTTCGAGATGCAGGTCGGCAACGAGCAGCGCGCTCTCGGCTGGCCAGAAAAGAGCGCCTGACGTGTCTGCGACGAAATCCTTGCCGCACATCGCAAAGCCATGCGTCGCGCCGTCGCGCGGATCGAATCGGTCGGATGCAAGGCTGAGCATGTGCGGCGTCCCCGAGGCAGCGGCTGTAGGCGAGAATGCAGTCGTGGTAATGGTGCCCGTCGCCGGTGTCAGCAGCGCGCTTGCCCGAGAGATACGAATGGTGTGGCGTAGGTTCTCGTCAGACACAGCGATTGCGGCACGGACGTGTCGGGCGGAGCGAAACCGGCGCATCATGCCCGCTTATTCTTCGTTCGCTTCGCGGATCAGATCTTCGGCGGCCAGCCGCAACAGGTCTTCGCGGGCGCTGCCGCCGAACACCATCTCCTTGCCGATATCGAGCAGCACCGGCACCGCCAGCGGCGAGACATGCGCCAGGGGCTGATGGCGGATGTGGCCCTTGATGCGGCGCAGGAAGTCACCGAGGCGGCCAATATCGAGGAGGCCAGTGGAGGCATCGACCCAGGCGGCTTCCAGCAGAATATGACCGGGTTCATGCTGGCGCAGTACGTTGTAGATTAGATCGGAGGAAACGGTCACTTGTCGGCCGTTCTTTTCCTTGCCGGGGTGGCGGCGCTCGATCAGTCCGGCGATGACCGCGCACATGCGGAACGTGCGTTTCATCATGGCGCTTTCGGCAAGCCAGGCGTCGAGGTCGTCGCCGAGCATATCTTCCTCGAACAGGCGGCGCAGATCGAGGCGACCGTCGCGGATCATGGCGTTCAGGTCACCCAGCCCCCAGACCGCCAGCGCATAATCGCTGGCAACGAAGCCGAGCGGGGCGGCACCGGCGCGGTCGAGCCGACGGGTCAACAGCATGCCGAGCGTCTGATGCGCGAGCCGTCCCTCGAACGGGTAGGCCACGAGGAAGTGATGGTGGCCGCGCCGAAACGTTTCGATGAGCACTTCGCCAGGATCGGGAATGACCGAGCGCAAGGCCTGCATCTCCAGCCATTCGGCGACCGGCAGCGGCAGTCCCGACCAGGCGCTGTGATCGGCGAGCATACTGCGTACTCGCGAGGCGAGATGCGTCGAGAGCGGGAACCTGCCGCCGGCGTAACTGGGGATTTTGGCGTCGACGGATTTGCTGCGGGTGACGTAGGCTTCCGTCTCGCGCATGCCTTCGAAGCGGCAAATTTCACCGGCGAAAATGAAGGTATCGCCGGGCGTCAACTGTTCGAGAAACCATTCCTCCATTTCGCCGAGCACGCGGCCGCCGGAGAGGATGCGCGGCTGGCCGGATCGGCCCGGACGTGCGCGGCCGCCAAGCCGGACTTTGATCATCGGCGCTTCGACGATGGTGCCGACGTTGAGCCGATAGAGTTGCGCCAGACGCGGATGCGAGAGGCGAAGTTTGCCGTCGTCGGTCGGGCGCAGGCGCGCGAACCGTTCGTAGGCGCGCAAGGCGTAGCCGCCGGTCGAGACGAAGTCGACGATACGGTCGAAGGTCGGCCGCGACAGCATTGCGTAGGGAGCGGCGGAGCGCACTTCGTCGAACATCGTGTCGGGCGCGAAGGGTGCGGCACAGGCCATGCCCCAGATGTGCTGGGCAAGCACGTCTATGGCCCCGAGCCGCGACTGCACGGCATCCTGGGTGCCGCAGGCGGCAGCGTCGAGGGCCGCGCGGCATTCCAGAACCTCGAAGCGGTTGGCAGGCACCAGTACGGCGCGGCTCGGCTCGTCGAGCCGGTGGTTGGCGCGGCCGACGCGCTGGATCAGGCGGCTCGCGCCCTTGGGTGCGCCGACGTTGACGACGAGATCGACGTCGCCCCAATCGATGCCGAGATCGAGCGTCGAGGTGGCAACCACCGCCCGCAACGTGCCAGCCACCATGGCCGCTTCGACTTTACGGCGCTTGGCGGCGTCGAGCGAGCCGTGATGCAGGGCGATGGGCAAGCCGTCTTCGTTGATGTGCCAGAGGGCCTGGAACACCGCTTCGGCCTGGCTGCGGGTGTTGACGAAGACGAGCGCCAAACGTGCGCGCTTGATGGCCTGGTAGACTTCCGGCATCGCGTAGCGCGCGCTGTGACCGGCCCACGGCAAGGGGAGATCGGTTTCGAGAATGGTGATCTCGGGCGCAGCCCCGCCTGCGATTTCGATGTGATCGGCGAGCAGGGTGAGATCGCCGCTCGCCGGTTGTGGCTGGAGGTAGGCACGCAGTTCGGACGGCTGCGCCACCGTCGCCGAGAGACCAATTCGGATATGCGTGGGGGCGAGGCGGCTGAGCCTTGCGAGGCCCAGTGCCAGCAGGTCGCCGCGTTTGGAAGCGGCCAGCGCGTGCAACTCGTCGAGGATGACGGTGTGCAGGCCCGAGAACAGATGGGCGGCATCGGCATGACTGAGCATCAGCGCGAGTTGCTCGGGCGTGGTGAGCAGGATGTCGGGTGGTTTGAGACGTTGGCGCTGACGGACAGCCGCAGAGGTATCGCCGGTGCGCAGTTCGGTCTTGATCCGCAGCCCCATGTCACCGATCGGTGCCATCAGGTTGCGGCCGACGTCGGCTGCGAGGGCTTTCAAGGGCGAGATATAAAGCGTGTGCAGCGGCCGCGCTTCGCCGACGCGGCGAGGTTTTTGCGCGTGAAGATCGACGAGCGAGGGAAGGAAGCCGGCCAACGTCTTGCCGGCCCCGGTGGGCGCGATCAGCAACGTCGAGCGGCGCTTCCGGGATTGAGCGATCAACTTGAGCTGATGCTGACGTGGTTGCCAGCCACGCTGCGTAAACCACGCGTGAAACAGTGGTGGCAGCAGTGCTTCATCGTCCGGTGCGCTGGGCGAGGCCACGGACGCGACAGGGTCGCGCAAGCGCGGCTGCGCATGTGTGAGCGCGCGTCGCTTCGGTGACTTGGGTTTTGTGGGCGGTGGCATCGGTGGCTTTGCCATGAGCCCATGGTGCCGCAGCAACGGGGGCGCGCGCAAGCCGCAACTCAGCGACGTTTCGTCCTCGACCGTCGTCAGCCGTCGAGCGGGCGGGCGGCCCACTCTTTCGCCTTGCTGCCGGTGAGGTCGGTGAGCGTTCCCGTGCTGCCGATTGCGCGTGTCAGCTCCGATTTGATGCGACCGATCAGCGCCGGGCCTTCGTAGATCATGCCGGTGTAGAGTTGAATCAACGATGCCCCAGCCTCGATTTTCTGCAGGGCGGTAGCACCCGATGTCACGCCGCCGATGCCGATCAGTGGCACGCTGCCGCCGGTTAATTCGAACACTCGCGCGAGGGCGACGGTGGATCGGTGAAACAGCGGCCGGCCAGACAATCCACCGGCTTGCGACGCGTCCGCGGTGCCGGATTTTAGACCGTTGCGGCTGAGGGTGGTGTTGGACACGGCGATGCCGTCGACGCGATTGGCGACGAGGCAGGCAACGATTGCGGGCAGATCGTCCTCTGCGATATCGGGTGCGATCTTGACCAGGATCGGTCGTGACGGGGCACCTCGGGCGACATGGGCGGCGCGAGCAGTCATGACGCGGCCGAGCAGTTCGTCCAATGCGGCGGGCGCTTGAAGATCGCGCAAGCCGGGGGTGTTCGGCGAGGAAATGTTGACCATGAAATAGCTGGCGAGGTCGTAGAACGTATCGATGCCGGCGACATAGTCGGCTGCCTTGTCGCTCGTGTCCTTGTTGGCACCGACGTTGACGCCGACGAGGCCGCCACGCGATCGGCGCGTCTGCAATCGCTTAAGAGCCGCGGCGTGGCCACCGTTGTTGAAGCCGAGGCGATTGATCAGCGCGGCTTCGGACACGAGGCGGAAGACGCGCGGTTTGAGGTTTCCGGCCTGCGGCTGTGGCGTCACCGTGCCGATTTCGGCGAAGCCGCAGCCGAGGCCCAGAACGCCGTCGGGCACGCGCGCATCTTTGTCGAAGCCTGCGGCGATGCCGATCGGGTTGGAGAAGTTCAAGCCGAAAGCGTTGACGGCGAGGCGTCGATCATCGCCACCGGCAGCGCGCGGATAGAGGCCCGCTTCGAGCGCGCGCAATGTCAGTTCGTGCGCCTGCTCGGGTTCGAAGCCGAACAAAAAGGGCCGCGCCAGTCCATAGGCCAGGGACAACATTCAAACCTCGATCGGACAACTTGGATCAGACAACCTGGATCAAACGACGTCGTCGGGCAGTATATGTGCACCGTCGCGGTCAAGGGGTAACGGCTTCCACCACCTGACGCTGGTGATTGGCAGTGGTCCGTAGATATGGGGGAAGGTGTCGCCGCCGCGCGAAACTTCCCATTTCAATGTCGTTTCCAGTGACTGGACGTCGACTGCCGCGATGACCAGATCGCCACGACGGGCAAAATGTTTTGCGAGCGTGGCTGCGGTTTGTGCGGCCGTGGAGAGGTGGATGAAGCCGTCGCGCAGGTCGTCGGGAGAACCGTCGAAGCGCCCGGTGTCGAGAGCGAGCTGCCAGCTTGCAGCATCGGTAATTTTGTAGATGAGCATGGGATGTGCGCGCCACTGATATAAGTGTTTGTAGCGCATCAATCACATTGAACGGCGTCCGGCAACGTACAGATGCTTGCAGGCTCGAAAGCGACTGATAGAACTGTGCCGACGTCGCTTCTGCATCCCCCGAAATACCGGCGAACGACGCGTTTCGAGATCGAAATCGCAATGATCCCCCAGCTTGTCTCCCGTTCGCTGTCTGTCGATCAGACGTTTGCAGCCCCATTCCTGTTCGTCTCGCCGGGCTATCAGCGGCCGTTCGCCTGGCAAGTCGACACGGCGGAGCGCTTGCTCTCGGATATACAGGTCGCTGCCGAAAGCGCGCCAGACGAGATTTATTTTCTCGGTGCGATTTTGCTCGTCCGGGTGCGCATCGCCGACGAGCAGGCTCATTCGATGCACGACGACACGCTGTTCACCGGACCGGAGCGGGTGTTCGAAATCGTCGACGGCCAGCAACGGATCGTCACGTTGGCGATGTTGCTGGCGGTGTTGCGCGATTTGACTGCGCAAGAGAGGTCACCACTCGCGCGTCGATTGGCGCGCGCGTCGGGGGCTGCGAAGGGGGCTGCGGTTGCCGACGGTGGGTCTGCCGGCATGGCGCGGGTTCGTTTGCGTGGTCAGGACGATGCGTTTCTCGACCAATGCATCGGTGCAGCCGGAGCATGTCTCGCGCTTCCTGCCGTCGAGGCGGTGGGTGAGCCGCAACGGCGGATACTGGAGATTCGTGATTTTTTCGTGCGGCAGTTGAGCCTGTTGGATGCCGACGAACTCAGGACGTTTGCAACGTTCGTACTCGACAACTGTGCGCTGGTCGCCATCGTCACCAATACGATCGATCGTGCCTATCAGATGTTCACGGTTCTCAACGACGCCGGCGAACCGCTGACGCGCGGCGATATTCTCAAGGCCGAACTGATCGGTCAGATCGCGCCGGCGGAACGGGAGCGCGCGATTGCCGTGTGGGACGATTTGGAACGGCGGCTCGGCGGTGACTTCGAACAATTGTTCAGCTTCGTGCGGACGCAGGCGGGGCGCGGTGCAGGCCCGATCGTCGAGGCGGTACGCGCGCAGGTGGCGGCGATGCCGGGCGGTGCTGGCGACTTTGTCTTCGACGTGCTGGCTCCGGCAGGTGACATCGTCGGAAAAATCTTGCAGGCCAGCCATTCCGGAACTGCTCAATCATCCGAAATCAGCCGATTGCTGCGCTATCTGGGGTGGCTCTCGGGCAAGGAATGGGTGCCGCCGTTGCTCGCGTTCTGGAGGCGTCACGGTGACGACCCGGCTGCGTTGTTGCGGTTCCTGGCAGCGCTGGATAGGTTCGCGTTCGGTGTCCGGATGCAGGGACTGAGTGCCGACAAGCGTGCTCAACGCATGGCGGCGCTGACGACACAGATCGAGGGTGGCATGGCGATGCGAGGGCCGTGGCCCTCACTGCAATTCACGCGCGACGAAACGCGCGCCATCGAATTCAGCCAACGCGATTTGCACAAGCGCAGCCCGTTGGTCTGCCGGCTGGTCTTGATGCGGCTCGACGAGCATTTTGGCGGCACACCGTTGCCAGCCGGCACGTCGCTGACGATCGAGCACATCCTGCCGCTCAAAATCGCGCCGGGGTCGCAGTGGCGGCTCGACTTTCCCGACGCGGAGACGCGGCAGAAATTAGCGTCGTGTCTGGGAAATCTCGCTCTCGTGACATCGGCCGTCAACGAACGTGCCGCCAACCACGACTTTTCAAAGAAGGTGACATTCTACTTCACCGACGGCAAGTCGACGGAGTCGTATCTCACGGCCGAACTGTATGGCGTCAAGACGTGGACGCCGCACCAGATCGAGCAACGCTTGCTGCGGCTTAGCTCCGGGCTCAACGCAATGTGGCGCTTCAACGAACACGTCAGCACGCGCTGAGCGCGAGGTGTCGGGTCAAGCGTGACGGCGACTTCAAAGCAGCTTTTTGATTTCCGATTTGATATCGTCCGCCAGATCAGGGCGGGCCAACGCGTAGGCGACGTTGGCGGTCAGCCAGCCGATCTTCGAGCCGCAATCGTAGATATCGCCGTCGAAGCGAACGGCGTGAAACGACTGTTCCGGCTTTTTGGCGAGTTTGATCATCGCATCGGTGAGCTGGATTTCACCGCCCGCGCCGCGTTCCTGTTCTGCAAGCAGCGCGAAAATGTCGGGTTGGAGGATGTAGCGTCCGGAGATGTGCAGGTTCGACGGCGCCGTCCCTTTGGCCGGCTTTTCGATCATGCTGGTGATCTTGGTGACCTTCGCATTCGGATCGACGACGCCGCAGATGCCATACTGATGCGTCTGATCGTCAGGCACCGGTTTGACTGCGATGTGATTGCCGCCATGCTCGTTGTAGGCTTCCATCATCTCGGCGAGGCAGTGTCGGCTACCCTGATGCAGCATGTCCGGCAGCAATAGTGCGAAGGGTTCGTCGCCGACTAATTCGCGCGCGCACCAGACGGCGTGGCCGAGACCCAGCGGGGCTTGCTGGCGCGTGAATGCGGCCTGGCCGGCTTTCGGCAGGTCGCGGTTGAGGGCTTCTAGTTCGCGGCTCTTGCCCCGGGTCTCGAGCGTGTTCTCAAGCTCGAACTGGCTGTCGAAATGATCTTCGATCACGCCCTTGTTGCGACCGGTTACGAAGATGAAGAATTCGATTCCGGCTGCGCGTGCCTCATCGACCACGTGCTGAATGACGGGGCGGTCCACAACCGTCAGCATTTCCTTGGGCATGGCTTTGGTGGCGGGCAGGAAACGCGTCCCGAGCCCGGCGACCGGGAAAACCGCTTTGCGGATCTTGCGATGCTTGACGCCAGAGACTGTCATCGGACGGATTCCTGCTGGATTGCTACGGGCGGCACGCCTAAGCGTTCCGTCGACCGCATTTGAAGATGTGTTCAGTGACAGTAACGCGTTTGAAGCCTAAGGGGTGGCATCCTATACGGCATAAACTGAGCGACTTATCTTCAGCAAGGGCCGTGTTAATCTACACGGTTGATACAACACCCAGCGTTCGAGGACGGGCATGAGCATTCTGGTGACGGGCGGCTGCGGCTACATCGGCAGCCATATGGTCTATGAGTTGACCGACGCAGGGCACGATGTCGTCGTGCTCGACAATCTGGTGACCGGGTTCAAGTGGGCCCTGCCGCCGACCGCCAAGCTGGTCGTCGGCGACATCGGCGATATCGAAATGGTCCAGAGCATGGTCGCCAAGCATGGCGTGACGGCGATCATCCATTTTGCCGGATCGGTGGTGGTGCCCGATTCTGTGTCCGATCCGCTCGGCTACTACCTCAACAATACCGTCAAATCGCGCGCGTTGATGGAAGCCGCCGTCAAAAGCGGAGTTAAAAATTTTATCTTTTCGTCAACCGCCGCCGTCTACGGCATGGCCAAGGAGATGCCGGTACGCGAAACGACGCCTCTTGAACCGATGTCGCCCTACGGCTCGTCCAAATTGATGACCGAAATCATGCTGCGCGACACAGCTTTCGCCCACGATTTCCGTTACGTTGCGCTGCGGTACTTCAATGTCGCGGGTGCCGATCCGCGCGGCCGCACGGGGCAGTCGACCAAAGGCGCGACGCACCTGATCAAGGTGGCGTGCGAAACCGCCTTGGGGAAACGCGCGGGCATGGAGGTGTTCGGCACGGATTACGATACGGTCGACGGGACCTGCGTGCGCGACTACATCCACGTCAAGGATCTGGCGCGCGCCCACGTCTCGGCGCTGGGACATCTGGCGGATGGCGGCAAATCCGAGATCTTCAACTGCGGCTACGGTAAAGGCTATTCCGTCCTCGAGGTGATCGAGGCGGTCAAACGCGTCTCGAAAAAACCGCTGGCCGCTAAAATGAGCCCGCGTCGACCCGGCGATCCCGCCTCCATCGTCGCTGCCTCCGACAAGATCCGCGGTCAACTCGGCTGGAAGCCGGAGCACGACAATCTCGATCTGATCGTCGAACATGCCCTCGCCTGGGAAGCACATCTGGCCAAGCGCAACGCGGTTTGATCAAATCTGACGCGCGGGTGCGTTTGCGTCCAATTCCGATTGCCGCAAAGCGCGCTTATTTCTAGGCCAAGTTGATGCGTCTGTGAGTGGGGAGTATGGCGTGCAAAGGCTGTGGGCGAATTTTATCGCGACCGGAGTACTGCTGGCGACGATGTTTGCGCTCTCGTGTGGCCGGGCTTTGGCCGTCGAACCGCAAGCGTTCGATGCGTTTATCCAGCAGTTGTGGCCGGAGGCCGCGCAGCCGCCCTACGCGATCTCGTGGGCCACGTTCGAGCGGGCGACGCGGGGTCTGACCCCGGATTTCACTTTGCCGGATCTCGAAATTCCCGGGCAACCACCGCGTGCGCCGTCGCGGCAGGCCGAATTCGTTCGGCCACCCCAGGATTATTTGAACCGAAACCAGCTCGATACTCTGGCGCAGCAAGGCCGTGCCCTGGCCATCAAACACGCCGCCGCTTTGAAAAGGATCGAAGCCGAAATCGGCGTCGAGGGTCCGGTCGTGCTGGCGATCTGGGGGCGTGAGACCGATTATGGTAACTACAAGTTGCCGCACAATGCGCTGAGGGTGCTGGCGACGCAGGCGTACGTGGGCCGCCGCAAGCCCGAGTTTCGCCGGGAGCTACTTTTCGCCCTGAAGCTGGTCGAGGACCGGATCGTCGAACCGCAAGAAATGCGCGCCTCGTGGGCGGGTGCAATGGGCATGACCCAGTTCATGCCGTCTGAATTCTACAGCTCGCTCAAAGGGCTAGATGGCGGGCGTCCGGACCTTTTCAATTCCGTGCCCGACGCGCTGGCGTCGGCGGCAAACCAGCTCAAACAAAAGGGCTGGGTGACCGGCTTGCCATGGGGATTCGAAATTTCGATACCAACGACAGCGGACTGCGCGTTGGAAGGTCCGCTGCAGTCGCGCCCGATCGCAAAGTGGGTGGAGCAGGGCTTCGGCCGGGCCGACGGGCGGGGGTTTACCAAGTCGGAACTGGCGGCCGACGCCTACCTGATGTCTCCGGGCGGTGCCTATGGACCGTCGTTCCTGGTGACTGAAAACTATAAAGTCATTCGCCGCTACAATACCTCTGATCTTTATGCGACGTTTGTCGGCACGGTTGCGGACCGCATCGCCGGTGGCGGCGACTTCAAACGTCTCTGGGGCAACATCGCGCAGCTGACGGAGAAGGATGTGGCGGCCATCCAGCAAGTGCTCAAAGACCGTGGCAGCCCGATAGACAAACTCGATGGAAAAATCGGGTCGAACACGCGGGCCGAGATCGGTGCGTACCAGCGCAGGGCTGGTATGAAAGTCGACTGCTGGCCGACGGCCGCGCTGCTGCAGAGTATGAAATCGCCGGCAGCCAAGGCATCGGTCCGGCCCTAAACGCGAGGCATGACGTGAGCGAGCAAAGGTTGCGAGACAATCCTACAGCGGCCAGCGGGCCGGGTCAGATGGCGGTGGGTAAGATCGCCGTTTCTGCTGACATGGCCATACCGCCGGGCACGCCGAGCGAACGCCGGCATACCGTGTCGTTGTGGCTCTATCTCATCGGGGCCGTCGCGTTCCTGTTCGGCTGCTACCTGCTGTTTCTCGAGGACACGGCTCAGACCCGGCTGACCCTGCCGTCGTTGTCACCGCGCACGGAGTTGCCGGGTGCCGACACGCGGCCGGCGGCGCGCGCCGAGGTGCGCGCACCGGTCGCACAAATTGCGGCGGCAGCCAGCGGCATTGCCGTCGGCGCGGTTGCGGTCGATCCGCGTCGCACTCTGACCACCGAGTTCCTGGAGGGGTTGTGGCACGATGCGGAACTTGCAGGGGTGCGGCGTCAGACCTTCGACCGGGCCTTTCAGGGCAACACGAACCTCGATCTCGACATCGTCGCGCTCAATGCCAACCAGCCCGAATTCGATCGCACGGTTGGCGACTATGTCGGGATGATCGTCACTCCCGAGAGGATTGCGGTCGGCCGCGCCCGCCTCGAGCAGCACGCGGGTATTCTCGAAGCGATCGAAAAGCGCTACGGCGTCGACCGTCATGTGTTGTTGGCGATATGGGGCATCGAAACCAACTTCGGCTTGGCCAAGGGTGACCGCAGCGTAATCCGCTCGCTGGCCACCCTTGCCTCGGCCGAACCGCGCCGTGCCGCCTTCTGGCGCGGCGAGCTGGTGGCGGCGCTGATGTTCGCCGAGCAGGAGAAGATCGCCCCCGAGCGATTAGTGGGATCGTGGGCCGGTGCCATGGGCCACACCCAGTTCATGCCGTCGACCCTGCTGAAACATGGCGTCGATTTCGACGGTGACGGTGTGCGGGATGTCTGGGCCTCGGTGCCGGACGCCTTAGCCTCGGCGGCGCACTACCTGCAAGCCTCTGGCTGGATGGCTGGTCGCGCCTGGGGGCGCGAGGTCGTTCTCCCCGCCGACTTCGATTATCTCATGGCAACGCCGGCGGCCAGCCGCAGTCTGACGGCATGGCGCGTCCTCGGCGTGCGACCGCAAACCGGTGTGCTTCCGACGATCGAGGAGGGTACGACTTGGCAGTTGGTGGTGCCATCGGGGGCTGGCGGACCGGCGTTCCTTGTTTCGCCCAACTTCGATGCGTTGCTGAGTTATAATCGTGCCTATTCCTACGCGGTAGCCGTGGGTGCACTCGCTGACCGTCTTGCCGGAAATCCAAGTATCCAAGCCGCGTGGCCGAAGGGCGAGCCGCCACTGTCTCGGGATCAACGGATCGAGCTGCAGGAGATCCTGGTCTCTCTCGGTTTCGATACCGGCGGCGTGGACGGCGTGCTCGGCATGAAGTCCCGCGAGGCGATCCGCAACTTCCAGAAAGGCAAGCGACTGCCCGCCGACGGGTATCCGAGCAGCAGTCTGCTGACCCGCATTCGATCCGAGCGACGGCTTTGAAAGCGCCCGCTTTCACGTCAATTGTCCGATAGGCGCGGTATCGAGGCATCTTAGCCCTCGACGGCGTGCTGGCGAACATGGCATCTGTGCGTTGTCATCAGTTGGCCCAGCAGCTGCGTTAGTGACAGCGCTCGTGGCCCGCCGTCGAGGATGCGCACCTGCGAATGCCCAGATCGTTTGCCACTTTCAGTTTGCCGCTTGCCGTTTGGCGTCGCGTTGTCAAAGTCAGTCTAGCGGTGATGCTTCTGGCTGATGTGGGGCCGACGTTTGCACAGGGAACGTCCACGACCGGGGCCTTACAAGGCACGCGTCCGGCAGCGACCGCGCCAGCCGCCACTCCAGCCGCTGCCGAGACCGGTGCCAGCGGAACCAGCTACGTCAACCCGTTTCCACCCGGTGACATTTATAAACTGCAGGTCTACGGCGACGGCTTCGCCGAGGGTTTGCTGCAGGGTATGACCGAAATCATGCGGCCGGAAGAACGGGTCGAGCTGCCGCGCAAACATCGCGCCCTGGGCGCGCTCATTCGCACAGAATACGAAGACGATCTGAAAATCGAAGAGCAATCGCGCGATGTCTTCCATATCGGTGTCGTCATGCAGGGGCTGAATGATCGCGGCTCGTTGCGGTCGCCGGGTAGTTCGTCGATCAAGTTCGGCACGCCCGCCTGGAAGGATCAATACAGCCAACGCATCGATCGGCTGCTGAAAGCGTTGAAGCGTCGCAACATGGCGGTGTACGTCGTCGCGATGCCGCCGCTGCGGCGTCCGGAGGCCAACTCAGACCTGGAGTTCGTCAACGAAACCCTGGTCGAGCGTGCCTTCGCCAATGGTATCCGCTTGATTGAGGTGGCCGACAGTTTCAACGACGAAAACGGAGCCTTTAGTCAGTTCGGACCGGACAGTGCCGGCAATCGCGAGAAGCTGCGAGATGGCGACGGCGTCGGTTTTACATCGGGTGGGTATCGCAAGCTCGCCGGCCTCGTGGTCACCGAACTCAAGCGCGATCTCGCGGCCGCACGCGCCGAGCGCGCCGTGCCGTTGGCGGGCAGCGAGTCCGAGCAACAGCGCATCAATCCCGACAAAGCCGGAATTACTGTCAGCCCGACGCTGCCGCGTCCGGTCGCGGGGAAAGACGGGCGGGAGCCGCGCGGGCCGTCCGGCGCAGTTGCGGCTCAAGCTGCTTCGGCAAGCGCGGTTCAGTTGCTGCGGGCGGGGCCGTCGCAAGGTGATCAGAAAGCAGAGACGACGAAGGTCGCGCTGAAATTGCCGGGCATCAGCGGGCGCACCGACGTGACGCAAGTGGAAATCGTGCGGCCCGCCATTTCGGCTGCCGTGATCGCGCTGTTGACCCGGAAGGAAACGGTCGACGCTGTCCAGCAGCCGTTCGAGCTGCTAGCCGACGACGTCGGCGACGGGGTGTCGGTCAGTACAATGGTGACGGCGCTGGCGGATTCGCCGGCGACCAGTGGCAAACGCAGAGGGCCGACCAATCAGGCGGCCTATACGGCAGTCTGGATTAAAGGGGAGCGTCTGCCGCCAAAACCCGGCCGCGCCGACGACTTCACCTGGCCCCGCCCGGGCAGCGAACCGGACGCGGCAGCACCGGTTGCTGCACGACCAGCCGCATTATCCCCGGCACCAGCAGTTGCGACGCAACCCGAGCCAACTGGACGGGCTAATCGCAGCAAATCCGGTCGATAGATCTGCCGCCGAGCGGCACGGCGCGCCTTTTCGGAGGCATCGCGCTGCAATGATCACACAACGAGATGCGCCATCGTAAATTAATGCAAATTATGGGGGTGCCTGAACACGTTGAAGAAGTCGCCGGCCGCGCCGGAGACTTCGGTCAATTGCGTGCGCCGGTCAAAATCAGCTAAACGAAATCAGCTGGCGGCTTGCAGGTTGACGGCTTTGGGGCCTTTGCCGCGCTTGTCGGGCTCGGTCTCGAAGGAGACGCGCATACCTTCGTCGAGCGAACCGATGCCGGAACGTTCCACAGCAGTGATATGGACGAACACGTCCTTGCCGCCCTGGTCCGGAGTGATGAAGCCGAAGCCTTTGGTCTGATTAAAAAATTTAACTGTTCCGGTCTGCCGCATGCTATGCTCCTGAAGTCCTCGAAGATGTTTCATCGGCGACCCTGGCGTGGGGCACGTCGAAGTAGATCGAAACAGTCTGGCCCTCGATCGGGGAACCTGAGGCATTCTAGAGAACGCAAGCACGTGCAGGCTATCTCAACCAGTCTCAGCAGTTTCCGCCGGGTCCGATAAGCCACCCGAACTTACACAATATCTGTGATTGATTGATCACGTGCAAGGCTAAAATTTTCAGCATTTTGCTAAATTTATCGAAATTGATGCTGGTTTTGGCCTCACGCGCTCGTCGCGCTCCGGCCGGGGCGCCTACCGGCGACGGCGGTCGCCTACGTGCGGCCTAGCCGCAGGTGCATTTGGCAACGACGATGTTGGTGGGCATCTGAAGCGCCACTGGAGAGCCTGCCCCGGCCGGGGCGCGACTAGCGCGTGAGGCCCAAATTGTACTTTCCTTTGCCGTCGTCGCCGAGGCGCTCGGCGAGCATCGGGAGCACCGCACTGAGATCCTGCTCCAGCTGGTAGGGTGGATTGATCACCGCCAGCCCTGCGCCGTTAAGCAGCAGCGGATTGCGCAAGGGGCGCAACAGCAACTCGACTTTGAGCGGTGGCGGCAGGCCGGCGGCAGTGGTGACGTCGAGCAGTCCGCGATAAAACCTCAGCACCGGCTTTTCGTCCTTGATCGGATACCACAACAGGTAAATGCCGGTGGCGAAGCGCTTGACAGCTTCGCCCAAGCTTTCCGTCATGCGGACGAGTTCTCCGGGCTGCTCGAACGGTGGATCGACGAGAACGACGCCGCGGCGCTCCTTGGGCGGCAATTGTGCCTTCAGGGCCGCGTAGCCGTCGAGGTTGGAGACCTTGCACAATTTGTCTTTGGCCAGCACGGTTCTGAGCACCAGCACGTCGTCGGGATGCAACTCGTTGGCGATCAGGGCGTCTGTCGGGCGCAGCGCCGACTGAGCCAGCACCGGCGAGCCCGGATAGACGCCCAGCGTGCCGTCCGGATTCTCGGCGGTCACAGCGTCCAGATACGACGCCATCAGGGCCGCGAGTTTCGGCGGCAAGGCGTCTGCATCGGTGCCGTAGAGCCGGCCTATCCCGCCGCGCCACTCCTCGGTTTTGGCGGCCTCGGAGTGATCCAGCCGATAGCGACCGGGGCCTGCGTGGGTGTCGATGACGCGAAAGGGCGTATCCTTGCGCTTCAAATGGTCGAGACACAGCATCAGCACGACGTGCTTGAGCACATCGCCAAAGTTGCCGGCGTGGTAGACGTGACGATAATTCATAAAAGCTCAGGCCTTCTGTTCCCAACGGCCGTCCTGGTTCTGTTGCCAATAGGTGAGTTTGATCGCACCGTCGGTGACAGCTTTGGCTTCTTTCCAATGCTTGCGGGCGGCCGCCAACGCATCCGGATTACGCCCATCGAACAACAGGACGACCCGGTTGTAGCCTGAAAACGTGCTGGGGGCTGCGCCTTCAACGAGAAACCGCACGGTCGCGCTGTTCGGGTTGTCGGCCTCGGTGGTGAGGTAGACCGGTTGCTGTTCGGGCGGCCCATCGGCCTTGGTGCCGTGCGGCAGGAAGCTTTCGGGCTTATAGGTCCAGAGCAGCGTGTTGAGGGCGGCCAGCCGCTCGGGATCGCCAACCTCGATCACGGTGCGCCAGCCACGCTCCACCACCCGCTCGATAAGCGTCGGCAGCACGGTTTCGAGCGGTTGTCGCTCGAGATGGTAAAACAGGACTTCAGTGGGCATGTCGACGGCGCGGCTTGCTCTCGATTGCGGTGCAGTTGCCTAGGTATAGCAGAAACTGAGATTGCTCCTAAGCTGGTTTGCCGGATGTCAGGATCGCGATAGAAGCCACCGACGATCCCGGAAAAGACCGGGCGGCTGACCGACGATCGAGGATGTGAATGAGCCGCGCATTGCAATCGCCCTGGCATGACAGACTGCGTGCGACGCTGGCGCGGGTGGTGACGGTTGAGCCGGCCGAACGCGCCGGGCTCGCGTGGTCATTCGTCTATTTTTTCTGCGTGCTGGCTGCCTATTACATCGTGCGGCCGGTGCGCGACGAGATGGGCGTGGTGGCAGGCAAAGACGGACTCGAGCGCATTTTCATTTATGTCTTCCTCGTCATGCTGGCGGCGGTGCCGGTGTTCTCGAAAATCGTCGCCAGCGTATCCCGCCGCCTGGTGGTGCCTGTCATCTATGTGTTCTTCATCGCCAACCTGATCGCTTTTCGCGTCGCGTTGGGCTTTGGCGAAAGCAAGCTGCTGGCGCAGAGCTTCTTCGTGTGGGCGAGCGTATTCAATCTGTTCACCATTTCCCTGTTCTGGATCGTGATGAGCGAGCATTGGGGCAGCGAGCAAGCCAAGCGTCTTTACGGTTTCATCGCGGCCGGCGGAAGTATCGGCGGCATCGTTGGGCCGTTCATCGCTCAGTCGCTGGTGCAGGTGATCGGCCCTGATAATCTGCTGCTGGTGTCGGCGGTGTTCCTGGGGCTGGCGCTGATGGCAGCGATGCAAGTGCGCGCTGCATTTTCCGGTTTGAAAAGTCAGACGGTCGCCGAGCGCGCACCATCGCCGGAACGCGACAGCTTGTTCAAGGGTGCCGAGCAGGTCTGGCGCTCGCCATACCTGTTTCAGATCGCGCTCGCTATCCTCGTCGCCAACGTCGTGTCGACCTTTTTTTATCTCGAACAGGCCGGCATCGTCGGAGGGGCGATCACCGATCGCGCCGAGCGGGTGCAGCTATTCGCGCGCATGGATTTGACCGTCAGTGTATTGACCATCGCGATGCAGGTGTTGCTGACGCGCGTGGTGATGCAGCGCATGGGCGTCGGCATCGCGGCAGGACTATTGCCGGTGGCCGCGTTACTCGGGTTCGTGGCGTTGGCGGTCAAGCCGGTGCTGTGGGTCATCGTGACGGTCGTCGTCATCGAGCGCGCCATCACGTTTTCCATCGCCAGCCCGGCAATGCGCGTCTTGTATACCCTGGTCGAGCCGGACGAGAAGTACCGCGCGCAGAACTTCATCGACACGGTGGTCTATCGTGGCGGCGATGCGATTTCGGGCTCGCTGTTCAGCGTGATGACGAAGACGTTCGCGATGGCGTCCGCCGGGGTGGCGGTGGTGAGCATTCCCTTGGCGCTGCTCTGGCTCGCCATCTGCCTCGGGCTTGGTAAACGGCACGCCGAGCGGGCGGCAGAAATGGACCGCGAGACCCTGTCGCACAAGGTTGCGCATGGCTGAGGCGACGCCTGTCGGTCGACGGGCTGAATGTCCGGTAACACGATGACAGCAATGTGTTTTGAGTTGCTGCCCCGATCCGGCAGTTGTACGATATTGGACGCGATGCTGGTCGGTCGAGACTCGGGAAGCGTGACGTTGAGTAACGGGAAGTTTGCGTGAGGCAGGGTGTCCGTGCATGTCGCAGTCGCTGACGTCTTCAGAAGCTGCAAGCACGGTCTTCAGCGACGCATCGCATCCAGGCGTCGCAGCGTCTCGTCTCGGGCACTCTATCGCTGCGGTGAGGGCTGGTGCCCATCGCGGCGCTGAACGCGCGTCCACCTTTCTCTCCAACCTGACCGGGGTGTCGCTCGTCGTGCTGGCCGGCTTCGTAGCGGTCCTGGCGCTGCAAGGACACGAGCAAGACGATCCACGCGGGCAGAGCGTGATCGAAGGCGGGCCGGCGTTGAGTGAAATCAAGACGCGGCGCGTCCCGACGGAGCGGATCGACAAAAGCGGCGTTTCGCAAACTGGCCCCGGAAACAGTGGTATGCCGCCGGTGCCGGTCACCTCACCGCTTGTACCGAGCGACACTGTACCGACCGAAACAAAGCGCGACGCTGCGGCACCGCCGGCCGCCAAGGTGGAGAGTCCTGCTCCGGTGCCGTCGCCCCTCAAGCCCGCCGAGCCGGTCGAAAAAGCCATCGTGGCACCGCCGCTGCCGACGGAATGGACAGAAGCGCAACGCACCGCTGCGGCGGCGGTCTGCATGACCGCGCTGCAAGCCAAATCGATACGTTCGGAAGCTGCGTTGCCGATGCGCTCGGGGGCATGTGGAGATGCGTCGCCCGTAACAGTCATGACGTTGGGCGAGCCGGCCGTCACCCTCAAGCCGGCGATTACCAGTAACTGCAAATTGGCTGGTGCGGTTGATGTCTGGGTCAAAGAGGTCTTGCAGCCGGCGGCCAAAGAACTGCTCGGTTCGCTGGTCGTGAGCATGGAAGGGACATCGTCGTACGTCTGCCGCAACAGAAACGGGGCTGCGGCCGGGCCGATCAGCGAACATGCGTTTGCGAATGCCTTCGACGTAGCGTCGTTCCGCCTCGCTGACGGACGGGTGATCGATGTCGCGGCGTGGGGAGCGACCGTCGTGCGGCCCATTGCGCTGCCGCAACGATCTCCACCGCTCAAAATTCCAGCAAAGGAGAAAAGGATCGGCGCGCCGGGCGCATCGCAGCTTGGTAAGTCAGAAGCGATGCCCGCACCACCGGTCACTGCGTCGACATCGGCGGCCGGATCCGAAGATGTCAAAATCAGCTTTTTAAAGCGCATCCACCGCGATGCGTGTCACTTGTTTGGAACGGTGCTCGGGCCGGAGGCCAATGAGGCGCATCGCGAACATCTGCATTTCGACCTGAAGCGACGCGGTAGCAAGTCGTTCTGCGAATGATCGGCGCGCTGTCATCGAGCGGCTGCGATCAAACGTGCTTGCGAAAAAAGTTTACGACATCCTCTAAAACCGGCGCACGGTTGCGAAGCGTGACCGACAACGCCAGCATGATGCCGACGTGGCCCACGTTCTTGTAGGTTTTGACGGTAACGTCGGCGCCTGCGGCGCGGAGGAGTTCGGCTAGTTTGCGGGTATTGCGGGGCTTGACGGTATCGTCGTCTTCTCCGGTCGCGAGCAGAAACGGCGGTGCCGATCGTGTCACATACGAGATCGGTTGAGTGGTTGTAAGATCCTTGGCGCGGCCGAACGTCTCGCGTGTCGACTGCACGTCGAGAGGCAGAAAATCGAACGGGCCTGCGAGCGCTGCAACGCCACGGATTGTGGACTGCGGCAGTTTCAGCGCGGCCAGGAAGCGCGCATCCAGCCCGATCATGGCGGCATTGTAAGCGCCCGCCGAATGGCCGAGCAGGAAGATGCGATCACTACGACCGCCGAACCTTGCGGCATTGGCGTGCGTCCAGGCCACCGCTGCCGCACAGTCGTCGAGAAAGTCGGGAAAATAAACGTCAGGCACCAGCCGGTAGTCCGCGACCACGGTGACGAAGCCGCGCGCCGCCAGTGCCTTGCCGATGAAGGCGTAGTCCGTCTTACTGCCGCTATTCCACGATCCGCCGTAGAAGAACACCACGACAGGTGCATTGTCGGGCCGGTTGTCGAGCGCGTAGACGTCGAGCCGTTGCCGTGGATCGGTTCCATAGGCGATGTCTCGCGCGGCGACGCTGCCGCCGTCGTCTGCTGGCAGCAACGTATTGTAGGCGCTCAACGGGGCGCAGCCGACCGCGACGGCTGCAAGCCCCAGCATGGCCGCCAGGGCAGGTAGCAACAGGTGTAAGGAAGCGCGCATCTGTGTCCCCGGACGCCGTCTGTCGATCCTTATACGCGGTGCGCGGCGCTAAGTTTCGTCATCGGCGTCCGACCCGTCCGAAAGGTAAGTTCGATGAAGCTCAGGCGTTGCTGCGGGCTGCGGCGGTTGCGAGGGCGGCGACGGCATCGGCGGTGGCGGCCGACAATGTCCACCCCAGATGACCGTGACCGGTGTTGTAGAACACGCGCGGATTCTTTCCCTGCATCACGCGTGGCAGCATGTCGGGCATCATCGGTCGCAATCCGGCCCACGGCACCGCATGGCGGGTGCTCATGCCGGGAAAGTGTGCCCGGCACCAGGTCACCAGCGGATCGATCCGTTCGGCGCGGATGTCCTTGTTAGTGCCGTTGAATTCGGCGGTCCCTGCAACCCGAAAGCGGGTGAGGCCGAGACGGCTGGTGACGATCTTCGCGTTGTCGTCGAGCAGGCTGACCCATGGGGCTGCTGCCTGATCCGCAGCGTCTGGCAAGCTGACCGTGATCGAATACCCTTTTACCGGATAGACATTGATGCGATCGCCGAGACTTGCGCCCAAGTCACGCGACAGCACGCCCGAGCAAACGATGATCTGATCGAATGTCGAGATTTCGGTGTCATGGTGTTTCTCGTCCAGTAGCGGTTCGGTGGAGATGTGCGCGACGGTTACCTGCGCCGCCGACGCCGCGACCGAAAGCACTTTCGTCCCGAATAGCATCTTCACGCCCAGGCGCTCGCAGGCTTTGGCAAGCCCGATTGTGAACTTGTGAATATCGCCGGTGAAGTCTGACTCAGTGTAAAAGCCGCCGTAAAGCTCACCTTTCAATGCAGGTTCAATCGTGTGAATTTCCGATGGCGTCACGGCGCGGCGCGTCAAACCGCCTTTGGCAAGCAGCACAGACGTTTTAGCGGCCGCGTCGAAATCTTTTTTATTGTTGTAGAAGTGCAGGATGCCGCGCTGTTCGCAATCGAAGTCGATGCCGGCCTCTTTCGCCATCCGCGTCAGGTGCTCGCGCGCTTCGATCGCCATGCGAACTGTGGTGACGGTATTTTGTTCGTGCTTTGGAATAGCTGCGACGAACTCGGCCATCCACGACATCTTGTGCCAGGACGGTTTTGGATTGACGAGCAGCGGCGCGCCCGGCGTGAACATCCATTTCATGCCCTTGAGCACGGTGCCCCAACTGTTCCACACCTCCGCGTTGGAGGCGGAGAGCTGGCCGCCGTTGGCAAACGACGTTTCCATCGCCGCATAGGGGTGTTTTTCGAAGACCGTCACGGCACACCCGCGCTTGGCGAGGTTATAGGCCGTCGTAATGCCGGTGATGCCGGCACCGATCACGGCGACGCGCGCCGACGACGAGGTCGATCCGGACGCGCTGGATTTCGGGACCGACGAAACGGGTTTTGAAACTGGCTCGGGTTGTGTAAGCAGCGTGGACATGACAAAGCTCCTGCTCTGTCCGCGACTTGGCGCGGCACAGATCGAGCCCCCTCTGTCATAAGCCTGAGAGTATCACCTGTCCCGGTCATCGGGCACGAGGCTTACACCGCCGGCGGGAGCGACCACTCCACTTTTCAGAGTCACAGTTCCTAATGCGGTTCTTTTGCCTGAGAGTTTCCGGGGCGGTTGCTCCTTCGGCGCCGGCTCAGCCGCAGGGCCCGCCGATCTCTTCCGCAGTCGCACATATTTGCCTCTGTTTTCGCACTGCGTCAATATCTGCTTTGCGTTGTGCCATATCGCCTGAAATATGCTGCGCTGCGATACGCGTTGACAAAGCCCGTCAAATCAAGCATTGGTCATCGTGATTGCTCGTGAGCGCGCCAACGCGCTCTTCCGCCTCGACTGATGCCAGCCTGCTGCGCTGTGGTCCCATCCACGGTCTGGTCAGGCCAGACCGATGCTTCCAAGCGTCTTCTTACGAGCAAATCCCGTTTGAACCCGACACCATCCCGAGGCCGCGCGCCGGATGGGTCATGATGCGTTGCCGTCCGGAGTCTCGCCTGAGTGCGGACCGGCGTTTGCAGCGCTAGAAGGAATTTGTCCTCGTGACTGAAGTTACTTCCGCAAGCCTCACTTTCGCAAGTCTGGGCTTGGCCGAACAGTTGTTGTCGGCTCTCGCCGGCTCCGGCTACACCACCCCGACCTCCATCCAGGCTCAAGCGATCCCGCCGCTGCTCGCGGGCAAAGACGTGCTCGGCCTTGCTGAAACCGGCTCTGGCAAGACGGCGGCGTTCGCGCTGCCGATCCTGCAAGCGCTGGCCAAAATCAAAGATCCGGTGGCACCGCGCACCTGCCGTGCGCTGATCCTGGCCCCGACGCGCGAACTCGCCATTCAGATCGGTGAGAGCTTCGAAACCTACGGCAAGCAGTTCCACTTGCGCCATACGGTCGTGTTCGGTGGCGTCGGTTCGCGTCCGCAGATCCGCGCCATGGACCGTGGCGTGGATATCCTGATCGCCACGCCGGGACGTCTGCTCGACCTGATGGGCACCCGCAACGTCAACCTGTCCCGCGTGCAGTTCTTCGTGCTCGACGAAGCCGACCGGATGCTCGACATGGGCTTCATCCGCGACGTCAAGCGCATCACCAAGGAACTGCCGAAGGTGCGTCAGTCGTTGCTGTTCTCGGCGACCATGCCGCTGGACATCACGTCGCTGGCCAACGAGATTTTGCATCATCCTGTCCGCGTCGAAGTCGCCCGCGCCGGCAAGACCGTCGATCGCATCGACCAGTTCGTTTATCACGTCGATACCAAGTCCAAGCGCGGTGTGCTGGCGGCGTTGCTGAAGGACGAGGCGATGAGCCGGGTCATTCTCTTTACGCGCACCAAGCACGGCGCTGATCGCGTCGCGCGCGGTCTGGGTGCAAGCGGCGTCGGCGCTTTCGCCATTCACGGCAACAAGAGCCAGAATGCGCGTCAGGCTGCACTCGAAAGCTTCCGCACCGGGAAAGCGCGTGTGCTTGTTGCCACCGACATTGCCGCACGCGGCATCGATATCGACGATATCAGCCACGTCGTGAACTACGATATTCCGAACATTCCCGAAAGCTACGTGCATCGTATCGGCCGTACGGCACGCGCCGGGAAGACCGGTATCGCCATCGCTTTGTGCGCACCGGAAGAGCGCGCTTTCCTGCGTGATATCGAGCGGTTGACGCGCAAGCCGTTGACGCTTGGAGCGGCTATCGAAGGCCTCGCCGAAGTCACCGCCAGCCTGCCGCCGATCCCTAACAAAGGCGGCGACGACCGCGACGAAAACCAGGCATTCGAGCGTGGCCGTGGCCGTGTCTCGGGTCGTCGGCATATGCCTTCTACCCGTCCGGCGACGGCATGGCGCGATAGCGATCCGGCACGTCCGGTTGAAGCTGGCGCGCACGCGGCATCGAATGCTCGCACACGCGACGACCGTGGCGCACCGCGTCAAGCGCGCGCTCGCGACGGCGAACGCCGTGGTCAATCTAGTGACGGCGAACGCCGTGGCCCGCCTAAGACAGATCACAGCGTCGGCGATCGCGCGCCAAGCGACAGGTCACGTTCGGATGCTCCGCGTGCCCCGCGCACGCACGGCAGCCATGGTGATCGTCCCTTCGCAAAGGGTCCGGGCGCACCGCGCAGCGATCGTCCGTTCCAGGCACGCGACGGTGAGCGTCGTGGCCCGTCGGCCGATGGCGAACGTCGCGCACCGCCCCGCGATGGCGGTCGAGACAATCATCGCAACAGCGCTCCGCGCAGCAATAGCGCTCCGCGCAGCAACAGCGCGCCGCGTGGTGAAGGCCGTCCGTTCCAGGCCCGCAGCGATGCGCCGCGCTCGGTCGACGCTCCCCGCAACGATCGTGGGGGTGATCGTGGCCGTTCGCCGGAACGCCGTGAAGGCGCTGGACGCGATTTCAAACGTCCTGATCGTGCCGGCGCAGATCGTGGCGAGCGTTCGCGCGACCCGGTGATCAGTTCCTCCAAGCCTTGGGAGAACAAGATTGGGGAGAACAAGGTTGGCGAGAGCCGTCCTTCGGCCAATACCGAAGCGCGTTCGCAGAATGCACGTCCCCAGAATTCGCGTCCTGAAACTACCGGGGCACCGCGCTCGCCTGCGCCGCGCAGCGACGATCGTAGTCCCGGCGGTGGCCGTCCGATCAATCGCTGGAGCGCTGGCGCTGGGAGCCGTCCTCGCGGTGGCGATCAACCCCGCCGTGCCAGCGATCCCGCACGCACAAAAACAGAGTAATTGGGCTTAGTCTGATCGCTTTGGAAGTCAGAGGGAGTGCCGCAAGGCGCTCCCTCGTTGGTTTGTGGGACAGCGTCTTTTGATCGGTCGCGCGTCAGTGTAGTGTTTGCATCATTCGATTCACAGAGGCGTGCCTATGGACGAGATTCCCATCGATCCTGCCATGATGGGCAAGCTCGCTCACGCGGTCGGGTTCATCTGCGGGGCCGATCACCCGGCGACGGTTGCGCTTCGGAAAGCCGCCGACAGCGGCGTCGACAAGGATATCAAGGCTGCTCGGAAAGCGTTCCTCAAGTTGAAGCTCGGCGAGCGCCGTGGCGCGTTGACGATGCTCGAGGACTGAGTAGCCATGCTGCCCGCGCGCATCCCAACGGTCGATCAGTTCTCGGCGCGCCTGGCGCAGCGGGAGATCTTGTTGTGGACGACGAAGGACGGCCGGGAAATTCCGCTCGACGAGATGAGCGACGATCACATTGCCAATGCGACCCGCGTGCTGACGCTGTGGAAATCGCGCGCCAAAAAGCGTGATGCCCGCGATCCGATCGTGCGTGAACTTGGTGACGCCATCGATCGCTTCAAGCGCATCCTGCGAACGCGCAAGAAGAGTGCGACACGACAAGACGGTGCCGATGCCCGGACACCCCGGATCGGCATGCGCCGAGGCTGACGTCTCGTGTCGACGTTCGTCAACCCACCCGCGCGCGGTGTTTGTCGATGAACGCTGCGATCAGGGCCGTTACTTCGGCGGGCTTCTGGTGGATGATCCAGTGATCGGCATCGGCGAATTCGTGCAGCGTGAGATCATCGCAGAGATCGGCCAGTCCGGCCCGCGTGGTCGGCAACAGCGCACGATCCTGCATGCCCCAGATGACCTGATGCGGCATGGGCACACGCACTTTGGCGCGGTCGACAGCGGCCATCGGATCGGCGGTTACGGCTTCGTCCGGTGCGGCGACCACGACGGGCGATGCCTTATACCATGACGTCATGGCGGCCATCGCACCGGGCTGGCCCCACGCGTGCAGATAGCCGCGCCGCCTGTCGTCGGTCAGCCATGCACCGCCGTCGAAGCCGCGTGACAGCATCTCGAGGACGCGGGCGAAATTGTTCTCGGACAGGATTTTTGCGGCGTCCTCGCGGCGCAGGAAGCGCATGTATTGGCTGGCGGCGCGCTGTGCGGGATCGGTGTTTAAAGCATTTTGAAATGGAATGGGATGGACGCCGTTGCACACCGTCAGCGACGCGATCCGCTCGGGGGCCATGAATGCCATCATGTACGCGACCGATGCGCCCCAGTCGTGGGCGACAAGGTGAAACGGCTTGCCGATGGAGTAGACGGCGGCCAGATCGAGCATGTCCTTGGCAAGCAGCTGCACGCGATAATTTTCGACGCCGTCGGGTTTGGACGACGTTGCATAGCCGCGCTGATTGGGGGCGACGGCCAGATATTTGTCGCCGAATTGGGGCAACAGTTCCGACCATGCCCCTGCGTACTCCGGAAAGCCGTGCAGAAATAAAACCAGCGGCGCGCCTTCCCGGCCGTCGATCAGCGTCTCGAATTCAAGGCCATTGGCCGGCGTGCGAACATTACGGATCATGACCGCCTCTCGAGTGACAGCGCCTTCTCATCGAATATTTAGCACACTCGGCTTCGACGAGTCTTTCCACCTGCAGCGATCTCGCACGACCCATCTTCAGGGCAAAAATCCCTTTTTCAGGTCCATGGTCTGTTTGAGGCGCTCGCGGCCTTTGGCGTCTGTCACAGCCAGCGTCCAGGTGACGTTGGTGCCTTCGCCGTAGGAGGTGGTCGAGCGGATGCGTGCCGACAGCGTTTCGCCGCGCGCAATGTCGAACGGTTCGGCGATTGGCAGATATAGCTGCTCCCAATGCGTGCGCGGATCTTCGGGACCGGTGCCGAGCGTGATGCCGTCGACCAGGTCCGCCGACCACCAGATCGCCAGACCCGTGATGTGCGCCTTGGCTTTCGGTTCCCATGTGGCTTGGCCGAGGCGCGTCGTTTTGGTCGGCTTGGCAAGATCGACGGCGTCCCATTGTTGCGTCGCGCGGCCGTTGTCGAGCAGGTCCGACGGCTGCAGCCATCGCACATAGATGTTGTTAAGGCCCATCTCCTTGGCGGCGTCGAAATTCAGCTCGTAGCCGACGTCGTCCCAGGCGGCGAGATGCTTGTGCAAGGAGGGACTGACGACCGGGCAGACAAATTGCCGGACCTTGCCTGGAATGAGCACGCCACCGGGCTCAAGATAGCGGTCGCGGGCGTCGCCGAGCGTTTCGATCAAGTTCTCTTCGAACGCGTAGTTGCCGAGCGTTTCGGACACTGCGATGTCGAAGCGTTCGGGCGGATCGAGTTCGGTCGAGTGGGCGGGGACAACCTCGATATTGCGGAAGCCATTCGCTTTCATGAGCCGCTTGGCGAGCGAAGCGATCTCGGCGGTTTCGATCAGCACGACGCGCTTGGCACCGAGTTTGGCCGCCATGAAGCCGAGAAAGCCGGTGCCGCAGCCGATATCGACGACCTTGGATTTGCCCGGCACCACGACGCGCTTCAGCGCTTCGTGGAAGGCTTCGTTGCGCACCCGGTCGGAAAGCAGGGTGCGGTGATATTCGATGCGCATGGGAAGGTCCGGGATGAAAGGATCGTCAGGGTCGCAGCGGCGGTGTCGTGGCGACGTACAGCAAATTGCGACCAAGCAGAAGCCGGGACCAATCTTCCAATTCCGTACTTTCGGAAGATACCCTAATGTCGGCCTGTGGCGGTGCATCACGACCGTCGCGTGAATTGGACATGGGCGACAGATGGCATTGACCAGCATGACCGGCTTCGGCCGCAGCGACGGGGGCAGCGGCGCTTCGGTCTGGACGTGGGAGATCCGCACGGTCAACGGGCGTGGGCTGGACGTGCGGTTGCGCCTGCCGCCGGGAGCCGAAGTTTTGGAGGCGAAAGTGCGCGAGGCGATCGGTCGCAAACTCAATCGCGGCAGTGTCAACGCAGCACTGACCCTGCGGCAGACCGGTGCGCCTGTGACCCTCAAGCTCAACACCGAAGTGCTCGACGATCTGTTGCGTGCCGTGGAAGTGCTGCGCGCGCGTGTCGGCGGGCCGGCACCGTCGGCTGAATCCCTGATCGGTTTTCGCGGACTGATCGAACCCGTGGAGGCGAGCGAAGATGAGGTTGCGGCGGCCGAGCGGACGCAGGCGATGCTGGCCAGCCTCGAAATCGCGCTCGACGGCGTCGTGGCGTCGCGCCGGGCGGAGGGGCTGCGCCTGTCGCAGGTGATCGCCGAGCAACTCGCCATCGTCGAACGCGGTGTCGCAACGGTCGCCGCATCGCCGGCGCGCAACGTCGAGGTGATAGGCGCGCGGTTGGCCGAACAGGTGCAGCGGTTGCTGGCGGCGTCGGGCAATACGCTCGATCCAGCGCGGCTGCATCAGGAGGCGGCATTGTTGGCGACACGCATCGACGTGGAAGAGGAGCTGAAGCGCCTCACCGCCCACCTCGCGGCCGCCCGGGATCTGTTGGCCGCCGACGAGCCGGTGGGGCGCAAGTTCGACTTCCTGACGCAGGAGTTCAATCGCGAAGCCAATACGCTATGTTCGAAAGCCAATGATCCGCAGATCACCCGCGTCGGGCTTGAACTGAAGGCCGTAATCGATCAAATGCGCGAGCAGGTGCAAAACATCGAATAGGGGCGACCCGTCGCAATGCCGCAGAAGCCCGAAAAACAATCCCGTAAAGGTGTCAGCAGCACGAGTGCGGCAGCCGTCAGTGCCGGCATCGAGCGGCGTGGACTGTTGCTCGTGCTGTCGTCGCCGTCAGGTGCCGGAAAGACGACATTGGCGCAACGCCTCGTCGAAAGCGACCAGCACATCGCCATGTCGGTGTCGGTGACGACGCGCACTTGTCGGCCGGGCGAGGTCGACGGCCAGGATTATCACTTTATCAGCGAGGCGGAGTTTGCGAGCCGTCGCGACAGGGGCGATCTCCTGGAATGGGCTGCCGTGTTCGATCATCACTACGGCACGCCCAAAAAGCCGGTGATGGATGCACTGGCGGGCGGGCGCGACGTGCTGTTCGACATCGACTGGCAGGGTGCACAGCAACTCAACGAGCAGTTACCTCATGACCTGGTGCGGGTGTTCATCCTGCCGCCAGATGGCAAGACACTGGAGCGGCGGCTGACCGCGCGGGCTCAGGATGCGCCCGACGTGGTGGCCAAGCGCATGAAGAAAGCCAGCGCCGAGATCAGCCACTGGCCGGAATACGACTACGTGATCGTCAATCGCGACATCGACGAAAGCCATGCGAATCTCAGCGCCATCCTGATCGCAGAGCGCCTGAAGCGCCGTCGCCAATTGGGCCTGATGCGTTTCGTGCGCGCCGTTACCGATCAGCTATGAGGGTGGGAGTGACAGCCTGACCCGGCGTCATCTCCACAAGCGGCTATCGTATTCCGCTCCACCTCGGACGTGCCGCCCATCGATGTCGCGCCTCCTGCACACCTGTCACGTTTTGGTCGCAGCAGCGTCGTCGCTTGCGGTCACCGGGCCAGCATCCGTCGGCATCTCGTGGATCTGCGCCAGTGCCTCGGCAATGCTGCCGCTGTCGAGGCTGTCCTTGTGGATCGTCACGGCGGCGCCGGCCTTGATGAGCGTTGCGGCGCGCTTGCGGTCGAGCAGGCCGCTGACCACGATGATCGGGCCGGTGTAGTTGCAGCGGCGCAAGAACGGGATGGTGTGGGCCGCGTTGTCGTTCGGCTTCAGGTGATCATCGAGAAAGATCAGATCCGGCTGACGTTCGATGACGCGATCCAAGGCGCTGCCCAAAGTTGCGGCATGGCGCGTGACGATTTCGTAACCGAAAATCGAATGCAACGTCGCTTTCAGGCGATCGGCATCGAGCTTGGTATCCTCCACGACAAGGATGTCGTTGAAGCGCGGGCGACCCTGGCGGGCGATGGCCAGCGTACTCTTGCGCTCCAGAAACGCGCCTCCGGTGCGGGTTGGTGTCGTTGGCATGTGTCCTCCGGCGGAAAGCCGAACATCGTTGGATTTGGCTGCGTGCTTGTCGAGCGCGGGCCACGTCCGGTGGCCTGTCGTAAATCCGGCTCGTCGATGCAGCTCAGGCTGTTTACGACACGCACAGTCGAAGTGTCGTACCCGGGCGATTGCGGCGAACGCAAGATCGACGGTACAATGCCGCGACTTCAGTTATTCACGCCAGCTCTATTTTACGGCAGCATTGTCAACGTCGCGACTAAAATGGATTAGCCTTAAGGCAGCGGACGCTCCCTATTCGGCCTTGTTGCGCAGTTTGAGTGGCCAATGCACCGTGAACGTCGTGCCACGCTCGACGGGCGCGCCGGAGGTGACTTCGATCGTCCCGCCAAGCGATTCGACGGTCTTTTTGACCAGCGCGAGGCCGATGCCGCTGCTTTCGGGATGGTGCGCGTCGTCGATCTTGCGAAAAGGCTCGAAAATCGCCTTCTGCCATTCCTCCGCAATGCCCCGGCCGTCGTCGGTAATCCTGAATACGATGTGCCGCGTCTCGATGGCGGCAGTGACCTCGATGCGCCCACTCTCGCGATCATGATGTTTGACGGCATTTTCGATCAGATTGCGCAATACGACGTCGAGGGGTGCTGCCGCCGTTTCCAAGGTCGGCCATTCGCCTAAGACGATCAGATCGAGCTTGGTTGCCGGTCTTAAGGTCGACATGACGTCATCGATGAGCGCGCGCGTTTGGACAGGTTCGATCGCGTCGTGGACGCGCCCAATGCGGGAGTAATCGAGCAGATCGATCAGCATCTTCGACATGCGCCGCGTTTGACCGGCGATTTCGCCGGCGGTGCGATGCAGGAACTCGGTGTCGATGCTGGTCTTCGTCGTCGCCAGGGATGCCTTGAGGTCGTCGGTCAGGTAGCGCAGAGCACGCAACGGCGCATTGAGATCGTGACTGATCACGTAGGCGAATTCTTCGAGCTGCTGATTGATACGCACATATTCGGCCGACTTGGCCGCCAGATCCTGTTCAATCAGGCGCCGTCTGCGAATTTCCTGATCAAGCTCAGCGGTGGGAGAGCCTTGCATGAAAATCATGCCGAGCAGTACGAGAAAGCGCTGCCGCGGATGGTTCCAGAAAATATCGATATTAAAACGGCGCGACTGTTGACCGTCGCTGGTCATGACGGCGGTGTTGGTAAGACGCAACGGCTCGGCCGCCGTCTGGGTTTTGAGCGCCAGGATCGCGCTGTCGAGGCCGATCAGTGGAATGAGGGCATCTGAGACGTGATCGCCGATGATCAGGCCATCGGGCAATACGCCCCCGGCACTGACGACCCGCAGGTCGGGATCGAGCCAGAGAACACCGAAGGCCTTCTGCTCCGCGAGCGCCAGTGCCGCATCGATGGTCGGATCGACCTCGGCGGCAGTGCCGCGTGGAGATCTCGCGCCCGAGGTCGCCTCAGAGACCGCGACGAAGGATGGCGTTTGCGGCATCGATGAAGGTTTCTTTGATGTTGTCGCCCGACTTGGCACTGGTTTTCCTGACGCTGTGCGGCGTTTTCTGCAGCTCGACAGGCACATCGTAGTTGCTATCGGCGTCCAGCAAATCCACTTTATTGAATAATAGATACACGGGGCGGCCCGGCAAATGGACGTCGCATTGCGATGACAGCACCGCCATCGTGGAGAGTGTACGCGGCCGGGTAACGTCGCCGACGACGATCACGGCGCTCGCGCCTTTGACGGCCGCATCGAGATGAAAAGCGCTCGCGCCGAGGCCGCCGTCGGTATCCCAGATCACCAGCTCCAGACTTTGATCGCGCGCCGGCCCAAGCCCCGTTAGAGGATAGACGAAAATGTCGTGGCCGAGCGTGCCTTTGTAGTTGCCGTCGAAGCGATCGAGCACCATGCGGCGCACGATGGATGTCTTGCCGACGGCCATTTCGCCGAGCATGACGACTTTGCGCCGCTGGCTCATGGTGTAGTCTCCGCCTCGCCGGTGAAGCCGAGCTCGAATTCGACGCGCCGGTTTGCACTGTTGGGTCCGGCGGACCGCGACAGGTCTTTGTTCGTCAGGCGGCCGACCGAAACGACCCTGACCATGCCGACGCCACGATCGGCGAGGACGGCGGCGACGCGGTCGGCACGGTTCTGTGCGAGGTTCGAGTTGATCGCCTGCCCGCCACGTTCGTCCGTATAGCCGACGATGCGGAGAGTGAGGTCGGGGTTGTCGCGCAGTCGCCGCGCCAATTGATCGAGGATCGCGTTGGCCGCGCCTGGATCGCGGAAATCGGTGCCATTGCCGAAAAAGATCGCGTTCGCGCGCACGAACTGTTCCAATTCGTCGCGTGGCGTGGGCGGCCGGAGGCGGTCGATCCTGGCACCGAGCGCGGTGAGGTTGGTAGGGACGCCAAGACCGAGACCGGCGGCACCGATCCGCTCGGCCAGCAGACCGGCGTCCTCGGCCAACTGTGCGCGGTCCGTCGGCTGACTTTCGGTCGGGGATATCGGTGCCGGTGTGCCTGATAGTAGCGAAGAAAGACGTGTGTCGACCAAGTTCAGCGCTGCCCAAAGATCTGCCAACTGACTGGTTTCCGGTGGACGCAGGTCGGCGAGCGGCTTGGTGCGGTCGAGTGCCGTATCCAATGCGGCTCGCAACTCGGCGAGTGCGGGGGACGCTGGAGAGCCGCCCTGCTGTTCCTGACGCACGACGGCGATGCGAACAGCTTCGAGGCGCGGACGCACCCGCGCGATCGAACGATTGACCGCCAGCGTCTGCGCATCTTGTCTTTGACGCTCTGCCTCGGTGCGCCACTGGGCCAGCGCTGCTTCTACCTCGGTCGCGTCGCGTGGCAGAATGCCGAGCTGATTGTGGACTTTCGCTTGCGGTACCTCCTGGCCCAGCCGGGTCAGGATCTCGTCACGCAATGCCGGGCTCGGAACGAACCCCGACAGGGTCAGCGCGCGGCCGCCGCGCGCCACTTCGACCTTGGGCGGTACGCCCTTGATGTCGTCGATCGTCTCCAAAACGCGATTGGCCGCACTTTCGGTGCGTGTCGTTTCGAATGTCTGGTAGGCCGACCACGCTCCCCAAAGTAGGAAGGGCGTCGCCAGAAGTCCGATCAACACGTAGAGGCGGGTTAAGCTCGGTGCCACCACGCCCTTGCCCGCCTGCTCGCTGGTAAGCGCGGCCTGACGGTCGAAGGTCTGCTTTTCGATCGCTTTGCCGACGTTGGGAAGAATGGCGGCAATCTCGGCGCGGGTCTGGGCCTGCGCCGCGCTCGTGGCGGCGGGGTTGCCGCTTGCGCTGCGTCGGCTGCCGTCGGCGACGAGCACCTGCTGATAGCGTTCGAGGGTGTCGAGAAAGACTTCGTCGATCACCTGTTCGGCGACAGGCCCGGCGGTCCCGCGGCAGCGAACGGCCAACAAGTGTGCCGCCGAACCGCGTACGAAAATGCGGTCGCCGTCTTCCAGTTCGAGTGTGCGAAAGCTGCCCGGGGCGGCGCCGAAGGCCTCTTCCGAGAAGGTCATGATGCCGCTGATGTAGCCTGAAATCAGCACGTCGCGGTTCGAGCCGCCAGGGCGTGCGGCTCCTTCGGCCGGCGTATCCTTCTCCCAGTGTGCGATCAGATCGCCCGAACCGCGACGGACCAGGAACACCTCCTCGACGCGCAGCCGATTGGCATCGGCCAAAGCGAGGTCGCCCATGGAAACGCCGGTCGCCGCACTCTTTGACGCCAACGCCGCAGGCCGACCGCCGCCGAGCCGCGCGTTGATCTCGATCATGCGTCTGTTGACTTCGGCCTGGACGTAGCTTTTCACGAGCCGGCCGGTGATCGGATACAAGGCGTCGACCATCTCGTCCTGGCTGTCGCGCAGCTGGATTTTGATGGTGCGCACGATCAGCGGCGCAATAGCCTGGCTGAGCGGTTCGTGACGGACGATCTCGGCTGCGCGCAGGGCACCGTCGATGATGTTGGAAACGCTGTGCAACAGGCGCTCTTCGGTTCCCGCCCGCTCGAAAACCGCATCGAGCCGCTCGGACAACAGGCCTTCGCGCTGCTTGCCGGCGCTTGCTTCGGCATCCAGACGACGGGTCAACTCGTCGAGCCGCATCGTTTCGCGTTCGAACAGAAGTTCCTTGAGAAGCTTGACGCCTTGAGGCGGGGGCTGATCGGTCATCGCGAAGGGCTCATCTGCAAAGGACCGGCGGTAGCGGGCGCGCGACGTGAAAGATTTGCAAGTGTCGAAAACGCTCGCCCGATTTTCTGCGCAAACGATCTGGCGATAGAAGTACCGTGCAGTGTTTTACGAGCGGGCCAGGCTTCGGATGTGCTGGCCGAGGTCATCGATGCCGGCAGCAAGAGCTGAAATATGGTCTTGGCGGGCGGCTTTGTGCTCGTGACGAAAAGCGTCGAGCTTGTCTTCGAGCGTCTGCAATCGGGTTTCCAGCGTGTGCAGCCGCGCGTCCCAGTGCCGACGAAGATCGCCCAGGATCAGATCGCGGATCTGGTCCATGGAGTCGTCGTGCAGGTCGCGTTGCACGTCGCGCGCCGGTTCGTAACCGTTTTGGTCGCGCTCGCGCGGCGTCGCGTAGGAAGAGCCGTTCACGTAAGGATTGATCGTCATGGTACGCACCCAACACTCAGTTCGTTGCGGCTGCCAGTGCCACTCGTGGAGATCTGCAAGCACCTGATCTGCGACCGAGCGGTCGAAGTCTACCCTGACCGCTCGTCATGGTCGATCGTCGCCGGTTCTGACACTCTGCCGGCTCGACCCTGCGTATGCCGTTGCAAACTAGCGCATTTCTCTCCGAAACCGAAGCGACATTGTTTCGGACGGCTTGCGCTCGCAACTCGACGCCGACGGGTGACTCGGGTTCAGAACGTGTTAATTTTTGAAAGTGGCCTGATACGTCGAGCGCAGGTCCGCCTTCTGCACCTTGCCCATCGCATTGCGCGGCAACTCCGGCACGACGAACACGCGTTTCGGCAATTTGAACTTGGCGAGCCGCCCGCCGAGGGCAGCGATAATATCGGCTTCGACGGGGGCCGGTTTGTCGGCGGCTGCCGTCACAACGGCTGCGACGCCTTCGCCAAAATCGGGATGCGGCAGACCAATAACGGCGGCCTCGCCGATCCCTTCGAGGGCGTTGATCTCGTCTTCGATTTCCTTCGGATAGACGTTGAAGCCGCCCGAAATGATCAGATCCTTGGAGCGACCGACGATCGTCACGCGGCCATCATCGGCTTGAGTTGCGAGATCGCCGCTGATGAAATATCCATCGGCGCGGAATTCTTCCTTGGTCTTTTCCGGGTTGCGCCAGTAGCCGGCGAAGACGTTCGGGCCTTTGACCTCGAGCACGCCGGGCTCGCCGGTGGGGAGCACCTTGCCATCTGCGGATGCGATGCGCACCGAGACGCCGGGCAGCGCAAAGCCCACAGTCCCGGCAATGCGCTCGCCCGTTCGGTAGGGATTGGAAGTAATCATGCCGGTTTCGGTCATGCCGTAGCGTTCGACGATGTCGAGGCCGGTCCGCGCTTTGAATTCGATATGCGTTTCTGCCAGCAGCGGTGCCGATCCAGCGATCACCAGTCGCAATTTCTTGCAGAGTTCGGCGGTGAATTTGGGCGTGCCCAGCATACGGGTGTAGAACGTAGGCACGCCCATCATCACCGTCGCGTCCGGCAGGTCGGCCAACACGGCATTGAGGTCGAATTTCGTATGCCAAAGGATCTTGGCACCGTTCAGCAGTGCCGTGTGCAAAGCCACGAACAGGCCATGCACGTGAAAGATCGGCAGCGCGTGCAGCAGCACGTCGGCGTTGGAAAAGCCCCATTCCGTCGATAGGGTCTCGACGTTGGAGACAAGGTTTTCGTGGGTGATCATCGCCCCTTTCGAGCGCCCGGTGGTGCCGGACGTATAGAGCAACGCGGCGAGATCCTTCGGCGTCCGCGCCACCGTCGCATGGACGTCGGACTGCTTGAATGCGAGGTCGAGGATCGATCCGCTGCCGTCGGCTTCGAGCGTTTCGATGGCCTTGATGTTTTTTGCAACCGGCAATGCGGCCAGCGCCGCTTTGGCGGCTTTGGAAATCAACAGAACCGTGGGTTCGGCATCACCGATGAAATACTCGAGTTCGGCGGCGGTGTAGGCGGTATTGAGTGGATTATAGACGGCGCCGAGCTTCAATACCGCGAGATAGATGCACACGCTCGTAATCGACTTCTCCGCCTGCACCATGACGCGGTCGCCGGGCTTGACGCCGAGCGCCGCCAGCGTATTGGCAAAACGGCCGGCGGCACTGCGGAGCTGATCGTAGCGCAGCGTGATACCGCCCGCTTGGACGAAAGCCACATTACGCGCAGCCGATTTCATGCCGGCGTCCAGGCGCGTGAATAGATTGGCATCTGTCATGATAACGCTCGTATTCGTGTGAGGCCGCGCCCGTCCGGCGACCGCGCGCCGGCCCCAAGCGCAGCGCTCATCTGACGCCCCTTATAGCGGGCGTCAGCGCGACTGCAACCACCTCGCGGTCGCCGCCTCACCGTTCAACCGGCTTGTGCCGCAATGGTAGTCCGAGCGGGGATCAGGCCCTTTTCGCGCTGGCTTCCAGTACGTCTTCGTACGTCCTGAGGCCGGTGCGGGGGGACGACACGAGCACGGCCATGTTGCCGGGTTTGTGCTGGTTCTTGAACATGCGCATATGCGCCTTGGGAATTTCGTCCCAGGTGTAGACCTCGCTCATGCAAGGTTCGATGCGGCGCTCGACCACCAGTTTGTTGGCCTGCGAGGCCTGCAGATAGTTGGCGAAATGGCTGCCCTGCACACGCTTCTGATGCATCCAAAGGTAGCGCGCATCCATGGTCAGATTGTAGCCGGTGGTGCCGGCACAGATCACCACCATGCCGCCGCGCTTCACGATCATGACCGACACGGGGAAGGTGCTCTCGCCGGGATGCTCGAACACGAAGTCGACGTTGTTTCCCTTGCCGGTGATTTCCCAAATCGCCGAGCCGAATTTGCGTGTTTCCTTCATCCAAGCCGCATACTCGGGCGAATTGACCACTGGCAGCTGGCCCCAACATTTGAAGTTCTTGCGGTTGATCACGCCTTTGGCGCCCAACTGCATGACGAAGTCGCGCTTGTCGTCTTCACTGACGACGCCGATGGCATTTGCACCGGAGGTGGCAATCAACTGTGTCGCCATCGAGCCGAGGCCTCCCGACGCGCCCCAGACGAGCACGTTGTGACCGGGGCGCAGCACATGCGGACGGTGACCAAACAACATGCGATAGGCGGTCGCGAGCACCAGCGTGTAGCAGGCGCTTTCTTCCCACGTCAGATGCTTCGGTCGCTCCAGCAGTTGCCTGTCCTGAACGCGTGCGAACTGTGCGAAGGAACCGTCCGGGGTCTCGTAGCCCCAGATGCGCTGGCTGGGCGAGAACATCGGGTCGCCGCCGTTGCATTCCTCGTCGTCGCCATCGTCCTGGTTACAATGGATGACGACCTCGTCGCCGACTTTCCAGCGCTTGACCTTGGAGCCCACTTTCCACACGATACCCGCAGCATCGGAACCCGCGACGTGGAAGGGGTTCTTGTGCACATCCTTGATCGGCGAAATCGGCGTGCCGAGTGCGGCCCAGACGCCATTATAATTGACGCCGGCCGCCATCACGAGCACCAACACGTCGTGGCTGTCGAGTTCCCACGTCGGGATCACCTCGACCTGCATTGCCGTATCGGGGTTGCCGTGGCGTTCGGCGCGAATGGTCCACGCGTACATCGTCTTCGGCACATGACCCATCGGCGGAATTTCACCGATCTCGTACAGATCTTTGAGCTGCGTCGTCGGGCCCGAGGCGGCCTGAGCGCTTTGAGTGGTCTGTGATGCTGCCTGCGCCATTTGTTTTGTCTCCTCGGGGCGAAACGCGTGCGCTCATGCCTGACGATGCATGGCTGGTCCAACCGTATTGCATTGCCACACCGGACTGTGCACCGCAATATTTTTACACTCTGTTTTTCCCTTGGGCCTTTACTTAGCGGCTGAGTACCCCGTCGCAGCGGGCGGTAAATGGACCTTAACGTTTAGCCGTTACGTTGGCTGGACCGATGTCTCGCCTCCACCGACCCGTGCCGCGCGAACCCAATACGAGGAACAGCCCGTGTCATTTCTCATGCCGCATCTGCAGGCGTTGTTCGATATCCCGGCATCGACGCTGACGCTGATCGCAATCATGTGCAGCGCGGCCATGTATTTCGTTCGCGAGCATCTGGTCTATTCGTGGTTCGTGCTGCTGCTGGGTCCGTTCAGTTTTGCGCTGTCGGCATTCATCAACTATGGGCTGACTTATTTCGAGGTTTTCCCGATCGCCAAGACCGAGCAATGGCTAATGTGCACGATCTTTTCGGCCACCGTCGGGATCATCGGCGGACTGTTGGTCGCCGTCGGCATCGGACGCCTGATCGAACGTTCGCAGTCCAATCCGGAGCGTTTCCACCGCGCGTGATCGCATCCGGCTGCGTTCGTTCTTGCGGTTATCTTACTTAGACCTCTGTTGTGCATCGCACAATCGATGCGCTAGTGTTCGATCCAATTGATTTGGATTGCACAGGAGCCCGCAGATGGGACAGGCAGACGCGGGTAAATCGGTTAAAGTGCCGGCGGCAGGTAACGGCAACTCGACCGCAAAGCCGGACGCGCCCTGGTTGTTTCGCACCTATGCCGGTCATTCGACGGCCGCCAAATCCAATGCGCTTTATCTGGGCAATCTCGCCAAAGGCCAGACCGGCCTCTCGATCGCCTTCGATCTGCCGACGCAGACCGGCTACGACAGCGACGACCCGCTGGCGCGCGGCGAAGTCGGCAAGGTCGGCGTGCCGGTTTCGCACCTCGGGGACATGCGGACGCTACTCGCGGGTATTCCACTCGACCGCATGAATACGTCGATGACCATCAATGCGACGGCCGCCTGGTTACTTTCGCTTTACGTCGCCACGGCGGATGCGACCGGTGCTGATCGGGGTAAGCTCACGGGCACCATCCAGAACGACATCATCAAGGAATATCTCTCGCGTGGCACTTATATCTTCCCGCCCGCGCCGTCGCTCAAGCTGATCAAAGATACTATCGTTTTCTCCGGCCAGGAGTTGCCGCGCTGGAACCCGACCAATGTCTGCTCCTACCATCTGCAGGAGGCCGGCGCGACGCCTGTGCAGGAACTCGCCTACGCGCTCGCAACGGCCATCGCCGTGCTCGACACGGTGAAGGCTTCAGGTGAGATCAAGGATGCCGACTTCGCCGTTATCTTCGGGCGTATCTCGTTCTTCGTGAATGCAGGTCTGCGTTTCGTTACCGAGATCTGCAAGATGCGTGCTTTCACCGAAATGTGGGAGGATATCGGCCGCACACGTTATGGCGTCACAGATCCGAAGTTCCTCATGTTCCGCTATGGCGTGCAGGTCAATTCGCTGGGTCTGACCGAGAGCCAGCCCGAGAACAACGTCAGCAGGATTTTGCTGGAAATGCTGGCCGTCACGCTGTCCAAGAAAGCGCGCGCGCGTGCCGTGCAGTTGCCGGCCTGGAACGAAGCGTTGGGCCTGCCTCGCCCGTGGGATCAGCAGTGGTCGCTGCGCATGCAGCAGGTGCTGGCCTACGAGACCGACTTGCTCGAATACGGCGACATCTTCGACGGTTCGCCGGAAATCGCGCGCAAGGTCGCGAGCCTGAAGGAAGAGGCGACCGCCGAACTCGCCACTATCGATCGGATGGGTGGCGCGGTAGCCGCTATCGACTACATGAAGCGCCGCCTTGTCGAGAGTAACTCGACACGGCTGAAGAAGATCGAGAGCGGCGAACAGGTCGTCATCGGCGTCAATCGCTTCACTGAAACAGCACAGTCGCCGCTCGCTGGCGGCACCGCTTCGATCGAAGTCGTCGATCCCGCTGTCGAGGCCGAACAGATCGCGCGCCTGCAGGCCTGGCGAGCCGAACGCGACGCCAAAGCCGCAGCCAAAGCCATGGCTGCCCTGACGGCCGCCGCCAAGGACGGTGCCAACGTCATGCCGGCATCGATCGCGTGCGCCAAGGCTGGCGTCACGACCGGCGAATGGAGCACCGCTCTGCGCCTCGCCTATGGCGAATATCGCGCGCCGACCGGCGTCGGTGGTGGCGCAACGTCGGTTGCAACTTCCAACGACCAGATATCAGGCATTCGCCAAGCGGTCGACGCCGCCTCGGCCAAGTTGGGCCGACGCGTCAAATTCCTGGTCGGCAAGCCCGGTCTCGATGGTCATTCCAACGGTGCCGAGCAGATCGCCGTGCGCGCGCGCGACTGCGGCATGGACGTGGTCTACGAGGGTATCCGTCTGACACCCGCTCAGATCGCTCGCGCCGCCGTCGACGAGGCCGTGCACGTGGTCGGGCTGTCGATCCTGTCGGGTAGCCACGTGTCGCTAGTGCGCGACGTGCTCGATCTGATGCGCCGCGAAGGCGTCGGCGATATTCCCGTCGTCGTCGGCGGCATCATTCCGCCCGAGGATGCCGTCCTCCTCAAGGCCGCCGGCGTCGCCGCGATCTACACGCCCAAGGATTTCGATTTGAATGCGATCATGGCGGACATCGTCAGGCTGGCGGCTGGGGCGGAGCAGGCGGCCTAGGGGTGTCGATCACGGGCTGCGCCTGATGAACCGAGGCTGTTTCAGCGATGTTTTTCGCGACGGCGAAAGCGGTGCGCACGTGGAATATAATACTTCGGTTTACATCTATTTTTATTCGACTTGATGCGCATGCTTTTGGTTTTCGCAGTGGCGTGATCTGCGCAGGCTTTTCCTCAATTTCAAAATGGAATTGCCGCTTAGTTGCCCTCCCGTTGTGGCGTGTCGTTTAACGCGCCTCCTGTAGATCGATGACCAGGGGGCGGTGGTGCCTCCTTGCGATCATCGGACCGAGTTGGCGACGCCGATGCGTCCGGCAGGAAAACTTTTGTGGAGACGCAGGTATGAGTACGATCAACGGCACGAACGGTATCGACGCGTTGAATGGCAAGAGTGGCAGCGACGTCATTTTCGGTAAAGGTGGCAACGATACGCTTGTCGGCAACGACGTCGGCGGCACTCAACTGCTTGTCGACGGCGGCTTTGAAACAGCACCGACGGCCGCCAATAGTTGGGGCCATTACACAACGGTCGGCGGATGGCACTCCGACACCGGTATCGAAGTGTGGGGGAAAAACTTTCTCGGAACCCACGCCACCGAAGGCAACAAAATTGTCGAGTTGGACTACGACACACGCTTCAGCAAAGTTTGGCAGGACGTGCATACGGAAGCGGGCAAGTCGTACGACTTCTCCTTCGACTTTTCCGAACGCGCAGGCACGGCGCCGTCGACAAACTCCATCCAAGTCTACTGGAACAATCATCTGGTCGGTGGATTCGATCCGCAGTCTACAGCGTGGCAACACGGCTCCCTTTCGCTGACGGGGACCGGCGGCCTGGACCGCCTGGAGTTTCGCGAACTGGCCAGCCAGAACAACAGCCTCGGCGGCTTGATGGACAACGTCTCGCTGAAAGCTTCCGGCAGTGGCGATGACGTCATTTTCGGCGGCTCCGGCAGCGACATGATTTCCGGTGGCGGCGGCAATGACGTTCTGTACGGGAGCAGCGGCGTCAGTTCGTCTGGATCGAGCGCCGTCAGTTCCGCGCACGGGTCAGCGGCGGCCGACAACGACACCATTCATGGCGGCAACGGCAACGATACGATCTACGGTAACCGCGGCGACGACCACCTCTTCGGCGACGCCGGCAACGACATCGTCAACGGCGGTCGTGGCAACGACGTCGTCGCAGGTGGTGCCGGCAACGACAGATTGGCCGGCAACAGCGGCGACGACATCTTGTCCGATGGTTCCGGTAGCGACGTGGTCGAGGGCGGCACAGGCAACGACCGTATCGTGGCTGGTGCCGGTGACGACATCTATCGCGGTGGTGCGGGTTTCGACACGCTCGACATGTCGGAAGCGACGCAAGGCGTGACCGTCGATCTCGCCAAGCATACCGCGAATGGTTTGGGCAACGATCGGGTCTACGGCATCGAAGAGGTCATCGGCTCGTCGGGCAACGATACGCTCAGGGGGAGCACGCACAACGAAGTGCTGAATGGCGGCGCAGGTAATGACGTGCTGCGCGGCCACGGTGGCTCGGACACGCTGACCGGCGGCACGGGTGCCGACACCTTCGTCTGGACCAACGACGATATCCATCGCCAAACCCAGCACAACGACGTCACGACGATCACCGATTTTTCGGCGAATGATCATCTTGACTTCACGGGATTGCTACGCGGCATGAATATATCGAGCGCGTCCGATATCGATCGAGCCGTCACTGTTACCGACGACGGTCACAACTCACATGTGTTCGTGAAGCAGGGCGACGCTTTCTCGGAAGTGGCGGTATTGCAGAATTTCACCGGCCACACCGCGCAGGACATGGCGCACCACGGCATGATCCTTGTGTAAGTTGGTTCAGGGCGTGAAGTTCTGATGAGCAGATGTGCAAGCGGTCGGGTCGGTACGCCGACGTGATCGCTTGCCGCGACCCGTCTGTGGTTTGCGTGCGGCCGCCCCACATAAGTCGGTACGTATGACCGTCGGTATCATGCGATAGAATGGCGGCGTCATTGCCACTTGCCACCTTGGTGCGGTTCCACTAAAACCGCTCGAGAATTCATGACATTTTGCTGGGTGCGCTCGTTTTGCGGGACGGCTTGGCATGGTGCGTACAAGATCTGCCAGCGAGACCGACCATGAACAAGACCGAAGATTTTCATCCGGACTATCATCAGATCACCGTCATGCAGACCGACGGTACGTCGTTCACGACATATTCGACTTACGGTAAAGAGGGCGATACGCTCAACCTCGACATCGATCCGTTGACGCATCCGGCCTGGACCGGCGGCAATCAGCAGTTGATGGATCGCGGCGGTCGTCTGTCGCGCTTCAAAAAGAAGTTCGAAGGCATGTTCTGAGGCGGGTGAGACGTTTGGTTT
>JANYHG010000082.1 GCA_025359165.1 Hyphomicrobiaceae bacterium
GTCTGCCGGCGAATAAGATTGCCGCACCACGCGCATCATTTCTTCGAGCGCCGACGAGATGACGGTACCGCCGGTTTCGGTACCTCGGAAAAAGGTTTCTTCGTCCACGGTCGCCGCAGTCGAGGTGTGGCGGATGAAGACGATGTGCACCTCGCGATAGTGGCGGGTTAGAAAAAGGTGAAGCAGCATGAAAAAGCGCTTCGCCAGATCCTTCAGGCTTTCGGTCATCGAGGCCGATGCGTCCATCAAGCAGAACATGACGGCCTGGGTAGTCGGTTTCGGCACGCGCTCGAACCTGTTGTAGCGAAGGTCGAGTGGGTCGATAAAGGCGATTGTTTTACGCATGCGGCGCTTGTATTCGAGCTGCCGCGCAAGCTCGGCGATGGCGGTTTCGTCGCGCTGCGGTTCTGCCTCGGCCAGCGCGAGCGCGTCCTCGATCGCTTTGATTTCAGCCTCTGTTGGACGTCGCAACGCGATGCGCCGTCCAAGACTGTTGCGCATGGTCCGCACGTGGTTGAGCCGCGCCGGCGACCCGTCCGCAGAAAAGCCAGCGCGTGCAGGTTTGGAAACTTTCAGATCTTTGAGTTTGACCTTGATCAGGTTCGGGAGTTTCAAATCCTCGAAGAACAAGTCGAGGAATTCATCGCGGCTCAAGACGAAGCTGAACTCGTCCTGCCCTTCACCGTCGGGACTGCCCTCGCGGCCCTTGCCGCCGCCACCACCGCCACCCGGCGGCTTCGGTATCGCGTCGCCGACTTTGTATTGCTCGTTGCCTGGAAGAACGAAGTCGCGATTGCCGATCCCACGCCCAAGTCCAAACGAGGGTTCACGCAGGTTTTTAGAGCGAATCGTGACTTTTTCACCGGCATCGGCCTGAGAAACCTTGCGGTTTTTGATCGCATCTTTGACGGCTTCGCGAATCTCGGCCTTTGCGCGGCGTAGGAACCGTTGCCGATTGCCCAGGCTTTTCGATTTCGGATTCAGGCGACGGTCGACAATTTGCATGGAAGCTTCTTCGCTTGAACAACTGCAAGGAGACGATTGCAACGAACGAACCGCGAGTGGCGCATAGCGATGAAGTGTCGTGCATAACGAACCTCCTCGCTACACGCCCGTTCGCCCGTCGCGGGCGTCAGCCAGCCTTCTTCACGCGCATGTACCATTCGACGAGACGACGCACTTGCCGAGGGGTGTAGCCGCGCGAGACCATGCGGTTGACGAACTCGTCGTGCTTCTTTTCGGTGTCGTGATCAGCTTTCTTGCCGAACGAGATGACTGGTAAGAGATCCTCGACCTGACTGAACATGCGACGTTCGATCACGTCACGAATCTTCTCGTAAGATGTCCAGCTAGGGTTTTTACCGCCATTCTTGGCGCGCGCACGAAGCGCGAATTTGACGACTTCGTAACGGAAGTCCTTCGGATTGGCGATCCCGGCCGGTTTCTCGATTTTCGACAGTTCCTGTTCGAGAACCTGACGGCTCATGAGGTTGCCGGTGTCGGGATCTTTGAAGTCATGATCTTCGATCCACGCGTCGGCGTAGGCGACATAACGGTCAAACAGGTTTTGGCCGAAGTCGGAATAGCTTTCTAGATACGCTTTCTGCACCTCATTCCCGATGAACTCGGCGTATCGCGGTGCCAATTCCTCCTTGAGAAACTCCAGATATCGGCTCTCCGTCTCCTCGGGCATCTGCTCGCGGCGAACCGCCTGCTCGATGACGTAGAGGAGATGCACCGGATCTGCAGCGACTTCGTTGTTGTCGAAGTTGAAGGTGCCGGAGAGGATTTTGTAGGCGAAGCGCGTCGATGCACCGTCCATTCCCTCGGTGACGCCTGCTGCGTCGCGATACTCCTGCAGCGTCTTGGCATGCGGGTCGGTGTCTTTCAGGCTCTCACCGTCATAGACGCGCATCTTCGAAAACAACTGCGAATTTTCGTGTTCCGCAAGACGCGAGAGCACCGAGAAACGGGCCAGCATTTCCAGCGTCCCGGGGGCGCACGGTGCACTACGCAAGTCGCTCGACTGCAGCAACTTCTCGTAGATCTTTTTTTCCTCCGACACCCGCAAGCAATAGGGGACGGTGATGACGCAGATGCGATCGAGAAACGCTTCGTTGTTTTTGTTCGAGCGGAAGCTTTGCCACTCGCTTTCGTTCGAATGCGCGATGATGATGCCCTGATAGGGCATGGCACCAACGTTCTCGGTACCGACGTAGGAGCGATCCTGCGTCGCTGTCAGCAACGGGTGCAGCATCTTCAAGGGTGCTTTGAACATTTCGACGAATTCGAGCACGCCTTGTGTCGTTCGATTGAGGCCACCCGAGTAGGAATACGCATCGGCGTCATTCTGGCCGAAGTGCTCGAGTTTGCGAATATCGACCTTGCCGACGAGTGCCGATATATCCTGATTGTTCTCATCACCAGGTTCGGTTTTCGAAATACAGATCTGCCGAAGTTTCGAAGGCAGAAGCTTGACGACAGAGAATTTGGAGATGTCGCCGCCGAACTCATCCAGGCGTTTGACGGCCCATGGGCTCATGATACCGGGCAACATCCGACGCGGAATGCTGTACCGCTCTTCGAGCATCGGAGCCATGGTGTTTGGATCGAACAACCCGAGCGGGCTCTCGAACACCGGACTGACCTCGTCCTGGGTCGCCAAGACGTAGATCGGTCGGTATTCCATCAGCTCTTTGAGACGCTCCGCGAGCGACGATTTACCGCCACCAACGGGACCAAGCAGGTACAGGATCTGTTTGCGCTCTTCCAGACCCTGCGCCGAGTGGCGGAAATAGCCGACGATGCGCTCGATCGTCTCTTCAAGGCCATAGAAGTCTTTGAAGGTCGGGTAGACCTTGATGGTCCGGTTCGAATAGATCCGGCTTAACCGGGAGTCTTTGGCTGTGTCGACCAGTTCGGCATCGCCAATAGCGGCCAGCATCCGCTCTGCTGGTCCCGCGTAGAAGGACGGGTCCGTTTTGCAGCCTTCTAGATAGTCGCGCAGGGCCATCCTGCTTTGCTTCGAACTCTCGTACGACTTGGCGTAGAGGTCGAAGATGTTGTCCTGTTTCGGCATCATGTTGTCACCGCCTCTTCAGTCACCATCCGAGTTGAATACTAAACCACAAAAATAGGGCGGGTATAAGTTCGCGAGACGAATTTGCCACGGAGTTGCCCAACTGCCTCTGAGCGCATATCCAAAAGCGCCCGCCGAATTGAAGGCTCCGTATTTGTGTCGCTTGCGAGTAAACTCATTTCGCCCCGATGTTGCGGAATTTGTTTCGCTGGGCGCTCAGAGGAATGCCCAGTAGGTGCGTAACGCCTGAACACCACGAAAACGTACAGTCCACGAAGCAGTTACCGAAAATATTTTCGCCGTTCTTCGGCGGCTGCGTTGTCAGTGCGCAATTTGCGGTCGTTCAATTCAGGTTCTCCGCTGTTCTAGGGACATCGCGCATGTGGAGACCGGCCTCGCTCATGCGAGTTTTGGCTTGGCCTATAGTATACGTACCGAAATGGAAAATGGATGCGGCGAGCACCGCACTCGCGTGCCCTGATTTGACGCCATCCACCAGATCGTCGAGTGATCCCACGCCGCCTGATGCGACGACCGGTATCGAAACGGCATCGGAAACGGCGCGGGTGAGATCGAGGTCGAATCCGGCCTTGGTGCCGTCGCGGTCCATGGACGTCAGCAGTATTTCACCGGCACCGAGAGCGGCGACTTCGCTGGCGAACTCCAAGGCATCTATTCCCGTCGATTTGCGGCCGCCGTGGGTATAGATTTCCCATTGGCTGCGGTTATCCCCGTTTTGATGCTGCCGCCGCTTCGCGTCGATCGCGACCACTATGCACTGTGCCCCGAACTTCTCTGCAGCGTGCTTAATGAACTGCCGGTTGGCGACGGCGGCGGAGTTGATCGACACTTTGTCGGCACCCGCTTGGAGCAGGCGTCTGATGTCGTCGAGCGTGCGGACACCACCGCCGACGGTCAGCGGCATGAAGCACCGAGCCGCAGTGCGTTCGATGATGTCGAAAATGATGCCGCGATTTTCGTGTGTCGCGGTGATGTCGAGAAAGCAGAGCTCGTCCGCGCCGGCGGCGTCATAAGCGGCGGCAGCCTCGACGGGATCGCCCGCGTCGACGAGATCGACGAAATTGATGCCTTTGACGACTCTGCCGTCTTTCACGTCGAGACAGGGAATGATGCGCGTCTTGAGCATTCAGTCACCTCCGCAGTCGAATCGAAGTCTAGCAGCATTTCGGCTCTCACGCCCGATATGGTTAGCTTAAATTTTGGGCAATGCATAACTTCCTGCAGCGGAGCCTTGACAGTGCGACGGCAGATTGGTTTATGGCATACCAGGAACCAAGTCGCTGAGAGATGTTTGATCAAAACATCCCGGCCTGCGCGGCTCGTACGGTGACCGGGGAGAGGCGTCGCGGATGTCTGAGCTGCAGCTCAAAATTGTGCCCATCAATGAAGGTCTGAGCCTGAAAGCTCGGACTTATGAGGCGCTGAAGGCTGCGATCACCAATTTGAACATCTACGATCCCGGCGCGGAACTGAAACTCGACGAACGCGACTTGTCGGAACGCTTCGGCGTTTCGCGCACGCCGTTGCGGGAGGCTTTGGCGCAGCTCGAAAGCGAGGGGCTCGTCAAGATCGTGGCGCGGCGCGGGATCTATATCGTGCGCAAGACCAAATCAGAAATTCTCGACATGATCACGGTGTGGGCGGCGCTGGAAAGTATGGCCGCGCGTCTCGCGACGACGGAAGCGAGCGACGATGACCTGAAAAGCCTGCACGAACATATCGACGCGTTCTCGACCGATGCCGTCGCGCAGAACATGGGCGAATACTCCGACGCCAACATCCGTTTCCATCAAACGATCGTCGGCTTAGGCGGTTGCCCGCTGATTTCGAAGCTGGCAGACGAGTTGTTTTTTCACGTGCGGGCCATTCGTAACCGCACGATAGGCGAACAAGACCGCGCCAAGCGCTCGATTGTCGACCATCAGGAAATCGTTGCGGCACTGGAAACGCGCGACACGGATCGGGCGGAGCGGCTGGTGCGCGAGCATACGCTGCGGTTGCGCGAACACGTTGAAAAATTTGTAGATATCGACTGAAGACACCGACCGGCTGTTCGACAATCGCTAGCCGCAATCGACACGGCCCGAATGGGTCAAGGGGAAAGAACCGATCATGTCGTCCGATGCACAGTCTCAGAACCTGACCGATGGTTTTCACCTGGTTATAGATGCGCTCAAACTGAACGGCATCGACACGATCTACGGCGTGCCCGGCATTCCGATCACCGACCTTGGCCGCTACATGCAGGCCGCAGGCATGCGCGTGATCGCGTTCCGCCACGAACAGCACGCTGGCTATGCCGCGTCGATCGCCGGCTACCTGACCCAGAAGCCGGGCGTCTGCCTCACTGTTTCGGCTCCCGGCTTCCTCAACGGCCTGACGGCGCTGGCGCATGCGACGACCAACTGCTTTCCGATGATCCTCATCTCGGGTTCGTCCGAGCGTGAGGTCGTCGATCTGCAGCAGGGCGACTACGAGGAAATGGACCAACTGGCCGTCGCCAAGAGCGTTTGCAAGGCCGCTTACCGCGTGTTGCATGCCGCCGATATCGGCATCGCCGTTGCCCGTGCGATCCGCTCGGCGGTTTCGGGGCGTCCCGGTGGCGTCTATCTGGATCTGCCGGCCAAACTTTTTGGTCAGGTTATGGATGCCGCCGCTGGCGCGAAGTCGCTCGTGAAGGTGATCGATCCTGCGCCGGCACAAATCCCGTCGCTGGCAGCGGTCGACCGTGCCCTCGCGCTTCTGAAGGCCGCCAGGAAGCCGTTGATCATTCTCGGCAAAGGTGCTGCCTACGCTCAGGTCGACGAGGACATCCGGCGTCTCGTCGAGCGCACCGGCATTCCCTACCTACCGATGAGCATGGCCAAGGGTCTGCTCCCTGACACACATGCCCAATCGGCCGCGGCTGCGCGCTCGATGGTACTTAAAGACGCCGACGTCGTGATGTTGATCGGCGCACGGCTGAACTGGCTGCTGTCTCACGGTAAAGGCAAGACGTGGGGAGCCGCTGGCACCCAGAAGTTCATCCAGGTCGACATCGAACCGCGCGAGATGGACAGCAATGTCGAAATCGCCGCACCCCTGGTGGGCGACATCGGGTCCTGCGTGGGCGCGCTGCTAGTTGGCATGGGCAGCGACTGGAAGCATCCG
>JANYHG010000083.1 GCA_025359165.1 Hyphomicrobiaceae bacterium
AATACGACAGCGTCGTGCTGCTGCGCTTCGAACAGGAGGCACCCTACGCGCTCCCTGCCAAAGACGCCTTCGAACTCGCCAAGGCGCTGCTCAACCAATCCGAACGCGTCGCCGTGCGCCCCATTGCGACGCTGCAGTAGGCTCGTCTGCGTTATGCCGTCTCTGCATGCACTTCGACGACATTGCCGTCCGGATCGTGGAAGAAAATTTGCCGCCATCCTTTGATGGCCCAATCGCCGTAGTCGGAATAGGCGATGCCCTTGGCTTCGAGACGCTTGATGAAGGCATCCATGTCATCCGTGCGGAACGCGATGTGGCCTTTCGCCAGCGGATTGACGATCTGCCCGGTGCGGAAGCCGACGTTGAAGTCCTTTTGCGCCAGATGCATCTGAGTCGTGCCATCGGTGACGAATGCGACCTTGCCGTCGTAGCTGTCCGTCGTGGTAGCGCGCATCGCTTCCATGGACGGTTCCCGCTCGAGGTCGAGTACGGTGCGGTAGAACTCGTCCAACGCTGCGACGTCGTTGGAGCAGAGATTGATGTGGTGCAGTTTGACTTTCATGAGCGACCCCGGTGTTGCAAATGTTTATGCCCGCACCATCGTCGCGACGAAGGCACGGCACGATTGGCCGACGCTGCCGCCGGCGCGCAGCGCGCAGTCGTTGAGGGCTGAAATGATGCCGTCGTCGTAGGTGGAGCGCGCATCGCCGATGCGAGCCGACATCGCCGAAACGCAGGCACCTGCTATTCCTCGCGCGTCGAGCGCTGGCAACCGAGAAATGCCGGCTGCGTCCATGCCGATCCCGGCGTCGTTGTAGATCGCCGCACGCACATCCACTTTGATCGCCGTTTCTGGCTTGTTGCCGAGCAGGCCGCCGTGACTGCCTGTCACGGCGATGTGCCCCGCATCGCTGGCGATGACCAGCGCGTTGCTGTCGATACCGAACACGCGAACGGCATCGTCGCCGACGCCCTGCGCGTGATCCACCCGAATATCGAAACGCGCCTCGGCCAGCGCGGGCGGCGGCGGCGATGCGACCAGCGGCGATTGCGCAAGATGATGCAGCGCGGTCGCACACGACATGCCCACGCGCACACCGAGCCTGAGCGCGGTATCGTTGACGAACGAGATTTCACCGCGCGCGTGGCCGTCATGTCCATCGCCGATGCGGGCGCTGGTATGCGCGATACACGCGGCGGGCACGCCAAGCCCATCGAGCAGCTTCAGCCCGGCGATACCGGCTTGATCACGGCCCACACCGGCATCGTTGAGGATGACCGCGCCGACACCCATCTTCGCCGCATAAAAGCCAGCGTAAGTGCCGCCGTGCGAGGCACACACCGCCGCCGCGCCCCGGTGAGCCGCAGTCAGATGCGTGACGCTGTCGAGGACGAGACTTTGGGTCATTCAATCGACGGGATGGGCTGGTGAGCGATTGCCAGTGCGGACATTCCACGCACGGCTTGATTTTTAGCCTACGCCCCCCGAGGATCGCAGCCAACAAGAACTTGAGGGCAAATTGCGATGAGCAAGACGAAGGGTGCCTCGCGCACGAGCGCAAGCGGGCATAATCTCGCCCGCCTGACCGATCTCTACGCCACCATGGTGCGGATCCGGTCATTCGAGGAAACAGCGTTGCAAGCGCACAAGGCCAGCGAAATTCCAGGCCCCCTGCATGTCTCGATCGGACAGGAAGGTGTGGCAGCCGGTGTCTGCGCAAACCTCGGCCGCGCGGATCGGATCACGTCGAACCATCGCGGCCATGGCCACGCGCTCGCCAAAGGTGCCGAGGCCGGCCGCATGTTTCTCGAACTTTTTGGACGCGAAGGCGGCTATTGCGGCGGCAAGGGTGGCTCGATGCACATCGCCGATTTCTCGGTCGGCATGTTGGGTGCGAACGGCGTCGTGACCGGCGGCATTCCCATTGCCGTCGGAGCCGCGCAGGGGCTCAAAATGCTCAAATCGGAAGCGGTCGTGGTGTGCTTCTTCGGCGATGGCGCGGTCAATCGCGGGCCGTTTCTCGAAGGTTTCAACTGGGCGGCGTTGTTCCGGTTGCCGGTGCTGTTCGTGTGCGAGGACAACGGCGTGGCAGCCTTCACCGCCACAGCGAGCGTGACCGCCGGCCCCGGCGTCATGGCTCGCGCCGAAAGTCTCGGCGTGACGGGACTGTCGGTCGACGGCAACGACGTGATCGCCGTCGATGCGGCGGCGGCACAACTGCTGGCTGACGTGCGTAGCGGTGGCGGACCGCGCATTCTGCATGCCCGCACCTATCGCTGGACCGGACACACCTCGACGGATGCCGCAGCGTGGCGCGTTCCAGCCGAGGTGGCTGCCGGCAAGGCTGGCTGCCCCATCGCCCGCCTGCGCACGACGCTGAGTGAGCGGGGCGCCAAAGATCTCGATACGATCGATGCGGCAGCTGCTGCAGAAATGGCGGCCTGTCGCGCGACTGCGCACGCTGCACAATGGCCACGACCGTCGACCGCGTTCGACGATGTGCAGGATATCGGAGCGGTGCGTCATGTCTAAAGCCGATGCGACTATCGAGGTGACGCTGGTCGACGCGGGTCGGCTCGCGGTGCAGCAGGAAATGCGCCGCGATCCAACCGTCTGGGTGCTTGGAGAGGATGTCGCGCGTGGTGGCCTCTGGGGCCAATACAGGGGCTTTCTCGAAGAATTCGGCCCGGAACGCGTGGTGTCGACGCCGATCTCGGAGAGTACCATCATGGGCGCGGGTCTTGGTGCCGCGCTCGTTGGCACGCGCCCGATCATCGAGATGCGTATCTTCGATTTCGTCATGTGCGCGATGGACGAATTGGTCAATCAGATCGCCAAGATCCGCTACATGTTCGGCGGTCAGGCGCGACCGGCGGTGGTCGTACGTATGCCACACGGCATGTGGCGCAACTCGGCGGCGCAACACTCGCAAATGCTTGAGAGCTGGTTCGTGCATCTGCCCGGCGTGATCGTAGTGGCACCGAGCTGCGCGGAGGACGAAGCGGGGCTGATGGTTTCGGCCATCCGCTCCGACGATCCGGTACTGTTCTTCGATCCGAAAGACCTGTGGCCGCTGACGGGAACGATGCCTGCAGGCGAGATCGCGCCGATCCCATTCGGCAAAGCGCGGCGGCTGCGCGAGGGCAAGGATCTGACGATCGTCACGTGGTCTGCGATCGTGCCGAAGGTTTCAGAAGCTGCGGCGTCTTTGGCCGAGCAGGGTGTGCACGCCGACGTGCTCGATCTGCGCACGCTGTGGCCCTGGGACGAGGCGGCAGTGCTAGCGTCCGTCGCCAAAACCAAGCGGCTGCTGGTCGTTCACGAGGCAGTGGAGGTCGGCGGCTTCGGTGGCGAGATCGTCGCCCGCGTCATCGATCAGTTGGGGCCGTCGAACGTCAAGATCGCCAAGCGTTTGGGCGCGCCGCGCCTGCCGATACCCTTTTCGCCACCGCTCGAAAACCAGATACGCGTGACGGTGGACAAGATCGTCGCGGCGGGACTGGCGGCGGCGCGCGCTTGATTTTTATGAGTTGCCATCTTCGGTGTCGCTGATCGCCGCCACGACAGCATCGAAGCGCGTGAGCATCTCGGCGCGATCCGTCTTGGTCATGATCGCGGCGCTGAAGCCGTTGCGCGCAACCTCGATCACCTCATCGCGTCGGAGCGAGAGCGCGGTATCGAGCGCCCGGTAGTTATCGTTCACATAGCCGCCGAAGTAGGCGGGATCGTCGGAATTGAGCGTGACGACCAACCCGCTGGCCATCATCTCGCGCAGCGGATGCCGCGCGAGATCGTCGATGACGCGAAGTTTCAGATTGGAGAGCGGGCACAGCGTCAACGGCGTGCGGTCGCGCGCCAAGCGCTGCACCAGCGAACGATCCTCCATCGACCTGTTGCCGTGGTCGATGCGGTCTACTCCCAAAATATCGATCGCCTGCCAGACATAGTCGGGCGGGCCTTCTTCACCGGCATGAGCGAACAGGTGAAAGCCCGCGTCCCGTGCGCGCCGGAACACGCGTGCGAACTTACTCGGCGGGTGGCCCTGTTCGGACGAGTCGAGGCCGATACCCATGATTTTGGCTTTGTGGTGCAGCGCTGCGTCGAGCGTCTTCTCCGCGTCGTACTCGTCCAGATGCCGCAAGAAACACATGATGAGGCTGGCTTTGATGCCGAACGTAGCGGCAGCTTCGACGCAGGCGCGGTTCAAGCCGTCGACGACGGTATCGAAGCTCACGCCACGGCTGGTGTGGCCCTGGGGGTCGAAGAACATTTCCACGTGGACCAGATTGTCGGCGTGCGCGCGCTGCAGATACGCCCAGGCGAGATCGTAGAAATCCTGCTCGTGCAGCAGCACCGACATGCCCTGATAGTAGATGTCGAGAAAATCCTGCAGCCGGCTGAACTGGTAGGCTTGCCGCACCTCGGCGACGGTCGCATAGGGGAGGCGGATGTGATTGCGGGCCGCGAGCGCGAACATGAGTTCGGGCTCGAGAGTACCCTCGATGTGGACATGCAGCTCACACTTCGGCAGACGGGAGATTAGCGCGTCGTGTGTCATGGCGAGACCTACAAAATCGAGCGCGCGATGATTTCCTTCATGATCTCGTTGGTGCCGCCGTAGATGCGTTGCACGCGGGCGTCGGCGTAGGCACGGGCGACAGGATATTCCCACATGTAGCCAGCGCCGCCAAACAGCTGCAGGCATTCGTCGATCAGCTTGCACTGCAGATCCGACGTCCACCACTTGTTCATTGCGGCGGTGGCGGGATCGAGCTTGCCTTCCAGATGCTGCGCCAGGCACCAGTCGGTGAAGACGCGCGCCACCTTCACTTGCGTCGCCACTTCAGCCAGCACGAAGCGGGTATTCTGAAAACTGGCGACCGGTTGCCCGAAGGCCTTGCGTTCTTTGGTGTAGGCGATCGTCTGCGCGAGAATGGTTTCGAGCCGCGCGACGCCGCCGAGGCCGATGATCAGACGTTCCTGCGCCAGCTCCTGCATCAAGTATTTGAACCCTTGCCCCTCCGCACCGAGGATGTTCGACGTGGGCACACGCACGTTGTCGAAGAAAAGCTCCGATGTGTCCTGCGCCTTGAGGCCGAGTTTTTCCAGATTGCGACCGCGCGTGAAGCCGTCACGCCCCCGCTCGACGAGGACGAGGCTGGTGCCTTTCGCGCCGGCCTTTGGGTCGGTCTTGGCGACGACGATGACCAGATCGGCCATCTGTCCGTTGGTGATGTAGGTTTTCGATCCGTTGACGACGACTTCGTTGCCGTCGCGCAGCGCCGTGGTCTTGATCGCTTGCAGATCGCTGCCGGTATCCGGCTCGGTCATAGCGATGGCACCGATGATTTCCCCGCGCGCCATCTTCGGCAGGATCTCACGCTTCTGTTCGTCGGACCCGTACTTGAAGATGTACGGCGCCACGATATCGGAATGCAATCCGAAGCCTGGGCCGGAGTATCCACCGGCCGCCAATTCCTCGACGATGATCGCGCTCATGAGGAAATCGCCACCGCCGCCGCCGAACTCCTCGTCCATGGCGGGCAACAACAGGCCCGCTTCACCGGCTTTCAACCAGGCCTCACGGCTGATCATGCCGTCCTGTTCCCACTTGGCGTGGTGGGGCGCAATCTCACGCTCGACGAATGCGCGCACGGTGCGGCGGAAACTTTCGTGCGTGTCGGTGAACATCGGGCGCGGCATGGATGAAGACATGATGCAAGTTTCCAGAAATCGAATGAAAGTGGGGGCGTAAGATCAGCCGCTGAAGTCCATAGTGCGGTCGAGCTTGTCCATGATGGTGGCCATATCGGCGGTGTATTCAATCGAGCAGAACCCGCCGCCTTGATAAGCGTCGGCGACGGTATCCGGGCTGAGCTTTTTCTGCTCGGCCTCCGCGTGCTTCAGTTGTGTTTCGGCGTCGTGCTTGGGGCGATAGCCGAACTTTTCAGCCCGCGTATTGTCGTACCACGCGCGCGTATTGCCCGAGATCCCGTAGAAAACTTCATTGACGATATCGGGATGTTCCAGTCCGATACGAATGAGCTGCACCAGATCTTCCGGGTGCAGCATGATCGACAGGCGCCGCACGTCGAGCGGCACTTCGCCGACATTGCCGATCCGCAACGACGTCACGCCGATGCCGTGCTTCATCGCGTAAAGCGCGCCGAGTGCTTCGCCGAATGCTTTCGACACGCCGTAGCGGCTGTCTGGGAGGGGCGGTGCTTCCGCCGGTATGGTTTCCTCGCGCAAGTAGAAGCCTGCCGCATGATTAGACGACGCGAAAATGATGCGCTTCACGCCGGCCAGGCGGGCGGATTCAAAAAGATTGTAGCAGCCGACGATGTTGGCGTTGAGGATCGTTTCCCATGGGCCCTCGATCGAGTAACCGCCGAGGTGGATAATGCCGTCGATATCAGCCACTGCCGCCTTTACCGAAGGCAAATCGGACAGCTCGGCCTGCCGGAAAGGCAGCCCATGGGTATTCGGCAGCGGCTTCATGTCGGACAGGACGAGGTCGGGATAGATTGCCTTGAGCAGCGGGGTGATGCGCTGGCCGACATCGCCGCCGGCACCGGTGAGAAGAACTCGTTTCACGGCGGAATATCCTTGTCTGATGTGCGCGAGGGTAGCGGGGGCGTGGGCGTAAGCCACACGATCGAGATGATCGGATTTGCGCGTTTTCACGCGCTGCCGTCAAGCGTGTGTGTGGCCAAAACTGCCGGAGTGCGATAGCAGTGCGGTCCAGCTTTTCAACGGGGAGATAAGGTCGTCATGTCCATCACCATGTACCAGTCGTCGGTGCCGGTATTCGTGCAGTTTCTGAAAGGGATGTCCGGTGTCCTCGACAAGGCCGAAGCCCATTGCGCCGCCAAGAAAATCGATCCGCTCGCGATCACCAGTGCGCGGCTGATCGTCGACATGTTCCCGCTCACCCGACAGGTGCAGATCGCCTGTGATTTCGCCAAGGGCGTTACCGCGCGTCTCGCGGGCATCGACGTGCCGAACTGGGAAGACAACGAGAAGACGATCGCCGAACTCAAGGCACGTATCGCCAAGACGATCGCGTTCATCGAAGGGGTCAAACCGGCGCAGATCGACGGCTCCGAAACTCGCGATATCGCCATCAAGATCGCCGGCAATCCGATGACGTTCAAAGGGCAGCAATATCTGCTGATGTTCGGCATGCCGAATTTCTATTTCCATGCGGCCGCAGCCTATTCGATCCTTCGCGCGAATGGCGTCGACATCGGCAAACGCGACTTCATGGGCGCCGTGCCCGCCATGTAACGGGCACTTCGCACTCACTCCAAACCTGCTTCATATCCGAGATCTCCCGATGGCCGCTGCTGCAAAAATCTCTCCGTTTGCGCCTAAAACTTTGCCCGTGATGCCGATCGTCGACGGCGTGCGATTTGCGACGGCGGAGGCGGGAATACGCTACCAAGGCCGCACCGACCTGATGGTCGCCGTTCTCGACGAAGGCACGATCGCTGCAGGGGTGCTGACGCAATCGAAAACGGCATCGGCGGCGGTCACATGGTGCCGCGAAAGTCTGCAACACGGCGGCGGCGCTCGCGTCGTCGTCGTCAATTCGGGCAACGCCAACGCATTCACGGGGCAACGCGGCCGTGACGCCGTGCGCATCACTGCCGAGCATGCAGCCAAGGCGGTCGGCTGCAAACTGCAGGATGTATTTCTGGCGTCAACGGGCACGATCGGCGAACCGATGGACGCATCGAAATTCGCACCGCTGCTCTCCGGCATGGCAAAGGCGGGCAAAGGCGACGCCACTGAAGCTGCCGCACGCGCGATCATGACGACGGATACCTATCCGAAATTGTCGACGCGCACCGTCAAGATCGGTGGCGTCGATGTGCATATCAACGGCTTCTGCAAGGGTGCCGGCATGATCGCGCCCGACATGGCGACAATGCTGTGCTTCATCTTCACCGATGCGGCCATCGAGCGGTCGCTGTTGCAGCGGCTGGTCGCGCCGCTGGCCGACCACACATTCAATTGTGCCACAGTCGATGGCGACACCTCCACCAGCGACACGTTGCTTGTGTTTGCAACCGGAGCATCGGCGAAGCGCGGTGCGCCTGTCATCGCCGACATGGCGGACGCGGCCTGCGGGATTTTTGCCGAAGCACTGCGCGAGGTGATGCACGATCTGGCGCTGCAGGTCGTCAAGGATGGCGAAGGACTGACCAAGTTCGTCACCTTTCAGGTCTGGGGTGCCGAGAGCTGGAAAGCGGCACGCACCATCGCGCGCGCGTGCGCGAACTCTCCTATCCTCAAGTGTGCCATCGCCGGCGAGGACCCCAATTGGGGGCGGGTGGTAATGGCCGTCGGCAAGAGCGGCGAGGCCGCTGATCGGGACCAGATGGCGATCTGGTTCGGGCCGCATTGCGTCGCCCGCAACGGTGAGCGCGCCGCCGAATACGACGAGGCGACCGTCGCCGCCTACATGAAGAACAGCGACATCGTCATTCGCATCGACGTTGGCGTCGGCGGCGGCCAAGCCACGGTCTGGACCTGCGACCTCACGCACGATTACGTCTCGATCAACGCCGACTATCGCAGTTAATTCAAATTCAAAGCTTCGAAGATAGAAAGTAAATTAACGTTTGGTGGCGATACTGGCATGAGCATGGGCAAGAAGACGGTTCTCGTCGTAGCCTGCGCGCTGGTCGATGTCGACGGGCGAGTGCTGATTGCGAAACGTCCTCCGGGGCGGTCGCTCGCGGGATTGTGGGAGTTCCCGGGCGGTAAAGTCGAGGCTGGAGAAACGCCGGAAGCGGCCTTGATCCGCGAGCTTGAGGAAGAGCTCTCGATCGAGGTCAAGCCAGCGTGTCTTGCGCCTTTCACTTTCGCCAGCCACGCCTACGAGACGTTTCATCTGCTGATGCCCCTTTATATCTGCCGCAAGTGGGGGGGCGACGTGGTGCCGCGCGAAGGCCAGGCGATCGCTTGGGTGCGCGCTGGACGATTGAGTGATTTCGAAATGCCGCCGGCGGATATTCCGCTGCTAGCGATGTTGCGCGATTTGCTCGTCTGAATCATGGACGGGATCGGGAAGTCGTGATGAATGTTGAAACGAGGCGCGAGATGGCCGACATGATCACGTCTGCAAAATCCTTGGCGCATCGATTTGCAGCCGATGAGACCGGTGCCACCGCGATCGAATACAGCCTGCTGGCGTCTTTGATTGCCATAGCCTGCATCACCGCCTTCCGGCAGCTTGGCACGACCAACAGCGGTGTCTGGTTCCAGGTCTCCACAACGATTATTGCAGCGATGAAGTAACGTCACGCATTGAGGTGGCTGATCGCAGCGCTGGCAAGAAACCAACGTGCGATCGTCGGCAACTGCGCCGACGATTTGGGCCACCACAACCGTTCTTACACGTGTCGGATGATTTCCGGCAAATGTGGTTGGCAAGCGAGGCGCGAAGCGACGCTCAATGATTGTCGCGGGGAATACCCTTGGTGACGGCGACCTTTTGATATTTGACGGCAGGTTTCAGCACCATACCTTGTGCCAACTCACCAACGATACCGCGTTGGATTTCCTGCCAGGGCGTCTGGCTGGCGGGATATTTATAACCGCCCGCCTTGGCCAAC
>JANYHG010000120.1 GCA_025359165.1 Hyphomicrobiaceae bacterium
AGCGTCGGAAAAAGCACGAGTTCAAGTATGCGCCCAGTGAATATTTCTAAGCATCTGGCCGCTATTGGTCCGACGGGGGACGGAAAGGCTTGACGCACCGCTACAACCCATTCTGCTGCATTCGTTTTGGTTGCTAATGGGCCAAGTAGCGCGAAAACAGCTAGTGCCACTAGCGTAGCGCAAACGGCTATTTTCGGATCTTGGCGGCGCTGCCAGACCCGAAAAACGCCATAGGCCAGACCGCCCGAAAAAAAGGCCACAGCTGCCGACGCTATCGGGGAGAAGCGAGCAATAGAGAACGCGACGATTAACAATCCGAAAATGTTTATCGGCGACGGCCGTACCCACCGACATGACGCATAAAAAACAAGGTAAAGCGCGATTTCGACCGAGATCGACCAGGTCGGACCGTTCCACGAATATCCGCTTTGCAGTCCCCACCATTGAACGAAAAGCAAGTTAAGGACAAAGTGATACGTGTCGTTGTACTCATAAAACCTTAGCGGTCCCGTGTGAGCAACGGTGAACGCACTCAAAGATAGCAACAGGATGAGTGTGATCAAATGTAGCGGATACAGACGCGACAAGCGCAATACTGCGAAGCGGAAAAGCGACACCCGACCAGCGTGAATTTCAATTGCGTATAACCAGTAAAATATGAAACCGGACAGACAGAAAAAGAAAGTTACGGCCGACGCGCCATGCGCATAAGGGAATGCAATAACAGAGTAAAATGGAGCGCTTGAGATTGGTGCTCGGAACTGTTGCACTGCGAAAAAGTGCTGTGGCCAATGTGTCAACACTACAGCCAACGCCGCAGCTGTTCGCAACGCGTCGAGCGAATGTAGTCGGCCAGTCCAGTCGCCAAGTTTTGCGGCCCGATTGTCGGGCTTAAATTGACTGGTCGCCGCGTAATTAACGCCGTTGTTGCCGCCGTTCGGACGACGAACTCGGGGGCGTGTTGAAGGAAGCGCGATGTCGCTGTCTTGGCCCGTTCCGGAGGCAGGTGTCGCGGCATCGCTCTCGACGTTACTCATCCCCATTCCTACGTTCGAATTTTGGCCGATACCCGGCCTACGCGATGATATCGGGAAACAGCTGATCCTCGACTGCGATCATATGGTCCTTGAGCGCCAGCTTGCGCTTTTTCAGTCGTTTGATGGTCAGGATGTCGGCGCTGCCGGCTTGCTCCAGAGAGATGATTTCGGCATCGAGATCCCGATGCTCCGCCTTCAGGCGGACCAACAACTCGCGCAGTTCCGTGTCGTGAGTCCGTTGCATGAGCAGGGGGGGTGGCTTTCGGACCTGGGGTGGCGTCATCCAGAGCGGGACATGAGGCGCATACATAACGGCCGCGCGAAATTTGGCAATGCGGGAGTTGCAGTCGATGCAACTCTGCGATCGTCCCACCCTTTCGCAGGATCAAATAGACTGAAGCGTCCATCGGCGATGGACGCCTCTTAAAGGTCTCCCGATAGAGCCCGATCGTCTCAACCCTTGCCGGGAGTGCATTGCGTCGTGCACGGCACTTCTTCACGTTTTTCGACGCGACCTTTGAGTGCGGAAATGCTTTCGCGGAAGCACTTGGCACCTTCGCCGACGATGCGCACGATCTGGCCGGGAGCAGCCATCGTCTCGCACCGCACCGCCATGCCACCTGATGGCGACGATTGCGCCAGCCGCAGCGGCGGGCGGGCCGTGCCATCTGCCTGCGGTGCTTCCTCGGCCTGCGCCTCGGTCACGAACAGCGAGAGCAGAGACGTGGTCTTGGTCGCGGCTTCGAGATCGTTGAAGGCGATCCATTCGTAGGTCGATTTGCCGTTCGCGGTCGTCAGCTTGAGGGCGATATCGCCGCTCTTGGGGCACGCGCCGACGTCGACTTTGGTTCCGCCCTGACCGGCCGGCACGGCTCGGTAGTCGATCTTGCACTCGAAATTCTTGACCCACAGATCGTACTGAGCGAGCCGGTGGCCGACCTGCGCATAGGGGATGCCGTGCGCGTACGACATGTATAGATTGTAGCCGGTCGGTATGGCACCGAGACACGCCACCACGATCGCCAGCATACGCGCCACGAATAGCGGTCGGTGCAGCGGCCCTGCTTTCTGGTCGTCGCGATAGGCCTGATAAACGTTTTTGGGTGTGAGATCGGACATCGGTGCAAATCCCTCGAAAACAGATCCGGCTCGTGCAAGCCCGTGCATCGAGATTAGCATGCACTCGGAGCTACAGGTAGATACGACGGCACAATGGCGTATCCGTATTGAACGGTGCGTGAGATGGTCGTTTAGGTGGCGTTCACGTTCCTCGCCGCGCGCCGTTGATAGAGCCGCATTGCTGGCGCAACCTGTTTCGGCTAGCAAGTCGGCATGGCCAAGACACCGAAATCCCCCGCTGCCGACCGTGCTGCCGCGTCCGCTTCGATCCCGATCCGCGCGGCGGACCGCAAGACTATTCATGTCCGTGGTGCGCGTGAGCACAATCTCAAGAACGTAGATCTCGAAATTCCGAGGGATGCGCTGGTCGTGTTTACGGGCCTGTCCGGTTCCGGCAAGTCGTCGCTCGCCTTCGACACGATCTATGCCGAGGGACAGCGACGCTACGTCGAGAGCCTGTCTGCCTATGCGCGGCAGTTCCTCGAGATGATGCAGAAGCCTGATGTCGATCACATCGACGGGCTGTCGCCAGCGATCTCCATCGAGCAGAAAACCACTAGCCGCAACCCCCGCTCCACCGTCGGAACGGTCACGGAAATTTACGACTATCTACGTTTGCTGTTCGCTCGCGTCGGCGTGCCCTATTCGCCGGCCACGGGTCTGCCGATCGAGGCGCAGACGGTGACCCAGATGGTCGACAAGATTCTGGCGTTGCCGGAGGGCACGCGATTGTATCTGCTGGCGCCGGTCGTGCGCGGGCGCAAGGGCGAGTATCGCAAAGAACTGGCCGAGTGGCAGAAGAAGGGCTTTACCCGCGTCAAGATCAATGGCGACATCGTGGAAATCTCCGATGCGCCGAAGCTCGATAAAAAATTCAAGCACGACATCGACGTGGTGGTCGACCGCCTTGTCGTGAAGGGTGATCTCGCCTCTCGTCTTGCCGATAGTTTGGAGACGGCTTTGAAGCTCGCCGATGGGCTGGCGATTGCGGAGTTTGCGGACAAGCCACTGGTAAAAAATGCTCGCTTGCAAAAATTACCAGGTAGCTCGCCGAAATCGGAGCAGACGAAGGCGCTGAAAGCGAAAAAAGAGGCCGTTAGCACCGATGCCTTCGATTCCGAGGATTCCGACGATCGAGAGGGACAGGGTGGGGGGGGCGGAGATGCTCGCGCACCCAAGGAGATCCTGCGCAACAAGAACGAAACGCACGAACGCATCATTTTCTCCGAGCGTTTCGCCTGTCCGGTGTCGGGGTTCACGATCGAGGAGATCGAGCCGCGGCTGTTCTCGTTCAACGCGCCGGCGGGGGCGTGCCCGAAGTGTGATGGTCTCGGCATCGAGATGCAGTTCGAGGCCGATCTGGTGGTGCCCGATCGCTCGCTGTCGCTGAAGCAGGGCGCAATCTATCCGTGGGCCAAGACCGGCAACACCTCGCCCTATTACGAGCAGACACTGCGGGCGATCACGATGCATTACAAAGCCTCGATGACGACGCCGTTCGAAAGGCTGCCGCAGAAGGTGCAGGACGTGATCCTCACCGGCTCCGGCGACGAGGACATCACCTTCACCTACGAAGATGGTTTGCGCACGTACAAAGCCACCAAGCCGTTCGAAGGCGTGATCGGCAATATCGAGCGGCGCTGGCGCGAGAGCGACAGCGAATGGGTGCGGGAGGAACTGTCACGTTATCAGGGTGCGCATCCGTGCGAGGCGTGCCACGGTTTCCGTCTGAAGCCGCAGGCGCTGGCGGTGAAAATCGCGAACATGCATATCGGCGAAGTCGGGGATCTCTCGATCAAGCTGGCCAATCGATGGTTTGGTGATCTGCCGCAAAAACTGACTGCCAAACAGTTGGAGATCGCAGCCCGCATATTGAAAGAGATCCGCGAACGGCTGCAGTTTCTCAACGATGTCGGGCTTGATTATCTGACGTTGTCGCGTGGTTCTGGCACGCTTTCCGGCGGCGAGAGCCAGCGCATCCGGCTGGCCTCGCAGATCGGCTCCGGCCTGACGGGCGTGCTCTACGTGCTGGACGAGCCGTCGATCGGTCTACATCAGCGCGACAATGCGCGGCTGCTGGTGACGCTCAAACATCTGCGCGATCTCGGCAACACCGTGCTGGTCGTCGAGCACGACGAAGATGCCATCTTGCAGGCCGATTACGTCGTCGACATTGGGCCCGGTGCCGGTGTGCATGGTGGGCACATCGTCAGCCAGGGCACGGCTGAGCACGTCATGAACGATCCCAACTCGCTCACCGGCCAGTATCTCACCGGCAAAAGACAGGTGTCGGTCCCGAAGACGCGGCGCACTTATGACACCTCGCGAACGTTGAAGGTGACCGGCGCGCGTTCGAACAATCTGAAGAACGTCACGGCGGAGATTCCGCTGGGGCTTTTCACCTGCGTCACCGGCGTCTCCGGCGGCGGCAAGTCGACGTTCCTCATCGATACGGTGTTCAAGGCCACCGCGCGCAAACTCAACGGCGCCAGAGAAACGCCTGGCGTGCACGACAAACTCGAAGGTCTCGAACATCTCGACAAGGTTATCGATATCGATCAGTCGCCGATCGGTCGTACGCCGCGCTCGAATCCGGCGACCTATACCGGCGCTTTCACGCCGATCCGCGATTGGTTCGCCGGTCTGCCGGAGGCGAAAGCGCGCGGCTATGGACCCGGTCGCTTCTCGTTCAACGTCAAGGGCGGTCGCTGCGAAGCGTGCCAGGGCGATGGCGTCATCAAGATCGAGATGCACTTTCTGCCCGACGTCTACGTCACCTGCGATCAGTGCAAGGGCAAGCGCTACAATCGCGAAACGCTCGACATCCAGTTCCGCGAGAAATCGATCGCCGACGTGCTCGACATGACCGTGGAGGAGGGGGTGGGGTTCTTCTCGGCGGTGCCGTCGATCCGCGATAAGCTGGAGACGCTGCATCGCGTCGGGCTCGGCTACATCAAGATCGGCCAGCAGGCGACGACGCTGTCGGGGGGCGAGGCGCAGCGCATCAAGCTCTCGAAGGAGTTGTCGCGCCGGGCGACGGGGCGCACGCTATATATTCTCGACGAACCGACCACGGGGCTGCATTTTCACGACGTCGCGAAGTTGCTCGAAGTGCTGCATGAGCTGGCGGATGCGGGCAATACTGTGGTGGTGATCGAGCACAATCTCGAAGTCATCAAAACAGCCGACTGGGTCATCGACCTCGGCCCCGAAGGCGGCGACGGCGGTGGCAAGATCGTCGCGTCCGGCACCCCGGAAGATGTGTCGAAAGTGGCTGCAAGTTATACCGGGAACTTCCTGAAAGAACTGCTGACGCGTCGCGGTGCGTCGGCCGAAGCGTCAAAGCCCACCACCACCGGTCGCGGCCGGGGCAGCAAACGCGAGGCGGCGGAATAGGGGAGAATGTTGAACGAAAAATTGGGAACTAGGATTGTAAGCCAACAATGGCTCTGCGGCATACTATACGCGGCTTTCGTGTTCACGCTTTTCGTTGCTCAGATACTGCAATTGCAAAACGGTTTGTCGCAAAATCAATCTGCGCTGACGTCATCACTTCTGTCTGCCTTAACAATTGCGTTCCTTACCGCAGCTATTTCGCATCACAAGGACATCCTCGCACGTTTGAGCGATGAACGCAGTCTGGCAGACAGTATGCTGCTTGAGATTACCGAACATTCAAAACGACTTTTACATTTGTGTGACCTCTGGTGCTCGATAACAAATGATGGCTGTGATCATACCAACGACAGCTACAGAGAGATCGATGTCTTAAAAAGTCTCGTTTTCAATGCGGCGGTTGGAAGGATTGGCCTGTTGCCGCGAGACTCTGGGCGGCTAGCATATGTGTATTTTGTCCGTATGGAGTCGGTTCGCGACGAATTGAGTCGCCTACCAACGCACAAGGATCCGCAGGAGGAATTTATTGCCAGAGGCCAGAACCTTGGCGCGTCATTGGCGCAATTGGCCAATGACGCCGCTAACGCAATTGAGAAACTGAGTGAAGCAGGTGCATCAGCAGGGGCGCGAAGTGATCTCGCCATTGAAAATGCTACATTGATTCCAAACTTGCGTAAGATGCACGGCAAAATTATCGATATACGAAAAGATCGAAGCGGACAGACTTGAGACGAATCTGACGGCGCCGAAGTGCAGGTCACACTAATTGAGTTCGACTAGGAATTCGCACCCCAACTATCCGCCGCCTACGCACTAAAACCGGACGCTCACGCAGCTTTGCGCATGACGAACTGCCGTTGCGCGTCTAGCGCCAAACCGAAGCCGACGCTGTTGAACAGGTCGCCTTCGATGACTTTCGCTTTCGGCAGCAGCGACAGCAGCAACGCTTTGACGGCGGGTACGGCGGATGTGCCGCCGGTGAGGAACAGCGTGGTGATGGCAGATCCGCGCTGGCCGGCGGCGTCGAGCGTTGCTGCTGTCAATGTTGCCGAAAGCCAAAGTCATCGAAGGCGACCTGTTCAACAGCGTCGGCTTCGGTTTGGCGCTAGACGCGCAACGGCAGTTCGTCATGCGCAAGGCTGCGTGAGACGTCATCTTCGATTTCGACCGAACTTGACGTTGCATTCGCGCTACCGCGCGAAATGGGGCTAGCCCCACACCCCACCGGAGGAATGCATCCCTCCGGACCACCCGCTATTTTGGGAGCGTGTGGCGTGTGAGGACGAACGCCGCTGGCGTCGCTTGCGCGACGCCGAAAGTACGCGCCGGACACCAGTGTCATGTGTGGACGGCACCTGGTTGGCAAGGGTTTTGTCGGTGCGGCGTGCGTTTGTAGCGGCGGGGTGCAAGTCATGTGTTCGGCCTTTGGTGTGCAGCTCGAAGGCCGCTGGCCATGATGTTGTTCGCCACCTGGGTCCCAATCATCCCGACGACCTGAGGTGGCCGTGACAAAAAGCGGGTTGTCCCTGGTGTCGTTCCCTTTTCGCGTTGGCGCACATCACTCCTTCAATCACTCTCACCGCGCCTGCGGTGGTGCCGGTCAATTGCCGACGGCGCCACCCATTCTTTCATCGCCGAGCCCTTACGCGCGCCCCGCGAACGCCGCCGGTCGATAGGTGTCGATGTAAGTTCCGCCGCGCACCAGCAGAGCCCAGACGATGCGCGCCGTTTTATTCGCCAGCGCAATCGCTGCCTGTTTGAACGGTTTGCGCGCGAGCAGCCCGAGCAGCCACGGATCGGCCTTTGCCGGATTGCGCCGCACCGCCGAAAGTTTCGCGATCGCGCCGATGTACAATAGCCGCCGCAGGTATTTGTCGCCTTGTTTGGTAATCGGCCCGAGCGTGGTTTTGCCGCCGGTTCCATTGAGCCTCGGCGTCAACCCGAGCGAGGCTGCGAATGCACGCCCCGATTTGTACGCCTGGGGATTGGCGATCGTCGCGGTGAACGCGCTGGCCGCGAGCGGTCCGACACCGGGAATCGCTTCGAGACGACGGCTGGTGGTGTTGTTTTTGTGTCCGGCAGAAATCTCTGCAGTGAGCGTGCCGATGGCAGTCTCGGTCGCGATCAATGCGGTCGCCATCGGCGCCAGCGCGCGGCGCGCGGCTGCAGGTAATGCAGCATTTGCAGGCTCAACTACGATTGCGAGCAACCACCGCAGCCCCTCCTGTCCCACCGGCGCAATGACGCCGAGTTCAGCCATGTGCGCGCGGATGGCGTTGGTCAACTGGGTGCGTTGCGTGATCAGAAGCTCGCGTCCTCGATGCAACATCAGGGCACATTGTTGCTCGACGGATTTGACCGGTACTGCGTTGTGGCGCGGGCGCGTCACCGCTTCGCAGATGGCTTCGGCATCGGCCGCGTCCGTCTTGCCGCGCCTGACATAGGCTTTGACGTCTCGAGGCGGCAGCAGCTTGACCGCGTGGCCGCACGCGCCGAGTTCTCGGGCCCAATGATGCGCCGTACCGCAGGCTTCCATGCCGATCAGGCAGCGCGGCAATTTTGTGAAGAACGCCATCACCTCGCGGCGTTTGAGTTGACGCTTTACGGTGCAGCGTCCTTCGGCATCGACGCCGTAAACCTGAAAGACAGACTTGGCCAGATCGAGCCCGATTGTGATAGTCGTTGCCATGGACGGCCCCTTTCCTGGGAATGATACGTTTCGCAACGATCACTCTATGGCGCCTAGACGCCGATGGTAGGGTGCCGTCCACAGCGTCATCCCGGCGCAGGCCGGGACCCACGACAAAGTGCATATTGGCTCGGTCACCCATACGCTGAAATTGTATAACCCAATATCCAGCCTGTCGCGGGTCCCGACCTGCGTCGGGATGACGAGGTCGGACGTGTACCCGCGCGGGGTTGGTGGCGGCCGTGCGAAAACAAAAGACAAATACCGGCGCCTCGATTTTCGCGATGGAGTCAGAAAATTCTGACCGCCGGTATGATTGGCGAACAGAAGTGCGTTTTTATCTTGAACGACGTTCAAAATAGTGTATATTGAATATCGTTCAGTTGCGTAACGGAGTTCGCGCCATGCTTTTCTGCTCTCTCGCCGCCCTTCTCGCCCGCTTGCTCGGACCACTCGACCGGGCCACCCGCCTCGACCTCGACAATCGTCATGCCATGCCCGGATGGCCCATAGGTCTTGCTGCAGCCCGCCCGATCGGGTCCATGCTTTAGCCGTCTTTGTCGCCCGTGATGCCACGCGTCAGTCTGCACCGGTCGCTGCGATGTCCTATCGTGGTGCGTCCAGCAATGCTTTGTAAATACTGATCTTTTAGGATCACCCATGCCCCGTCACTTCGACCTGCCGAACTCCTGGAGTTTTCCATGCTCAGCCGCCTGATGTCCGGTCGGCGATTTGCGCCGCTATTCTGGTCGCAATTCTGCTCCGCCCTAAACGACAACTTCCTCAAGAATGCGCTGGGCATGCTCGTGCTGTTCGGCATCGGTGCCACCGCCGCCTACAGCGCCGAGGATGGTGCCAAGCTCAACACGCTGGCGGGCGTCGTGTTCATTGCGCCGTTTTTCTTCCTTTCGGCGCTGGGCGGCGAACTGGCTGACAAGTTCGACAAGGGACGCGTCGCGGCTGCCATCAAGGCAGGTGAAATACCGGTCGCCGCGTTGGCGGCCCTCGGCTTCTACACACACTCAGTGCCGGTCCTGTTCGCGGCCTTGTTCGGCTTCGGCGTCATCGGCGCGCTCTTTGGCCCGGTCAAATACGGCCTGTTGCCCGAAGCGCTGAAAACCGAAGAACTGGCCTCGGGCAATGCGCTTGTCGAGGGCGCGACGTTCCTCGCCATCCTGCTCGGTACCATCGGCGGCGGCATCGCGGTCACCGAAGCCAAAAGCCCCGAACTGATCGTCGGTATCATTCTGGTCTTGGCCGTCGTCTGCTGGCTGTCGGCGACCTTGATCCCGCAGCGCGGCCCCGCCGCTCCCGACCTCGCGATCACCCGCAATCCCCTCGCTTCGACATTTCGCCTCATCGCGGAGCTCAAGGCCGAACCGCGCATGCGCGTCGGTGCTCATATCTGCTCCTGGTTCTGGTTGGTCGGCGCGCTGACGCTTTCCCTGCTGCCACTGGTGGTCAAGAACGCCATGGGCGGATCATCCGGCGTCTATACCTTGTCGCTGTCGACATTCGTCGTTGGGATCGCCATCGGCTCCTTGCTGGCGGCACGCGCCAGCCATACGCGGCCCAATCTCGCCCTGGTGCCGCTCGGCGCCGTGCTGATGGGCCTCGCGGCGCTGTCGCTGGCAACGCTCGCCTATCTGGTGGTGCGTCCGCTCGACGATATTCTCGTCGCCGATTTTGCCACCTCGAAACGCGGCATGGGGCTGATGGCCAGCCTGTTCGTGCTGGCGGTCGGTGCCGGCCTCTACATCGTGCCCGCGTTCGCTGCGGTGCAAAGCTGGGCGCAGGCGGATCGCCGTGCCCGCGTCGTGGCGGCCGTCAACGTCATGAATGCCGCCTACATGACGGTGGGAGGCGCGCTGCTCGCAGTCCTGCAGTTGCTCGAAACGCCGCTGTGGCTGTTGTTCTCTGTGCTCGGGGTCGCGACGCTGGCTGTTGCCGGTATCGTTACGCGCCTCTGGGGTCAGGAGGGCGTCCGGGATTTCGGGCGCGGTATCTTTCAACTTGCCTACAGATTAGAGATCAAGGGTCTCGAACATCTGCCGAAAGAAGGCGAGGCGACCATCATCGCGCCCAACCACGTCAGCATGCTCGAAGCGCCGATGCTGCACTCCATCCTGCCCGGCCATGCCACGTTCGCCGTCAACACCCAGATTGCCGAAGTCAGCTGGATCAAACCGTTTCTGCGTCTCGTCAATCACTACGTGCTGGACCCCACCAAGCCACTCGCGACGCGTGGCCTCGTCAACACCGTGAAGTCTGGCCAGACCGTCGTCATCTTCCCGGAGGGGCGCATCACCACTACGGGCCAGCTCATGAAAGCCTATGACGGCGCCGGCATGATCGCCGACAAGTCTAACGCCTGGATCGTGCCCTGCCGTGTGCAGGGTGCCGAGCGTGCCCGGATCTGGAGCTACCTGCGCCCGACCCAGATCAGGAAAGCTCTGTTTCCCAAGGTCACGCTGACCTTTCTGCCACCGCGCAAGCTCATGCTCGATCCGGCACTGAAGGGCAAAATGCGCCGCATGGCCGCCGGTCGCGCGCTGCAGGATATGCTCGTCGACACCGCCGTCGCGACCACAAACATCGAGCGCACGCTGTTCGACGCGCTCGTCGACGCGAAGAATACCAAATCTTCGGCAAAGGTCGCCATTTCAGATCCAATGGGCACCAAGCTGTCGATGAAGAAGCTCATTCTCGGCGCACAGGTGCTCGGGCCGAAACTTGCGCCGCTCGCCCCGGTCGGTGGCAACATCGGCGTCATGCTGCCCAACTCAGCCGGCGTCGCGGTCGTACTCACGGCGCTGTCGGGCATCGGTCGCGTGCCCGCCATGATCAACTTCTCCGCAGGTGCCGCCAGCATCCGCGCCGCCTGTACGGCCGCCGAAATTAAAGTCATCCTGACCTCGCGCAGCTTCATCGAGAAGGGCCGCATGGACAAACTGATCGAAGACCTCGCGCACGGCGGCACCAAGTTCGTCTTTCTCGAGGACGTGCGCCCAACGATCACGCCGCTCGACAAGATCAAAGGCCTGCTGGCCGGCGACAAGGCAGCGGTCGCCCGCAAGCCCGACGATCCCGCCGCCATCCTTTTCACCTCAGGGTCCGAGGGCGTGCCGAAAGGCGTCGTGCTCAGCCACAAGAACCTGCTCGCCAACATCGCTCAGGCGCTTTGCCAGGTCGACGCCAACGGCGAAGACAAGGTCTTCAACGCCCTGCCGGTGTTTCACTCTTTCGGCCTGACCGGCGGTCTGCTGATGCCGCTCGTCGGCGGTATCCCCGTCTACATGTATCCGACGCCGCTCCACTACCGTATCATCCCCGAGCTTATCTACGACACCGAATCCACCATCCTGTTCGGCACCGACACCTTCCTTAACGGCTATGCGCGCGTCGCTCACCCATACGATCTCCGCACCATCAGGTTCATCATGGCCGGTGCCGAGGCCGTCAAGGATCGCACCCGTCAAACCTACATGGAAAAGTTCGGCGTGCGCATTCTCGAAGGCTACGGCGTCACCGAAACCGCGCCTGTGCTCGCATTGAATTCGCCCATCATGCAGAAGGTCGGCAGCGTCGGCCGTCTCGCGCCGCTAATGGAAAAACGCCTCGACCCGGTTCCCGGCATCGACGAAGGCGGCCGCTTGTTCGTGCGCGGACCCAACGTCATGCTCGGTTATCTCCGCGTCGAAAACCCCGGCGTGCTCGAAGCGCCTCCCGATGGCTGGCACGACACCGGCGATATCGTCACCTTCGATGACGCTGGCTTCATTACCATCAAGGGCCGCGCCAAGCGCTTCGCCAAAATCGCCGGCGAGATGGTTTCGTTGTCCGCCGTCGAGGCCGTCGCCGCCGACGCATACCCCGGCACCATCACTATCGCCGTTGCGTTGCCCGATGCACGCAAGGGCGAACGCGTCGTGCTGCTGACCACCGATGCCAAGGCACGCCGCGAAGACTTCCAGCGCACAGCCAAAGTCAAGGGCGCACCGGACCTGCTGCTGCCGTCTGAGATCATGGTGCTCGACAAACTTCCCTTGCTGGGCTCCGGCAAGCCCGACTACGTCGCCGCGCTCGCCGCCGCAAAAGCACGCGCCATGTCCGTAGTCACTGAGTTCAAGGAGAGCGCCGTCGCCTGATGCGACGCCGACCGTGAGCCTGACCATAAAGGTTGGCGTCCGCGATCAGTGAGCACAAGGAACGTGCGGTCGCCTGATGCGACGCCAACCGTGAGCCTGACCATGAGAGTTGGCGTCCGCGATCAGTAAGCACAACGAACGTGCGGTCGCCTGACGCGACGCCAACCGTGAGCCTGATCATAAATGTTGGCGTCCGCGATCAGCGAGCACAAGGAACGTGCGGTCGCCTGATGCGACGCCAACCGTAAGTCTGACCATCAGAGTTGGGCCGTGCGATTGATCGCCATTGCCTTGATGCATCGCTTCGTTTTGGCGATCAGGCTGTAAGCATTTCGACCTCGAGTAGGTCGAGCGCCACCTTCAGTGTCCGCGCGATCTCTATAGACGCCACCGAGGGTGCATCACTCGGCGGCGGGGGCGCATTTGCAGGTGTGCCGCGACGCGAGAGAAGGCGGCCGGCTTTCTCGGTCTGGGTTGCAATCCTGCAATGGCCCCCGAGGTGACGTTGCAGCCGTCGCGCCCTCGACATGAAACGACAGGCCGTGTGGGCTGCGGTAGACGGGAGCAAGGCCAAAGGGGCCGCCCATTGAAAACCCTTTTGTTTCCAGACATATTTGTTTTGGCAGAT
>JANYHG010000124.1 GCA_025359165.1 Hyphomicrobiaceae bacterium
TCCGACGCTCATAGGGGCAACCGCGCTAGTCGAGGCGACGACGCCCACACGGTGGTGGACATCGCTTGCGGGCGCAGGCAACATAAGTTACGGCGTGTATTTGCTTCATGCGCCACTCCAAATGTTCGCAATCGCATGTGCTGCGCATCTGGGATTGCCAACAGATATATTCACGCGTCCGGCGACGTTTGTGGCTTTCTTCGCGACGTTGCTTATTGCTGCTGCCTTGAGTTACACGTGGATTGAAAAGCCCGCACTACTTGCTGCGCGAGCGTTACTTACTAAACCGGAGCAGTAGTCTCAATATTGCGTCGGTTCGCAGCCTTCCTGCAGCTTCCAGAATGCTATCATGACGAAACCACATTCAGACTCGTCAGCCATCAAGCCGACACCGCAACCGCGCGTCGGCATCATCATGGGCTCGCTGTCGGATTGGCCGACGATGAAGAAGGCCGCCGATGCACTCGAAAAGCTGGGCGTTGCCCACGAATGCAAGGTGATCTCTGCGCACCGTACGCCGGACCGGCTGTATGACTATGCGAAATCCGCGCGGGCGCGTGGACTGCAGGTCATTATTGCGGGCGCTGGCGGAGCAGCACATTTGCCCGGCATGACCGCCTCGATGACGACGCTGCCGGTGCTCGGCGTGCCGGTGCAGTCGAAGGCGCTGTCGGGGCAGGACAGCCTGCTGTCGATCGTGCAGATGCCGGCGGGTATTCCGGTGGGCACGCTGGCCATTGGCGAGGCGGGTGCGACGAACGCCGGGCTGCTGGCGGCGCAGATCCTGTCGCTGCAAGATGTCGGCTTGGCGGCGAAGCTCGAAGCGATGCGCAAGGATCAGGCCATCGCCGTGCCGGACGCACCACCGGTGTCGTCGTAAGATGCGCGGTGCCCATACGAGCGCACACGTGAGCTCAAGACATTGATCGAGGATCGCGTGCCGTTTCCCCTTCAACCCGGATCGACGATCGGCGTGCTCGGCAGCGGTCAGCTTGGGCGCATGCTGGCGGCGGCAGCCGCACGTCTGGGGCTCCGCACACACATTTATGCCGACGCGCCCGGCCCGGCATTCGATATCGCCGCCGAAACCACCGTGGGTCGCTATGACGACTGGGCGAAACTGACGGCGTTCGCGCACACCGTTTCAGTCATCACCTACGAATTCGAAAACGTGGCGGATGCGACCGCGCAACACCTGGCCAAGCTGCTGCCGGTGCGCCCCGGACCCAAAGCGCTGACCGTTGCGCAGGATCGGCTCGTCGAAAAAACATTTCTGAGCGACCTCGGCATTGCGATTGCGCCGTTCCAGCCGATCGCCTCGGCTGCCGATCTGGCGGCAGCACTGCCGACAGGACCGGCACGCGCCATCCTGAAAACGCGGCGTCTCGGCTATGACGGCAAAGGTCAGGTCGGCATCGACGCTACCACCGACGTCGCCGCCGCGATGGCCGAAATTGGCGGCGCGCCGACCGTGCTCGAACAGCGGCTCGTCTTTGCGCGCGAAATTTCCGTGCTGATCTGCCGGGCCGCAGACGGCCAAGACGTCGTGTACGACATACCCGAAAACACACACCGAGACGGTATCCTACGACAATCGGTGGTGCCCGCTCATGTCCCGCCGGCGCTGACCGCCCACGCCCACGCGATTGCCCGTCGTATCGCGGACGCACTCGACTATGTTGGTCTGCTGGCCGTCGAGCTGTTCGACCTCGGCGATAAATTCCCGGTGACGGAGCGCCTGATCGTCAACGAGATAGCGCCGCGGGTGCACAATTCCGGCCACTGGACCATCGACGCCTGCGCCGTCAGCCAATTCGAAAATCACATGCGCGCGGTGGCCGGCTGGCCGCTCGGTGATCCCAGCAGGCACTCCGACGCGGTCATGGAAAATCTGATCGGTGCCGACGCGTTGGCTTGGCCGTCGTTGGCCGCCGAACCCGGCTGTTGCCTCCACCTCTATGGCAAGAACGAGGCCCGCGCAGGCCGCAAGATGGGACATGTGACGCGGCTCAGAGCAAAATGAATTGGGCGTCACACGCGAAAGAGCGCTCCGGCCGTGGCGCGCGACTGCGCGACGCCGGACGGTTACGTGCGGCCAAGGCCGCAGGCGGATGCCTCATGCGGGTTTTACGCATGAGCCCCCGATAGCTTCGTTCTGAGGCCGTTGTTCATGCTCGGGTGTTCATGCTCGGGTTGTCGACGCGCCGCAATGCCGGTATGGCTCGCGCAGGAGACACGCGATGGCATCACAGTCCAGATCCGCTTTAATGGCCGCGCTGCGCCCGACGGCGGCAACACTGCCGACGAGTGGCATTTCCACGGTTTTCGCTCATGGGCTCGGAAAGCCTGGCCTGATCCCGTTGTGGGCCGGCGAGGGCGACATGCCGACGCCTGCGTTCATCAGTGAGGCGGCATCAAAAGCCCTGCTCGGCGGCGAGACCTTCTACACCTACCAGCGCGGTCTGCCGCGTCTGCGCGAAGCCCTGGCCGCCTATCATGCGCGCCATTACAAGCGCGCATTCTCGCCGGACAACTTCTTCGTCACCGGCGGTGGCATGCAAGCCATCCAGCTCGCGTTTCAGATGACCGTCGGCACGGGCGACGAGGTGCTGGTGCCGACCCCGAGTTGGCCCAACTTTCGCGGCGCGGTCGAGACGACGGGTGCCAAAACTGTTTCCGTTCCGATGCGTCTGGAACGTGACGGCTGGGTGCTGGACCTCGATCGCCTGTTCGCCGCCGTTACGCCACGCACGCGCGCTATCGTCATCAACTCGCCGGCCAACCCGAGCGGCTGGACGGCCAGCCAGCGCGACCTCGCGGCGATTCTCGATTTCACGCGCAAGCACGGTCTGTGGATCATCGCCGACGAAATCTATGGCCAATTTTACTTCGGCGGCGGCAGGGCCCAGAGTATGCTCGCGCCGAGCTTACAGCACCTGATCGAGGCCGACGATCGCGTATTGTTCGCGCAGACGTTCTCGAAGAACTGGGCGATGACCGGCTGGCGCATCGGCTGGCTACAGGCCCCTGTCGCGTTGGCATCGACGATCGAAAACCACGTGCAGTACAATACGTCGGGCGTGGCCGCGTTCATGCAGCGCGGTGCCATCGCGGCGCTCGACGAGGGCGATGCGTTTCTCAGGACCCAGGTCGTCCGAGCGAGGCAGGGCATGGACATCGTCACCAAGGCGCTGGCGCCGCTGAACTCGGTGCGTTACGTCGCGCCTGCAGGTGCTTTCTATGCATTCTTCGGCATCGACGGCATGACGGATTCGCTGACGGCGGCCCTGCGGTTGATCGACGAAGCCAACGTCGGGCTCGCACCGGGAACCGCGTTCGGCGAGGGTGCCGAGCCCTATTTTCGCGTCTGCTTCCTGCGTTCGCCCGAACAACTGAACGAGGCGATGCAACGGCTGAGCCGATGGATCGTCACGCAACACAGTTGAGGTGTCCCGAGTGACCAAGCCCGATCCCATCCTGGCAGCCTTCGCGGCGCTGGCGACCCCGACCATCGCCAACGCACTCGACGATGTCGGCTTCGAAGGCATCTGTCAGGGCCTCGGCCAAATGGTCCCCGGCACGCGGGTCGCCGGTCGCGCTGTTACGGTGCGCCACGTGGTCGGCGGGCGCGGCGACTACACCAGTGCCGATTTCAAGGTCGGCCACATGATCGACGCGGCAGCACCCGGTGACGTCATCGTCGTCGACATGGGCGGCCATGCGGTGTCGACGTGGGGCGGACTTGCGACTCTGGCGGCGACCGTCAAGGGCATCGGCGGGCTGGTCGTCGACGGCGGCGTCCGCGACCGCGAGGAAATGCTCGAACACAAGTTGCCCGTTTTCGCCCGCCACATGACACCATTGACCGGGCGTAGCCGCCTACAACTCGCAGCGCTGAACGAGCCGATCCGGTGCGGCGGTGTGCGCGTGCGCGCTGGCGATATCGTCGTGGCCGACGGCTCCGGCGTCGTCGTGGTACCGGCGGAACACGCCGAACGTGTCGCCGCACTTGCCACCGCCTACACCACGGACGATCACGCCGCCGAAAGCCTGCTCCGCACCGGCCTGTCGTTTCGCGAAGCCATGGCCAAATTCACCCGAATCTGACGATTGATTGCCACACGACCTCACGGCCCCACAATCGCATCGAAAGACTTGACCATGTCGGCAGCAGATCCACGCGAGAGTGTCCGTTACATCGTCGAGGGCGGTCGCAAACTGTCTGGTATCATCGAGCCGGGTGGCAATAAAAATGCCGCGTTGCCGATTATCGCCGCCGCATTGTTGACATCCGAAACCGTCGTCCTCGAAAACGTGCCACGCATCCGCGACACCGAAACGCTGGTCGATCTCGTACGCTCGGTCGGCGCTGAAGCCGCCTGGACCGCGAACAACGAACTGACCATCACTGCCCGAGACATCCGCGCGGTCGATCTCGACCCTGATTTGTGTGCGAAGATCCGCGCATCGATCCTGCTCGCCGGGCCGCTGCTGGCGCGCTGTGGGCACGTCGTCTTGCCTCCACCCGGCGGCGACGTGATCGGCCGCCGCCGGGTCGATACGCATTTTCTCGCATTGGAACAGTTGGGTGCGACCGTGTCGGCGGACCGCAACTACGAATTCAAAGCCGAGAAGCTGAAGGGCGCAGATGTGTTCCTCGACGAACCCAGCGTCACCGCCACCGAAAATGCGCTGTGCGCCGCGGTCGTCGCCGAAGGCACTACGATCTTGCGCAACGCCGCCTCCGAACCGCACGTGCAGGACCTCGCCAACTTTCTCGTGGCGCTCGGTGCGAGGATCGACGGCATCGGCACCAATACCATGCACATCGAGGGCGGACGCAAACTCGGCGGCGCTCGCTTCCGCATCGGGCCTGACCATATCGAAGTCGGCTCGCTGATCGGCCTCGCGGCTGTCACGCGTTCGAAGCTGACCATCAAGAATGCCGGCGTCGAACACCTGCGATCGACGCTGATGGGCTTCGACCGTCTCGGCATCGTCGCCCACATCGTCGGCGACGATCTGATAGTGCCGGCTGAACAATCGCGCCGCATCAAGGAAGATCTCGGCGGGCATATCCCGAAGCTCGAGGATCAACCGTGGCCGGCTTTTCCTGCCGATGTCATGTCGATCGCCATCGTGACCGCGACGCAATGCGACGGGGTCATTCTGATGTTCGAGAAAATGTTCGAAAGCCGCATGTTCTTCGTCGACAAACTGATCAGCATGGGCGCGCGTATCGTGCTCTGCGACCCGCACCGGGCGATCGTCGCCGGCCCTAGCAAGCTCCGATCGGGCCGCGTCGAAAGCCCCGACATCCGCGCGGGCATGGCGATGTTGCTCGCCGCGCTGTGCGCTGAAGGAACGTCCATCATCAACAACGCCCAGCAGATCGAACGCGGCTACGAGCGCATCGACGAACGCCTCAACGCGTTGGGAGCAAGCATCAAGCGGATCCCGGCGCGCTGACGTCTGACATTTCCTGGCAACCCGCAGTTGGGAAGTTCTGAACCCGAAGTTCTGAACCCGTGGGGCCACTGCTGCGTATTGCTCCTGCAAACAACCCAGGAGAGAGCAATGACCAACGATCCAAAACCCGGCGAACGCGTCCGCTGGAAGACCTCACAGGGCGAAACGCGCGGCAAGGTCGTCAAGAAGCTCACGGCACCGGAAACGATCAAGGGCCACCACGTACAGGCGAGCCCGGACAATCCGGAATTTCTCGTCGAAAGCAGCAAGACAGGCGCAAAAGCCGCGCACAAGGCCAAGGCATTGAACAAGGAGTGAAGGCGGGATGGTCGACGTTCGAGGCTGGAGGTGAGCCACGTGCCGCAGTTGTCGCGCGCGCCGTCCGCGTGCTATTCGGCACGCACTACCGTTCTCTACCTGCCCTGATGCTCCGCCGATGAGGCCTTCCGATGTCGTCCGCCAAGATCCGCTCTGCCGCCCCGTCGCCATTCTTTGCGGCGAGCCTTGCCGATGCCGACCCGGAACTGTTCGGCACTATCACGCGCGAACTCGACCGCCAGCGTCACGAGATCGAGTTGATCGCGTCGGAAAATATCGTCTCGCGCGCGGTGCTCGAAGCAGCCGGTTCGGTCATGACGAACAAATATGCCGAGGGTTACCCGGGCAAGCGCTACTATGGCGGCTGTCAGTATGTCGATCAGGCCGAAACGCTCGCCATCGAACGCGCGAAGCAGCTGTTCGGCTGTAAGTACGCCAATGTTCAGCCGAACTCCGGCAGCCAGATGAACCAAGCCGTGTTTCTGGCTTTGCTGGCACCCGGTGATACGTTCATGGGGCTGGACCTTAACTCCGGCGGACATCTCACTCACGGCTCCCCCGTCAACATGAGCGGCAAGTGGTTCAAGGTGGTGCCCTATGGCGTGCGCCGCGATACACAACTCATCGACATGGATGAGGTCGAGAAGATCGCGCACGCCACCAAACCGCAACTGATCATCGCCGGCGGCACCGCCTACTCGCGTGGTTGGGATTGGGCGCGCTTCCGCAAGATCGCCGACGACGTCGGTGCGTACCTTATGGTCGACATGGCTCATATTGCCGGTCTGGTCGCAGGCGGCGCACACGCGTCGCCTCTACCACACGCCCACGTCGTCACGACCACAACCCACAAGTCGTTGCGCGGTCCGCGCGGCGGCATGATCCTGACGAACGACGAGGATATCGCCAAGAAGATCAACTCGGCGGTCTTTCCGGGCCTGCAGGGCGGACCGCTGATGCATGTCATCGCCGCCAAAGCGGTGGCGTTCAAGGAGGCGCTGCAGCCAGAGTTCAAGACCTACGCCAAAGCCGTCGTGGACAATGCGCGCGTGCTAGCCGAGACGGTCAAGGCGGGTGGCTTCGACATCGTCACCGGCGGGACCGACAATCATCTGCTGCTCGTCGATCTGCGACCCAAGAACGTGACCGGCAAGGCCAGCGAGATAGCGCTCGGCCGTGCCCACATCACGTGCAACAAAAATGGTGTTCCGTTCGATCCGGCCAAGCCTTTCGTGACGTCGGGCATTCGTCTTGGCACGCCTGCGGGCACGACACGCGGCTTCGGCACGGCGGAATTTCGCGAGATCGGGCAGATGATCGTCGAAGTGCTGGACGGCCTCGCCAAGAACGGCGACGCTGGCGACGCGCAGATCGAACACGCGGTGAAAGAGCGCGCGATCGCACTCTGCAAGCGCTTCCCGATCTATTGACCCTTTTCGACCTGCTCGGCTGTTGAAATCGGCCGTTGCCAGCCGTCGTGACACGCAAAGTGATTGAAGCGCCCGTCCCGTGCAGTCGGCATAGGCGGGGCACTGACGATATTTATGACGCTCGTATTGTTGATTTTTATCGTTTTGTATGGCTGCATACAATTTTTATATATTTGGAGTATTTCCATGCGCGCGCTAAACCCGGACCAATTGCGCACTTTTATCGAAGTTGTCGAGCTCGGCAGCTTCACGGCGGCCGCCAAGCGTTTGAGCCTGTCGCAACCGGCCGTCAGCCTGCAGGTGCGAGAACTCGAGGCACGCTGTGGCGTGCAACTGCTCGACCGGCATAGTAAAAAGCCTTTCCCGACCGAGGCCGGACGGCAAATGCTGGTGCACGCTGGCCGTATTCTGCGTGAGCACGAGGATGCGCTCGTGGCGATGCAGCGCATCAACGAAAAATCCGGGCATGCAGTTCGTCTCGGCATGACGATGACCACTCTTACGTACCTGGCGCGCGATGCCGTTCGGCGGCTGAAACGCGACTTTCCAGAGATCGACCTTTCGGTCGTTCTATCGTCGTCGCACAGGTTGGCCGACGACGTGCGCAACCACAATCTGGATCTTGCGATCGTAACCCTGCCGCTGGACGAAAGCCACCTCAAGGTGGAAGTCTTTCACGAAGATACTGTTGCAGGCATCGTGCCGGAGGACTTGTTTCCGATACCGCCGGATGTGCTGACGCCGCAGTTGATGGCGGCGGCTCCGTTCGTCACCCAGAGTCTCGGAGACGTGCAGACGACGCTCGCCGATGGCTGGCTGCGCGACAACGGGTACACGGCGCAAAGCTATCTGGAGGTGCGCAATCTCGAAGCCTGCCGCGCAGCAGTGGCCGCAGGGCTGGGCGTTTCCATCGTGCCGGGAATGATGGCCTCGCACCCTATGGCCGGGCTTTTGACGTTGCCGCTCGATCCACCGGTTATCAGGCGGATGGCTGTGATCGAGCACGAGCATCGCACGGTTACACCTGTATCAGATCAGGTGCGCAAGGCGATGCTCCACTGCGGCCGCGACCAGCAAAAGACCGTACGGGCCTCCATGGTCACTCCGCCAGCCGTCGCCCCGATGGCGGTTGTGATGGCGAAGAACGCGTCGCCAGCAAGCAAGCTCAGACAGGCTTGACGAGCACGTGCTTCTTCTTGCCCATACTGAGCTTGATGATGCCGTCGGCGGTTATGTCCTTCGCGGTCAGTTTGGCTTTGTCGTTGGGGACACGAACGTCGTTGACGCTGAACGAGTTGTTGGCGATGGCGCGCTTGGCCTCGCCGTTCGACGCGACCAGGCCTGCCGTCACGAAGGCGGCGACGACGCTCAATTCGTTGTCGATGTCTGCGCGCGGCATCTCGATGACCGGCAACTCACCCCCGACGCCGCCCTGTTCGAAAGTCTGTTGAGCGCTGGCTGCCGCCGCGTCGGCCTTCGCACGCCCATGCAGGAGGGCGGTCGCCTCCGTCGCCAGTATCTTCTTGGCGTCGTTGATTTCTGCGCCCTGTAGCGCCGCGAGCTTGGCGATCTCGGCCAGCGGCAACGTCGTGAACAACTTGAGGAAGCGGACGACGTCGCCATCCTCGGTGTTGCGCCAATATTGCCAGAAGTCGTAGGCGGCGAACTGCTCTTCGTTGAGCCAAACCGCACCAGCCGCCGTCTTACCCATCTTGGCACCCGAGGCTGTGGTCAGCAGCGGCGTCGTCAGCGCGTACAGAGGATGTTTCAGCCCCATGCGACGGCCGAGATCGACGCCCTGGACGATATTGCCCCACTGGTCCGAGCCGCCCATTTGCAGACTGCAGCCGTACCGCTTGGCGATCTCCACGAAGTCGTAAGCCTGACAAATCATGTAGTTGAATTCGATAAAGCTCATCTCCTGCTCGCGCTCGAGCCGGAGCTTGACCGAATCCATTGCCAGCATGCGGTTGACAGAAAAATGCCGGCCCACATCGCGCAGCATGTCGATGTAGTTCAACTTGGTCAGCCAGTCGGCGTTGTCGATCATGATGGCGTCGGTCGCACCGTCGCCGAACCGCAGCAACTTGGCGAACACACCCTTGATGCTGTTCTTGTTGGCGTCGATCTCCTCGATCGTGCGTATGGCGCGCGTCTCATCCTTGCCTGAGGGGTCGCCCACGCGCGTTGTCCCGCCACCCATCAGCGCGATCGGCTTGTTGCCGGTCTCCTGCAGCCAGTGCAGCATCATCGCCGAGATGAAGTTGCCGATATGCAGCGACGGCGCAGTGCAGTCATAGCCGACGTAGCCGACGGCCTGCCCCTTGGCCGCGAGCGCATCCAGCCCGGCGAAATCCGAGCATTGATGGATAAATCCACGCGCTTCGAGCGTATTCAGGAATTCCGACGTGTAAGTCGCCATAGCGTCGCCCAACCCTTCCACATGCAGGCAGTACTTGAAGGCGCAGGGCATCTCACAGTGGGGGCTGACAGGCAAGCCGGCCCATGCGCAGCCTACGTCGCAAAGCACTTTACAAATCCGCCGCTGCTGTGGCGAGTTTGCGACATTAACGCGACTTAATATCTGAAATGTAACGTTTTTATCGTGTCGATGGAACGAAAGAACGCAGCGGCAATTACTCCATCGAACCCGCAGAGTGCATGCGTAAAGGACATGAGCAGAGGCCACACATGACTTATGAATTGAAATCAAAAGGCGTTAAATGCAATGCGGTGTCGAAGCGGATTCTTATCGTCGAAGATGAAATGATTATCGCGATCGGCGCGATGACCGACCTCGAAGACGAAGGTTATGAAGTTGTATTGGCTAACGATGGACGGCGGGGCTTGGAAGCGACCATGCGGCAGACGTTCGATCTCATCATCACCGATTACATGATGCCGCGCATGAATGGTCTCGACATGATCGACTCCCTTCGTCGGGCGGGTGTGCTGCTCCCCATCGTGCTGGCAACATCGATCAGCGAAGCCGCTTTGCCGAGACTACAGCGCGCGGGCTACGACCTCTATCTGCCGAAGCCTTATCGGACACGAGACATCTGTGCGGCGGCATCGCGTTTCAGTGCCGGTTTTATTCACTCAAATGTCAGCCGGCCTTTGGCAACGAAGGCCGGCGTCTTTGATTACGAGACCTGCTGAATTTTCATAGTTTGATTTCCAAAAGATCCGCGACCGCGTTTTTGATCACCTCTGCATCAGTCGCGTTCATGACCGGGTTTCCGGCCCGATGTCCCCAAATCGAGTGGATGGGTGCGAACGTCGCATTCGGCATATGCCGCGTCTCCGCCTCGCTGTCGTCGACCGTGAAATAAAGATCCGTGGTCGACGGCATTATTACGGATTTAGCCGTGATGGCGTGCAAAGCCGCCGGCAGGTCTCCATTGTAGACCGAATTATCGGAAATATCTGACATCATCCAGGTGTCGATCATCGACAGCAAGTCTTCCCCCGCGCGACGCAGGAAATTGCCCTCCCATCCGCGCACCAGAAAATCCTCGAGCGAGGTGAAACCCATGCCGCGCCACAACTCCTGGCGATAAAAGGCCTGGCTCTGTGCCCAGCCCGCATAAACGCGCGAAAACGCGCGCAAGCTACGCAGGGGCCTTTCTACAAAATAGCCGTCGCGCCAGGCGGGGTCGGCGGTCAGCGTCGCTCTGATACCTTCCAGAAAAACTTTGTTGTGCGGCGAGGTCCGCGCCGACGTGCACAGCGCTGCGATCCGCTCGACGCGATCGGGAAAAATTGCGCCCCAGTGGAGCGCCTGCTGCCCGCCCATCGACCAGCCGTAAACCAGCGCCAACCGCTCGATGCCGAACACCTCTTCGAGCAGACGCTTCTGTGCGTGCACGTTGTCCCAGTGGGTGAAGGTGGGTGAGCGCCCGCGAGCGAATGGCTCGGCTAGATTGCTCGGCGACGAAGACAGCCCGTTTCCAAACTGATTCGGGATGACGATGAAGTAGCGGCTGGAATCGAGGATTTTGCCCGGCCCGATCAGCCAGTCGATATCACTGTGCTGAGCCCCGTACGAAGTCGGGTACAGCACGGCGTTGCGCTTGTCGGCGGCAAGCGTGCCGTAGGTTCGATAGGCGAGCTTTGCGCCCGGCAGCGTCAAACCGCGTTGCAGCGGAAATGCGCCGAGGTCGAAAGTTTGGTATTCGCTCATATCTTGGTGCCCTTCGACGCTGTTACTTCGCGCCACGCCAGACAATCATTTCGATTTCGACCTTGGCACCCATCGGCAGCCCCGCCACCTGGATCGTCGAACGTGCCGGATAAGGCGTCGTGACATGCTTTTCATAGATGCCGTTCATGGTCGCGAATTCTTTGAGGTCGGTCATGAATACGGTGGCCTTGACGACGTGATCCATCGTGACACCAGCATTGTCGAGCAGCGCCGTGATGTTCCGAAAGACCTGCTCCGTCTGCGCCTCGATGCCACCGTCGACCAATTTGCCGGTCGCACCGTCGAGCGGAATCTGTCCCGACAGAAACACGTAGTCGCCGGCACCGATGCCGAGGGAGTAGGGACCGATCGCTTTCGCCGTCGTCGAGGTCAGAACAGTTTTAGCCATGCGAGGTACTCCGCCGAAGTTTGGTTATCCGCCTGAATAGCAAGCAGTCGTCATCATTGCCACTGATGTCGGCTCAAGCAGAGGCAGGCAAATGGATGAAAATTTTGGCAATGAAAATTTTGGCGGCTTGCTTTCGTCTGCCTGGAGCCTAATCTCCGCACGCGTGACCATCGCGGCACGACAACAAATAAACCACGCTACCCCGGAGGAATTTTGCATGCGCAATCCCATGTTGAGAGCAGCGGTCGTTGCAGCTTTGGCCGTGTTCGGTGGCGGCGTCGCCAACGCACAGCAAGCCCCAGCCGCCGCTACCCAGGGTGCGTCCAATATTAAGCGGACCCCACTGCAGAAGTTCGACGTGCCGGGCACCGCCATGGAAACCGTCATGGCCGCCGTCGACATCGTGCCGAATGTGAGTATCGGACGCCACATGCATCCCGGTATCGAATCCGCCTATCTGCTAGAGGGCGACGTGACGCTGTTGGTCGACGGCCAGCCCGAAAAGACCTTGAAAGCCGGCGACTCCTGGCAAATCCCCGTAGGCGTGCCGCACGATGGCAAAACCGGCGCAAAGGGCGCCAAGCTGATTGTTACGTACGTGGTCGAAAAGGGCAAACCGCTCGCCGTGCCTCTGGCCGCGAAATAAATACAGTCCAAACCCATCCGAAGCGCGACGCCGCGCGTATCTGCACACGGGCTCGAGTAAAGCCATGATCAGAGGGGTGCCGGTGGCAGTAAAGTGACCACCGGTTCCTGCATCCTTGAGGAGCGACACGGGAAACCGTATCGGAGCGTGCATGAAACGACTGTTTGCGGCGCTGAGTGCCATTCCGATGTTGTTTGCCGCCTCAGAGGTGCGCGCCACCGGCCCTCAGGCCGGGTCGGCCTACGACTATTCTTTCACCGCCATCGACAGTAAGCCGCTCCCTTTCGCGGAATTTCGCGGCAAGGTCGTGTTGGTGGTCAACACGGCGTCGTTCTGCGGCTTCACCAAGCAGTATGCCGGGCTCGAAGCCATCTACGAAAAATATCGCGATCGCGGCCTCGTCGTGCTGGGCGTACCCTCCAACGACTTCGGTGACCAGGAGCCGGGCAGCAATGCCGAAATCGCCACCTTCTGTCAGGGCGCGTTCAACGTGACGTTTCCGCTGACTGAAAAGTACGCCGTGAAAGGCGACAGCGCGCATCCATTTTACAAATGGGCGACGGCGACGCTCGGTACGTCGGCTGCACCGAAATGGAACTTCCACAAGTATCTCGTCGGTGCGGACGGCAAGCTCGTTGCCAGCTTTGCAACAACGGTCGAACCCGACGCACCCAAAGTGGTCACCGCCATCGAAGCCGCTCTGGCCGCAATACCTAAAGCAGGTGGTTGAAGACCTCGAGTTTTGAGGCGACTATCGCGCTAGCGACCGGTCGATGCCGGCATTGGCGCGGTCGATGTCGGCGAGAAGTTCGCGACGCAAAGCCTCGGTAAGCCCCTGTGCCTCGGCACGCTTTTGCTTGACCAGTATTTTGTGCTGCTGGTCGAGCGCCGCGAAATACCCGACGCCGTTCAACATGTTGGCGTGGCGGCTATCGGCGATACGCTGTTCGAGCGCGATGCGGCGCGTCTCGATCTCGGCAAATGGGTTCGGCCCACCTGCCTGCACGACATTAACGCTGGCACCCGACCCGCCCCTGACCAACGCGATGCCGCCGGCTACGGGCAGCAGCACGATGGCACCGACCAGGGCTTGGCGAACAAGACGTTGCATGGCGTTTCCCTCAATAGCTCCCATAGCGATCACGGCATTGTCCGAGCGGAGAAGCACTCTTCGTGCCAGCATCGTAATGCCATAAAATATGTGAGCAATTTGTGACCGCAGCGTTCACCTGCGGTTGGGCAGCGCCTTTACCCCAGTTCGTGAACGCGGAACTGAAGGCCGCCCTTCGGGGTCAGTGTCACTGTCGCGTTGATTCCGGGCGGTTCGACGCCGACATACTCGGGCCGGAACTTACGCAGCAGAATGGAGATGGCGAGCGTGTTCTCGACCTGGCTCATGGCACCGCCGATGCACGCGCGCTTACCGCCGCCGAACGGGATGTAGGTGTAGGGTTTGCGCTTCTTGGCGGCGTCGCCCATGAACCGCTCCGGCTTGAAGCTCTCGGGATCTTCCCAATACTTGGCGCTGTGGTGCGTGCCGTAGGCGAACAATACGACGCGGTCGCCGATCTTGATCTCCTTGCCACCGATTTCATCCGCCTTGGTGGCAACGCGGATCAGCCCCCAGATCGGCGGGTACAACCGCATCGTCTCCTGGATCACCGCGCGCGTGTAGGCGAGGGCACCGTAGTCTGCCGCGGTCGGTTCGCGGTCGCCATAGACCTGCTCGCCCTCGCGACGGATGCGCTCGGCCACGTCAGGGTTTTTCGACGCCTGATACAGCGCCCACGCCAGCGTCAGCGCGGTGGTTTCGGTACCGGCCCAGAGATACTGCTTGAGTTCGTCGATGGCCTGCTGGCGATCGAATTCGGGAATAGTCGGATCCGCCACCGCCGCCTCGATCATCGACAGCAGCGTGCGCTCCCGCGCTTCGCGCGGGTCGGCCGCAAAAACGTCCGGCGGCACCCCCGCCCATGTCTCCATGGCCTTCGCCGTATCTTCCTCTGTGATCTCGAACTCGCCCGAGCTGTGCACCTTCTTCAGGCGCACCTGCTTGTGATTCATCACGTCGGTATAGGTTTTGACGCACTTGAACACGACATGCGGATTGAACGGCATGTCCCGATCGAACAGCGCTTTGCAGATCATGTCAGCGGCCAGCGTCCACGTCTGCTCGACCATCTCGAAGCTCTCACCCGATTTGGCGAGGCCCGACCACAGGTCCATCTTGGAGCGGATCGCGGTCAGAAAATATGGGATGTATTCGGCGAACATATCGGGATGGAACGCCGGCTGCTGCGGCATGCGGATCTTCTGCCAGAGCGCGCCGTCGTGCGTGATCATGCTCTTGCCAAAGATCGGCTTGAGGCCGTCGAAATACTTGATGTAATCGTCGACCTTGGTCACCAGAACGCGCTTGAAATGTTCCGGCTCGGTGACGAAGATCACACGCTGATTGCCCATGTTCACGGGAATGACGCCACCATAGCGCTCGGCCAGTTGCATCAGCGTGGTCATCGGATTGTGCTCGTTGCCGCGCTGCAGCGCGGTGAGCTTGAACCAGATGCTGTCCTGATCGCCCAACCCTTGAGTGTGCGCAGGCGCGGCAACGGCGTCGACGATAGCGGTTACAGTCATGTGCGCAAGCGCTCCGTGGCGGCCAGTTCGCAGCGCGGAAAGGGCGACCGCCCCGTTCCCATCGGGAGAGAAGGCTCCCCGAACCCCTCTCCATTTTTGACCTCGAAACGACGTCGAAGTGGAGCCGCGCGACTGGTTGATCTTGGTCCGTTCCAATGTCCTGGGTGGTAGCACTCGCTACCCCGCCACGTCCATGTGCAGACGCGCCGCATGGCCTGCAATGGTTAAGAACTTTGGAGCGTCACCTCTATGTGTGCTCGCTAAGACACGTTGACGGGGGCAAAACCAGAACGAGCGTTACCCGTCTTACAGTGAGCCGTGCACCTCGCAGCTACATTCCGGTCACTCCACGAACAGCACCTGCACCTCGTCTTCAGCGACGAGATCGGCTTGAGTGGTTTCGCGGCTGCCGCTCTGCCCGGCGACGAACAACCCTTGTCGGCAGGTGTGCGCCGATTGCTTCGCTGACGCCGTCTCTACGGCCAACCGATAGGCGATCGACGAACCGCGCGCCATCGCGCCGGCACCCGCGAGAAAATGCACCCAGCGCACCGTTGCTGGTCGCGTGCCCACGCGTTTTAACAGATCGTCTACGGTTGGCGCCGCCACGCAATAGCGTTGCTGCAGCGTTGCACTCGTCTCCGCGCTCCAGACGCCTGACCCGGAAATCGGCCGGTAGGCTATTTCGAGTCTGCGGGTCTGCCCGGCGGCGAACGGCTGTTGCCAGAACAAGGTGGTCTTTAACGTCCACATCGGTTCGAGCTGACCGTCGGCGACACGAATCAGACCGCGCTCCAGCAGGTCTTTGCGCACAGCTTCGGGCAGCGCCTGCAAGCGCACCGCCATATCCGCATGCAACGGATAGAGGGGGATACCCAGTTCGCGCAGTCGGGCCGAAGCGTCGATCAAACCCAGCGCGAGCGCCCGGACTTCGACGTAGGTTTCCGCCGCCTGTCCATCGATGGTGGCGGAGAAGCCGACGTAGTTCATCGGATTTGCCGGATCGTAAGCCGGGTTGTCGATCGTCGAGCCGTCCAGCGCCATCATGTCGAAATCAGGCAACGCGAAAGCCATCAAATGGCTGCGCGCTTCCGGCGCGGCGTTCTGAACGGTGTAGGTCGCGCGCACGCGCTCGACAGCGATCACGATGTCTTCCTGACGCGTCACCAGCGTCTGCTGCCCCCCATACGTCAGACCGCCCGCCGGCAATTCCGTCGTCGGCTCAGCGGCGCGGACCGGGCTCGCCGAAGCATTGAAAACCATTACCGCACCAGCGATTGCGGTTCTGGCGATCAGCGCCCGACGAGGAAAAGTACTCATGTGCGTTCAGTCTCTCCGCTCGGGACCCGACTATGTGGCACCCACCGTCTCATCAAGCCTCGTCGACGCACCCGCCATGCAGTAAGTACGGCTTATAGCCAGACATCGGAGCGCCGTCACGGTGCTTCGGCTCGCGTCTTTGCGAAACGGAAGGCCCGTATGCATCATTCCGCCCACTGCTGTTTTCAGTGATGCAAGCTGGAGCAATCTTCACGAACAGTCTTCGCCCATATAAATTGATTTCTGCGGCCCTGTAGCTACTGGTGCACTCCTCATTGGCTCACCGCGCGCCGAAGCCCAAGGGCTGCTGGGTCTGCCGAGATCGCTGTCCGCCGAAAGCGGCGCACTGCTTCCGTTGCCGATCGCAGAACCTGTAGCCGCCGCCTGCAAGACTCGCGGCGAAAGCAAAGATCACTGCGCGCGCATGAACGGCTTCTGTCATGCGTGCACCGACGCCTACGGCTCTTGCAAAGGCGACGGCTCTTGCAAAACCGACGCCAACGCTGCTCGACCGAACTGTGGGTCCACGATTGCGGCGCTTGTAACACTGCCTACGGGCGCTGCATCCAGCGCATGGTAAAACAGTATGGCGGCACCGCTGCGCGCCGCCGGTCGCCCGAGGTTCGGCTATCGCCCCTGATCAATAAGTCCGTTTACTGCGCTTTGAGGAGCGTGCCACCATACTGTTTTACCATGCGCTGGATGCAGCGCCCGTAGGCAGTGTTACAAGCGCCGCAATCGTGGACCCACCGTTGGGTCGAGCCGCGTTGGCGTCGCCTTTGCAAGAGCCGTCGCCTTCGCAAAAGCGGTCGGTTTTGCAAGAGGCGTAGGCGTCGGTGCACGCATGACAGAAGCCGTTCACGCGCGCGCAGTGATCTTTGCTTTCGCCGCGAGTCTTGCAGGCGGCGGCTACAGGTTCTGCGATCGGCAACGGAAGCAGTGCGCCGCTTTCGGCGGACAGCGATCTCGGCAGACCCAGCAGCCCTTGGGCTTCGGCGCG
>JANYHG010000131.1 GCA_025359165.1 Hyphomicrobiaceae bacterium
ACCGGGATCAGTGTTGGCCCCAGAACTCCACGACTGCGCGGCCACGGGCGACACCGCCCTGCTGGAAGATGCGCGTGCGGTAGGTCGGGCGGATCTCCTGGACGACACGTGTGCCGCCTTTTAGATCAATCGGACCGAAGCGACCACCGGCTTCCACTTTCGTGCGGTTAGCGGGGATGATGTCGACTTCGCCGTTGCCGTAGACAACGCGGACTTCGAACAGTGTGATCGCCTGATCGCGGACACGAACTTCGACGCGCTTGAAGCCGCCTTCGTTCCTGCCGACCTTGATCACGTCGTTGCGATCGATGGTGAAGCCGGCGGTCTGTCCGCCCAACAGCACGAAGCCGTTGTTGTATTTCTTGCCTTCACCCTGCGGGCCGAGCCAGCCTTCGGCATACTGGCCGTAGACTTCGACATAGGCCTGACCACGGAAATTCGGCTTCGCGCGATAGACCAGCTGGATTTCCTTGATGAAGCGATCACCCTTGAGGTCGAACCACTTCGTCTTGGTATCCTTCTTGGCGTCGGCGTTGTAGGCGACTTCCATCGACTCGCCGTTCGAATACACCACCTTGATCGAGTTGATAAAGATGTCGTTATCGAGAACACGCATCCGGATCTTGTCGAACTTGCCGACTTCGGCGCCGACGCGGATCACGTCGCGGTCGACGGCAAAGCCGACGGCCTGCGTGCCGAACAGGACTTCGCCCGTATCGGTGACGGTGCCTGGCTTGGCGGCGACAGCAGCGGACGTGGTTGCGGCAGCGGAGACGTTGCCGGTGGCTGCACCACCCGGCGTCGTGCCAGATGCCGAGGCCGTGCGCGTCGCGCGGGCACCGGAATCGCTCTGCAGACCGTAGACTTCGACAACAGCCGGTACGACAGCAGTGGGCTGCGCTTTGAACGTCAGGTTGACCTTGTCGATGAACTTGCCGTCGTCCTGCTGGTTGATGGCGCGGGTGCGCTCACCGTCGAGAAGGTTGATCGTACGCTTTTCGTTGTGCGACGGACCGGAGCTGTAGACGACCTCGACGTTGTCGAGTTCGATGCCGCGACGCTTGGCGACGAGACGGACGGCCTTGTAGTTGCCGCGCGCATTCGCCAGATCGATGCTGTCGCTGTCCTTGTTGAGAATTACGTTTTTTGACCCCATCAAAACCCAAGTATCTTGGGCCTGGACAGCGGTTGCGGACAGCACAGTCGCTACTGCGGCTGCGGCCACAATCAGCCTCCGGTTCATGCGGAACTCCTTAACTGATGTTGTTGACCCCGGTATCGAAATCAGGCGTACCGTAGACCACGAGCAAAATAAAGGCGACCGTCCTGCATCAGACGACCTTATCGGGTGTAGTATTGCGGCAACAACTTGTCGCACTCGCAGGGCGACATCCGAACATGGCCGCATCGTAGTGTTCGGGCGGCTACAGTTCGTTGCGCAAGCTACCTGCACGGTAGCCGTTGTCGGCCGCTGACAGGTTGCTTAACGTAGGTCGAACCGGCGTATCGCTATCACCGCCAAGAATTGCAGAGGTTTGCCATGGACACTCGCTCGAAAACGCCCGTTGGACACACGATCGGCACCGCAATCGAAGTTTTGCGGCAGCGGTTCGGCGAGCGGGTGCAGACCGGCGAGGCGATCCGGCAGCAGCATGCCCACACGCTGACATGGATACCCAACCAGCCACCCGACGCGGTGATATTCATGGAGACGGCTGCGGATGTCGTTGCGGCCGTGCAGGTGGCGCGAGACTACCGAGTTCCCATTATTCCGTTCGGTGCGGGCACGTCGCTGGAGGGGCATGTCAACGCGCCGCAGGGCGGGTTGAGCCTCGATTTCTCGCGCATGAATAAAATTCTGGCGGTCAACGAACGCGATCTCGACTGCGTCGTCGAGCCCGGCGTATCCCGCAAGCAGCTCAACGACTATCTGCGCGATCGCGGGCTATTCTTCCCGGTCGATCCGGGGGCGGAATGGGCGACGATCGGGGGTATGGCGGCGACCCGGGCGTCGGGCACCAATGCGGTCAGATATGGCACGATGCGCGAAAACGTGCTGAACGTCACGGCGGTCATGGCCGATGGCTCGGTAGTCAAAACCGGTCAGCGGGCGCGCAAATCGTCAGCTGGGTATGACCTGACGCGGCTGCTTGTGGGGTCGGAGGGCACGCTTGGCGTGTTCACCGAGTTGACTGTCCGGCTCTATGGCATTCCAGAGCGTATCCTGGCGGCGGTGTGTCCGTTCAAGACCATCGAGGGCGCCTGCAACGCAGTGATCCAATCGATACAACTCGGCCTCGGCGTGGCGCGCATGGAACTGCTCGACGCGATGCAGATCAAAGCGGTCAACCTGCACTCCAAGCTTGGACTGGAAGAAGCGCCGACGCTGTTCCTGGAGTTTCACGGGACGGACGTTTCGGCGCGCGATCAGGTGGCGGTGTTCAAAGAGCTTGCCGAGGCCGAGGGCGCGTTGCGCTTCGATTGGGCGGAAAAGGAAGAGGACCGCAACCGGCTGTGGAAGGCTCGCCACGATGCTTACTGGGCGGTGAAGTCGACGTGGCCGGGGAAAGATGTGTTTGCAACCGACGTGTGCGTTCCGATCTCACGGTTGGCGGAGTGCGTGCTCGAAACGGAGCAGGATATCAAGGACCTCGGGATCATCGCGCCGATCGTCGGGCACGTGGGGGATGGCAATTTCCATACCTCGCCAGTGCTCGATCCTGCCGATCCGAAGGACGTGGCCGCCTGCAAAACGTTCGTCAAACGCCTGACAGAACGCGCCATACGCCTGGAAGGAACATGCACGGGCGAGCACGGTGTCGGCCAGGGCAAGATGCAATACCTGCAAGCGGAACACGGAGCAGGGTTGGACGTGATGCGGGCAATAAAGTCGGCGCTCGACCCACATGGCATATTCAATCCGGGCAAGATCTTTCCGTCCAAGGATTAACGATATCTTGCAGCGCTTCGGCGAAGGCTTGTTAACCCATCCATGCGATATCTGCCTGTGCGTCCGAGGTTGACCCCATCGGAGGCGGGTAGGCGTTCGCGGGTGAGTATCGAGTAATGGGTGTAACTGTTAAGCGGGAGCGGCCTGACCAGCGTCGGCATCACCGCGTCAGTGCGCCTTTTTTCCTAACGCTCGACGGCCACAAGGCGCGCGTTTCGGACTGGAGCCTGGGTGGTTTCCGGGTCGATGATTTCGCCGGCGATATCGCACTGCCGGGCGACGAACTTCCGCTCACGTGCACACTGCCGTTTCAGGGCTTCGACGTGTCGTTCGACGCGCGAGCCGAGGTGGTTCGCTCGGATCTGGAGACCGGCATGTTCGCCTGTCGCTTTACCGAACTCGGTGAGCGTGAAACCGAACTGATGACGCACTTCCTCGAGGATCTGGTGCGTGGCGCCATGTCCGAGGTGGCCGATACCATTCAGCGCATCGATGTGCCGGTGACGCCGGCATCGCTGGAGCCGAAGAAGAAGATCGGTTTGTCGAGCCTGCCCATCAGGCGCTGGCCGGTGAAAGCCGTGGCGATGACGAGCTTCTACGCAGTGCTCGGCATTTTGATCTTCAGCTACACGGGCCTGCTGGCGTATTCGAATTTCTATCGCATGGAAGTGCAGACAGCGGTGATATCAGCGCCGATCGAAACGGTGACGTCGCAGGTCGACGGCCGCGTGGCGTGGGAACGTTTCAAGCCGGGTGACAACGTCAAGAGCGGCGATGTCGTCGTCAGCGTGTCCGACAACCAACTCGAGCGTGACATCGAACTCGCCGACATCGCGGTCAACGAGCGCAAAGGGCAACTGGCCTTCTATCGCAAGCGACTGGCCGACGAACTCGAGCGGATGAAAAGCCTGACGACGGTCGAAGGCAAAAACCTCGATCAGGCCAAATTCGATCTCGAAAGCACGCAGGCGCAGTTGACGGCGGCGGAACAGCAGTACGCGCGGCTGGCCATCCTGCACCGCAAGGGTTTCACGACCGACACGTTGCTGGAAAATGCGGAGAAACAGGCGATTGCTCTGCGCAAGACGGTCGACAGCAAGCAGATCGAATTCAAGTCGCGCATCGATATCGCGAGCCAAGGCGACGGCAAGTGGTTCTACACCGGCCAGACGATGGTGGGCGATCTCAGCCAGTTGGAGGCGCAGGTCAAGCTGGCCGAGAACGAAGTGCTGCAGACGCAGTCGAAACACGACGCGCTGATCAATCACAAGAAGCGCCTGGCCGTGCGCGCGCCGTTCGACGGGACAGTGTTGGAGATCAAGCGTGTCGATCAGGGGACGGTGCGGCGCGGCGACGTGATCGCAACCTTCGAGCAGCGCGAGCAGCGGCAGGTGACGGCCTTCCTCAATCAGGAGGAAGTGTCGCGTACCGGGCTCGGCGATGAGGTGCTGCTGTACGTGCCGGCGCTGGCGGAGACGCTGAAGGGCAAGATTTTGCAGATCGATCGCACGTCGGGGTTCGTGCAGGAGCAGAACACCGCGCAAAATCCCGGGTATCGGTGGCGCGGCAGCGTCGATCGCTCGGCGCAGGTGGTGATCGCATTTCAGGATCCGAAGCGCGTCACCAATGTGCAGCGCTACCGGTCCGGACTGCCCGTGGTCGTGGTGTTTCCGCAGCGCTCCAATTTCGGGCTGTATAATATCATCCGCCAGCGCATGAGCACGGTCTTATGACGCTCGACATACGCGCAGCGGAACCGACGATCACGCTCCCGCCGGCGACATCGGCGGGGGCGTTGGCGCGTGTGCAAGTGGCGCGGAATGTTCGGGCTGCGTCGCCGCGTGCGGCGACTGTGGCTGCGATCGAGACAGCGACGCGTCAGCCTTTCATCATCGGCGATATGAGTGCGCCGGAGCCGCTAGCCTTCTGGGAGAAGTGGTCACCGGCGGTGATGCTGAAGCTGACGATGTTTTTCGTCGGCTGCTTCGGTCTGCTGCTGACTATTCCAAACCCGATGTACAGCGCGGAGTTGGGCCAAGTCACGTATGTGCTCGGGCTGCTCGGCATCTGGCGCTATGGCTGGTGGATGAACCATTTTCTGCGCGCCAAAGTATTCGGGAACATCACCTATCCGAAGAAGCGGGCGCAGGCGGAAGCGCTGTGGAATTCCGGCTGGCGTCCGAAACACATTCACGTGCAGATGACGACGTTCCGCGAGCATCGCGCGATCTCGGAAGCGGTGTTGCGTGGGCTGTGCCAGCAAATCCGCGAGGCGGGCGTACCGGCGACGCTGTGGCTTGGATCGAGCGAGTTGTCCGACGAGTTGAAGATCGCCAACCACCTCAAGTTGATTGCCAGAGATCTCGACGTCACGCTGCGCATCGTGCGGCAGAACCAGCCCGGCAAGCGCGTGGCGATCGCGCTCATTCTGCGGGCGATGTCGCGCGCGGGCGTCGGCGGCAACGACATGGTCGTGTTCATGGACGGCGACTTCGTGATGCATCCGGGGTGCCTGCGGAAATGTTTTCCGCTGTTCGCGCTCGATCCGGAATTGCACGCGTTGACGACCGACGAGGGTGTCGTCGTGCACGGACCGTGGTGGATGCAATCGTGGTTGAATATGCGGTTCGCGCAGCGGCGGATTGCGATGCAGTCGCATGCGCTGTCGAACCGCGTGTTGACGTTGACGGGCCGGATGAGCGTGTTTCGCGCCCAGCATATCGTCGCCGAAGATTTTATTCGTCTGCAGGAAGCCGACTTTCTCAATCACTGGCTGTGGGGCACGTTCAGGTTCTTGTCCGGCGACGACAAGAGTACGTGGTATGCGCTTTTGTCGAAGGGCGTGCGGATGACGTACGTGCCGGATGCCTCGGGTACGACGATCGAAGTCGTGGAGGGGTCGGGCTGGACGCGCATGGAGGAAAACCTCCGGCGCTGGTCGGGCAACATGCTGCGCAACGGACAACGCGCGATCAAGCTCGGTCCTGGCCGAATGCCATTCTTCATCTGGTGGTGCGTGGTCGATCAGCGGCTGGCGATGTGGACGACGTTGTTCAGTCCGATGCTGGCCGGTGCCGAGGCCCTTCGAATGGGCCCGGGCTATGTGGTGCAATATATTCTCTATCTTGCGATCACGCGTATGCTGCTGTCGCTCGCGCTTTTCTCCTATTCCGAGGAAGTCGACCTGAATTATGTCTGGATCTTGCCGGTGAACCAAAAGCTCAACGCGCAAGTGAAAGTCTATATGCTGTGGCGACTTTCGAAACAGCGCTGGGCCAATCGCGGCAACCAGTCCGCCGGTATTGGCGGCGACACGATGTTGGCTGCGGCGCAGAGCTTCATGGCGGCGTGGCTGACCTGGTTGTCCTTCGGCGGTCTGTTTCTCGCAGTGATCTTTTATTCTGATCTGATGCCGATTCCCAGTTTCGGGTTCGTGCTGTCCATTCTCGGACTTTGAGCGGCACACGCCGCTTCCGCCTTGCCCAAAAATTGGACTGCGATGGTTCGTGCCAAAGCGAGTGGTTTCGTGTCTGCTACGTGCCAGATAAACTCTGTGGCAATCTCTCACAAATTATTTACCAGAAAAGAAGTGTATTTGGTTTCCAACCATAAAGCATCGATTGGATAAAATTCGAAACGTTAGTTTCAACGTCCCCACACCATTTCCTGGCACTGTCGATATTGTCGAAACGAGGGCCGCACCGATCTTTTGGGAGATCGGGGCTTCTGATGGACGGTCCACAAAGTGGGCTGGTCGGCAGGCAAGGTTCCCGTCGACGGGCGCAAACACGTGGGCGGCGACAAGCCGCTGCGGCATCACGGCCGACAGGTCGTTCGGGGATTTCGGGAGCAGATGGAAATGAATTTGGTGAAGCAGGATTTCGAGGCGGCGGCGGTCGCACGTGCGAGTGCGGTATCGCAGAACAGCAAGCCGTCGATCTCGGTGATCGGGCTCGGCTATGTCGGTGCCGTGTCATGCGCATGTCTCGCCAATCTCGGGTTTCGCATGACGGGCGTTGATGTCAGTCTTGAGAAAGTGCGCTCGGTCAAGGAGGGTCGCTCACCGATCGTTGAAGACAGGCTGGGCGATCTGCTGTCGGAAGGGGTCCGTCTCGGTCGCATCGATGCGACGCAGAACCTCGTGGCCGCCGTGCTCGCGACCGATGTGACTTTCCTTTCGGTGGGTACGCCGACGGCGCCGGACGGAAGCTGTGATCTGACGTATGTGCGGCAAGCGAGCCGGGCGATCGGTCAGGCCCTGGCGATGAAAGAAGGGTTCCACGTCGTGGTGTTGCGCTGTTCGGTGCCGCCGGGAACGACGCTTGATTGCGTCGCCGTCGAAGTGGCGGCCGCGTCGGGCAAGAAGATGGGCGTCGATTTCGGTGTCGCCTTCAACCCTGAATTCCTGCGCGAAGGCGTTGCGGTTGCCGACTTCTATGCGCCGCCGAAAACGGTTGTCGGCGCATCGGATGCGCGGACCGAACAGATTGTTGCGCAGATCTATGGCGCGGTCGACCAGAAGATCCAATTCTGCTCCATTCCTGCGGCCGAAATGGTGAAATACGTCGACAACGTCTGGCACGCTACGAAAGTGGCGTTTGGCAATGAAATCGGGCGTTTGTGCAAGTCGCTCGATATCGACAGCCACGAAGTGATGAATATCTTCGTCACCGATACCAAGCTCAATCTGTCACCGTATTATCTGAAGCCGGGATTTGCTTTCGGTGGATCCTGTCTGCCGAAAGAAGTGCGCGCAGTGGCGCACTTGGCCGATGCGCTGAACGTCGATCTGCCGCTCATCCAGTCGCTGGGCGTCACCAATCAACGGCATATCGCCGAGGCGGCCCGTCTGATCGAACAGCTCGGCGTCAAACGCGTCGGATTTCTGGGCGTGACGTTCAAGCCGGCCACCGACGATCTGCGCGAAAGCCCGACGCTCGAATTGATGGCGATGCTGGAAGCAAAGGGCGCAACGCTCAGCGTGTACGATCCAAACCTACGCTTCAACGACAACCTGAAGGGGCAGATTGCTTATGTGCGGCATGCCTGTCCGAGCCAAGCGAACGTGATGGACAACATCGAACAGATCTGTGTCGCTGACGCGGCGGCGTTGACGGCGGGTTGCGACGTGGTTGTCGTCAGTCATGCAACGGACGAATTCCGTGCCGCGATCGTGTCGCGCCGCCCGGGACTGCCGGTGATCGACTTGGCCCGTCTGTTCAAGCAGCTGCCGGAAAGCGACGAGAGCTATCAGGGAATCGCCTGGTAAGGCGAACGGTCCGTTAACTCGAGTTTTAGGCTGCCGGCCACTGGTCGGCAGTTTTTTTGTTTTTGAGGTATGTTTTCTCAGATAAAAATCGAGTTGCAAACAATTTTACGCAATTTTCCGGTTCCAATATATCCGATTTTGTAAATATTCGGCGTTATGTTCCCTCATCGAGGTTGGTTCTCGGCAGGCAGCGGGCACTCCGGTCTGACAATCCAATCGTGTACTCATTCGGTCAATTTCGGGAGACGCATCGGCGGATGCGTAAGTGAATGGCGAAGATTATTGGTTCGAGTAAAGCTGACGTGCTCTCCGGTTCGACCGGTGGTGACACGATCATCGGCAACAGGGGCGACGACACGCTTGTCGGTGCGACGATGAAGAGCGAGTTGCTGGTCGACGGCAGCTTCGAGAGCGCGCCGGTCGCTGCGCATACATGGTCGCATTTCGCCCAGGTCGGCGGCTGGCAGTCCGACACCGGCGTCGAAGTCTGGGGCAAAGACTTCATCGAGAAAGCTTCCAACGGCGACAAGCTGATGGAGCTCGATTACGACAACAAGTTCAGCAAGGTGTGGCAGGACGTCAAGACGACGGCTGGTGAAGAGTATCATCTCAGCCTCGACAGCGCGATGCGTCCGGGCACTTCGGCCGCGACCAATGCGATTAACGTGTTCTGGAACGGTGTCGAAGTCGGTCGCATCGAGCCGCATTCGTCGACTTGGAATACGAACGAGTTCAAGGTGGTCGGTACCGGCGGCAACGACCGTCTCGAGTTCCGTGAAGACGTGCGGGGCAACGACAGCTTCGGCGGCCTGATCGACAACGTCTCGCTGAAGGGTGCTGTCCAGGGCAACGTGCTGATCGGCGGCACCGGCAACGACCGTCTGGTGGCGGGCGACAACGGCGATGTGCTCATCGGCGGCGGATCGAAGAGCGGCGCGGTCGACTTGACGAAGATGTCGATGCACCACGATGTGCAAGCCAAGGTCCACTTCGATACGTCGGATGCGGCTTTCCACAACTCTGTCGGCATGTACACGTATGACGACACCGGCAAGATCACGTCGACGCAGATGCTGTTCGGCGACCTGTCGGCGCAAGGCACCAACGGTGGCGCACCCGACCTCAGCGTGGGGTTGAAGGCCGGCCAGCACATCGGGTTCTTCATCGCGCCCGACGCTGCACATGCGAGCGACATGCAGGCGATGTTGAAGGACGGTGGTTCTTTCCATCTCGTCAACGTCAGCGACGGACAGACGGCGAATGTGAATTCCGGGCAGCCGATGCAGCTGGCGTTTCAATCGACGTCGGGTCAGTGGTCGAATGTGCATACGGCCAACTGGACCTCGGTTTTCACCACCAATATCAACGATAACAGTGACGGCTTCCAGCACGCCAAGGTGACGGTCGATCCCGCCACGGGTCAGATGCATGTCGCCTTCGAAGACCAGTTGGGTGGCGGCGACAAGAACTGGCTCGATGCCAACTTCACGCTCGATATCGGCAAAGGTAATGCCGGTCTTATGGCGCGGCAGTCCTCGACAGGCACGCATGTGACCGCGGAAAACGACGACACGTTGATCGGCGGTGCCGGCAACGACACGCTGCTCGGTGGCAACGGTAATGACACGCTGGCGGGTGGCCTCGGGCACAACGTCGTCGATGGCGGCACGGGCAACGATCACATCGTTGCCGGCGGTGGCGACGACACGATCTATGGCGGCAAGGGGTTCGACACGCTCGACTTCGGGGGCGCGCAGCACGGCGTTCTGGTCAACCTCGCGCAGCATATGGCAAGCGGGTTCGGCACGGACAAGGTTTACGGCATCGAAGCGGTGGTGGGCAGCGCCTACAACGATAAGCTCGTGGGCGACAAAGGTGCGAACCTCATCGACGGCGGCGCGGGCAACGACCTGCTCAGCGGCGGCAAAGGTGCCGATGTGCTGATCGGCGGCGCTGGCAACGATACGTTCGTGTGGGCACGCTCTGACGTCGGCACTGGCGTCGACCATGTCACCGATTTCGGCAAGGGCCACGACATGCTCGATCTATCGGATCTATTCGCCGGTCAGAAGGGTAATCACGCCGACAAGGTTCAATTGGTCGACGATGTCGCCGGTTCGCATCTGATGGCGAAGATCGGTGGCAGCTTCGTGGAAGTGGCGATGCTCGACAACGTGCATCATACGTCGGCAGCGGACTTGCTGAAAGCCGGGATGCTGCTGGTGTAAACGACATCGGCGTCCGCGGCCCGTACGGGCAGCGGTGACAGCTGCACAAGTTTCGTGCGTCGTTTGTCCCGAAGTGGGCGACGTGCGACCGCGCCGGATGCCTCCCCCAGGGCGTCCGGCGCATTTTTGTTTGCTGCCTGATGGACAGTCGTCGCCGTTACTCGCGCGACAGGCCAATATTGATGCCCTTCAAGGCGACGTTCTGAGTGGTAATGGAGACCTGTTGACGGCCGCCGTTGGTGGCCACCTGCATCGAGCCGTCGAGACCGCCGCTGATCGACAACGAGATGTTGTTGCCGTTTGCAGAACCTGACGCGCTGCCGCCGGTATTGAATTCGCGCTCTTCCCAGCTGCCGGACACCCGCGATCCCGAGCCGGTCAAAGATGCGCGGAGATTGACTTTGCTCGATGAACTCGCGCAGCGGAGGGAGATTCCCAGGCCGCCTTTGCGATCGGTGTAGCTGGCGCGGCAGCGGAGGTTTTCAGTGCGGCCGCCCTCCAGGCGCATCTGGCCGGAGCCCGACCAGGACCCTGCCATGGCCGAGAATGCACTGGCGGCGTCGGCGCGTGCGGCCGTTGTCGGCAGGGCGACAACTCCGACGAGCATTGCGACGGACAAGACGTGCGGCAGGGTCATCGGCAAAAGTCGACGGTCAAGCATTTGGTACTCCGAGGGATGACAATATAACTTCATGCACGATTTTGTACCTGTGCAGCAGATGAATGAGAAATGATGCATTCCAAAAGCAGCATGCGAGGAAGGTTGAACGCCGACGGTGGTGTTTTAGATGCCCCGCGCAAGGCAATCGCGCAAAAAAGCCAAGTCGGGTGGTAAATCTGAAACAAAACGCAGCTGTTTACCAGTCCGGGGATGCTCGAACGCCAACAATTCCGCGTGCAGGGCCTGGCGGCCGAGTTGCGACAAGGCGAGTTGTGATCTCGGGGCGAGTTTGTGAATGCGGGTCTGGAAACCGGTGCCATAGGACGCATCGCCCAAAAGCGGGTGGCCGAGGTGGGCGAGGTGGACGCGCACTTGATGCGTACGGCCCGTCTCCAAAGTGCAGCGGACGAGCGTAGTAGGGGGCAATCCTGCGGCAGCCAATGCCGGGAATGTCTCGACGGTCTGGTAGCGGGTGGCGGCGTGGCGTCCGTGTTCGTCGCGGACAACCGCCATGCGCGTGCGATGATGCAGCTTGCGGCCGATAGCGCCATCGATGCGGCCGGCCGAGGGTTCGAGCGTGCCCCAGACGATGGCGGCGTAACCGCGCTCGAGACGGCCGTCGGCACCGTGGGCAGCAAATTGTTCGGTCAGGCTGCGGTGTGCGACGTCTGTTTTCGCCACGACCATCAAGCCGCTGGTGTCTTTATCCAGGCGATGCACGATGCCCGGCCGGCGCACGCCGCCGATCCCCGATAGACTTGCGCCGCAATGGGCGATCAGGGCATTCACGAGGGTGCCGGTGGCGTGGCCCGCTGCGGGGTGCACGACGAGGCCTGGGGGTTTGTCGATCACGACGACGGCGTCATCTTCGTAGACGATCGTCAACGGGATATCTTCGCCCTCGGGCTCGGGATCTTCGGGTTCTGGTACGGCGACGCTGAAGACATCACCGAGTTTGACCCTGAGGCCGGGGACTTCTATCGTCTCGCCGTCGACCCGGCGGACCGCGCCTTCGCGGATCAGAGTTTGCAGACGCGAACGTGTCAGGTCGGGAAGTGCACGCGTCAACATCACGTCGATGCGCTGGCCGGCGCTTTCGGTGTCCACAATCACGAGCTTGTCGTCGGGCAGGGTCGTCATATCGTTCGGGTATCCTGATCCTGCATGACCTTCAATCCATCGCGCGAACCCGGACCGCAACCGGAAACCGTCACCGGTCAGTCTCCTGGTCAGCAAGCCGGCGCATTGCTGACCGACGACCAGATACGATGGCTGCGGCGGTCGGTGGTCACGATGACGGCGTTGCTGGTCGCGGGCGTCGTGCTGTTGATCGGCCGCGTCATCTATCTCGCGCGGCCCACTGGAACGCAAGCGGCATCGGCGACGGTGCAGGCGGCGCTGTTGCCGGAGGTGCGACTGACGTTGCCGGCGCGGGCCGTCATCAAGTCGATGACGGTTAACGGCAGTCGGGTGTTCGTGGCGCATGCCCAGCCGGGCGGCGACGACGAGATCACGGTCGTCGAACTGGCGACGGGGAAGGTGATCAGCCACATGGCGATCGAACGCGGGAAATGACGGTACGTCGGGGGCGCACATGGCGGGGTTGATCGATCGAGGCCTGGCCAGCGCGTTGGCCGTGATCCGATGGCTGGCATTGCCGATCGCGGCGCTGTTGTTCCTGCAGTGGCCGTTGCGCGAGTTCGTGCACGCCTATTCGCGTGAGGCCAACGATCTCGGCCAATGGCTGTTCGCGATTTTTGTGGCGGCAAGCGTCGTGGCGGCGACGCGGGCCGAGGCGCATCTGGCGTCTGATGCGGTCTCGCACCGATATTCGCTGTCGACCCGGCGGCGTGTCGCGGCGTGTGGCGTGATAGTGGCGCTGTTGCCGTGGGCGCTGTTCGTGCTGTGGTCGGCGTGGGCGATGCTGCGGGCATCGGCACGCGGCTGGGAACGATTTCCGGATACCGGCAACTTCGGCTATTTCATTTTGAAGCTGGCGCTGGCTTTGCTGATGGGGCTGATCGTGCTCCAGGCGATCGTGGATCTCGTGCAGGGCGGGCGTCGCAAATGACGAGCGCGGCGTTCGGTCTCGTATTGCTGGCGCTGATCGCCGGTGTGGTGATCGCCACGGGGTTGCCCGCCTACATCGCGTTGCTGCTGGCGGCGATGGCGGGAGCGGGCGCAGGACTTGCGACCGGTGTCGTGACGATAGATTTGCTCGGCGCGCTTCCTGGCCGGCTCGTCAATCTGTTGGAAAACGATCTGTTGCAGGCATTGCCGCTCTATCTTTTGATGGGCGCACTGTTGAGCCGTCTCGGTCTTGCGGATGCGGTGTTTCGAACGTTTTCGGCGATGGCTGGGCGAAGTGCTGCGGCACCGCTGGTGGCCGGCGTCGCGCTGGGGGCACTGCTCGGACCGATGAACGGTTCGGTCGGGGCAAGTGTTCTGGCGATGTCGCGAACCGTTGGGCCGTGGCTGGAACGTGCGGGCGTGGGGGCATCGGCGCGGGAGGCGTCAATTGCGGTTGCGGGAACGCTCGGCGTCGTGGTGCCGCCGTCGCTGGTGTTGATCCTGCTCGGCGACGCGTTGCTGACGGCGCACACCATCGCCAGCAACGCGACCGGGGGCACGCAACGCATCATCAACACGCAGGATCTGATGCGCGGGGCGCTGCCGGCTGCGGCGCTGTTCGTGCTGGGGTTGATTGTCGTCGCGGCCGTGATCGGTCGGCGACAGACGCGTGCGGTTGCGGCGATGGAAGAACCGAACGGGCGGGATGTCGCGACGACAGTCGCAGCATTGGTGGTCATCATCGGGCTGCTGGGCGGTGTGGCGGCGGGCCGGTTTTACGCCGTGGAGGCGGCGGCGACCGGAGCGGTGGTGCTGTTCTGCTGGGCGCTGGTGGCCGGTCGCTTGCGCAATGGCGAACTCGGCAACGTGGCGTCGGAAACGCTTGTCTCGACTGGGGTTTTGTTCGCGCCGCTGTTGGCTGCGACAACGTTCACGCTCGTGTTGCGGCTGCTCGGGACCGACAAACTGGTCGAGAGCTTCTTTGCGCAACTGCCCGGCGGGCCAGCGCTCGTGTTGTGCATCGCGCTCATCGCGCTGGCGATCGCGGCGTTCGCCTTAGACGCTTTCGAAATTATTTTCGTGGTGGTGCCGATTTTAGCACCGCCCGTTCTGATGCGGATACCTGACGCGGTCTGGGTCGGTGTTGCGATGCTGTTGGTGCTGCAGACCAGTTTCCTGCTGCCGCCGTTCGGCGCAGCGCTGTTGCTGGCGCGGGCGCATTTGAAAACCGGTGCGAGGCTCGGAGCTACGGTCGCATCGTTGGCACCGTATCTCGCGCTGCAGCTGCTGGTGCTGGCGCTCGTACTCGGTGCGCCTCGGCTGGTGCACCTGCTGGATCCGGTGAGCATCGCTAGCGGCAGACAAGCTGCGCCAAGCCCCGAAGCAAGCGAAAAACGTCTGCGCGAGATGATGGGCGGGCAGAGTTTGCCGGGTGGTCCGGCGTTGCCGCCGCCACCGAAGCTGTCACGTTGAAGAGCCTGAAACGCTCCGATCCCGGGACGTTGCGGCGCTCGGCGCAAAATAATTTTCAGCGCGAATTGCAAGACGACTGCAGGTTTGTCGTCGTGCGTCATCAGATTGATTTCAATCTTTGTTTCGCAAATGCGGCCGCAGTGCGTGATCAATTCGCTGGTGGAAAAATGTTCGTTCGTCATCTGCACTGGGGGGGACGGGGCATTGCTGTGTCAGACGGGACGTGCCTGAATGTCAGAACTGACGGTCGCAGTTTATTGCGAAAATACGTGATTATATTGTTGCTTTTGTAGTGGGGCGTTTCATGACGGGGCAGACTATTCGGGAACAGCGCCTGTTGCGCGATCTTCTCAAACCATCGACTTCGCTCGATCGACGGGCATTTCTGGTCTCGGCGGCGAGTGGCGCTGCGGCGTTGAGTGCAACGCCCGTTGCCGCACAGCAGTTGGTCGCGAACGCGATGCCGTTGCTGGATCCATCACTGAAATCAGTTTCCAACCGTCCCGATCGCAAGCGGCCGACCTTCGTCAAGGACCTGACGCGGCTGGTCGATCTCAATTCGACCAATCAGGGAGGGGCCTATTGGAATTATCGCTCCTTCATCACCCCGATTGAGCAATTCTATATTCGCAACGAGTACGGCACGCCGCGCGCGGAGGACGACACGCGGGTGGATCGGCGTCACTGGAAGCTGACGATCCACGGCAACGGGATCAAAACACCGCTGACGATCAGCTACGAAGATCTGCTGCGCATGCCATCACGTTCGATCATCGCGACGATGGAATGTGCCGGCAATGGGCGGTCGCTGTTCTGGGAGCAGCAGGGCATGACGACAGAGCCGCAACAGGTGTCGGGTTCGGGTTGGGGGCTCGGCGGCATCGGTCAGGCGGAGTGGCAATACGTGCCGATGAGCCATATCCTGTCACTCGTCGAGCTGACGAAAGACGCCAAGGCCGCGCTGTTCTGGTCGGGGGTGGACAACAAGGGGAATGTCGCGGGAGGCATGGGCGATCGTGGCCGGCCGTTGCCGATCAAAGATCTCAAATCTTACGCTGACTTCATCGGTCTGGCGTTCAAAATGAACGGGCAGGATCTACCGGCTGATCACGGCGGGCCGGTGCGCGCCATCGTTCCTGGATATTGCGGGGCGGCGTCGACGAAGTGGATCACCGAAATCAAGATCGCCACGCATGATTTCTGGGTGCCGCTCAATTCGACCGCGCACGTCTTGGTGGGGCCGAGCTACAAGGTTCCTAACCCGAGTGACAATGACGAATTCCGGTTTGTTTCGCCGGGCGGTATTTTAGGGCCGGCAGTGACGTGGAGCCCGCCGAAGTCGCTGATCACGGTGCCGTTGGTGCTGGAGAAGCAACCGCAACTGCCGTCCAACTATCCGCTCAAGGCTGGAGAGCTGCCAATTCTGGCTGCCGGTAATCAGGTGGTCACAGGGTATGCGTGGGCACCGCGTTACGGAGTCGACGGCGTCGAATACCGGATCAACGGTGGCGAGTGGAAGGATGCCGATATTCTCCAACCCAATCTCGGGCGTTTCACATGGGTACGGTTCCATTTCGCGTGGAAACCAACGGCCGGTGTGCACACGATCGAAACGCGTGTGACGGACGACGGCGGGGCGACGCAACCCGATGCCGTGCCTTACAACAAAGGCGGGTTCGATTACTGGGCGGTGCCGAAGTTCAAAATACGGGTGGTGTGAGCGCAGCAAGTTCGGGGGAACGCAAAATGCGACCGTTTATTCAATATGCTGCAGCAATTGCAGTGGTGACGGCTGCCGGTGTCGGCGGGGCCACGGCCGATACGCGCGTGTTCGATTTTGCCGCTGACGCCGTGGATGCGGCGGCGGCGGGATTCGTCTGCGATCGGACCGGTAGTGGACGTCAGGGGAAATGGCAGATCGTGCAAGACGTGCGCGATGGCGCGCCACGCAAAGTGCTGGCGCAGCTGGACGCGGATACCGTGGACAATCGATTTCCGGTCTGTACACGTGCGGACGTGTCGGCGCGTGACGTCGATGTGAGTGTCGCGTTCAAACCTCTTTCCGGTGGCCAGGACCAGGCGGCGGGGCTGGTGTGGCGGTACGCGAACGCGAAGAATTATTACATCGTGCGCGCCAACGCGCTCGAAAACAACGTGGTGCTGTACAAGGTGCAGAACGGTCAGCGCTCCGATCTGCCGCTGGTCGGCAAGGGCAAGACGTATGGCGCCAAGGCGCCTGTCCCGGCGAAGCAGTGGAGTACGCTGCGGGTGGTGGCGAAGGGCAATCGCTTTGTCGTTCACCTCAACGGGATCGAGCTTTATGCGGTGGAAGATGCGACGTTCGCCAACGCCGGCAGCGTCGGCGTCTGGACGAAAGCCGACAGCGTGACGTACTTTTCAGATCTGAAGGTGGTGGCGGAATAGGTTTGCGGGACGCCGCCGGAACTCCCGGGCTTAATCCTACTCGGCTGCTTCGACGAACGTGCGGGCGAGTTCGAGGTCGACGGACACGAGTTGGCTGACGCCCTTTTCGGCCATGGTGACGCCGAACAGCCGGTTCATGCGCGCCATGGTCATGGGGTGATGGGTGATGACGAGAAAGCGTGTCGCGGTTTCCTCGGCCATGCGTTCCATCATCAGGCAAAAGCGATCGACGTTGGCATCGTCGAGCGGTGCATCGACTTCGTCCAGCACGCAGATGGGCGAGGGGTTGGTGAGGAACACCGCGAAGATCAGCGAAAGCGCCGTCAACGTCTGCTCGCCGCCAGAGAGGAGCGACAGCGTCGCGGGCTTCTTGCCCGGCGGGCGCGCAAAGATTTCAAGGCCGCCGTCGAGGGGATCGTCGGGGCTTTCGATCATCGCAAGGCGGGCCTCGCCGCCGTTGAACAAAATGCCGAAAAGTCTTTGAAAATGGGCATCGACGGTCTTGAAGGCGGCGTCGAGCCGACCTTTGGCTTCTCTGTTGAGCTCGGCGATACCGGCGCGCAGTTTGGCGATGGCCTGTTCGACGTCGAGGCGCTCCTTGTCGAGACCGGCGAACTGGTCGGTCATGCGGGCAAGGTCGTCGTCGGCAGCGAGATTGACGCCGCCGAGGCGTTCGCGGTCGGACTTGAGGCGGGACAGAGCGCGTTCGGTTTCGATCGGTGTCGGCAGGGCCACGTCGGTTGGATGCTCGGCCAAGGCAAGGCATTCGTCGGGGTGGACGCCGAGGGCTTCGCGGATCTTGCGGCTGTCGTCGGCGCGGTGCATGCGGGCGGCTTCGAGGCGGGCTTCGATGCGTGCGCGACCTTCACGTGCCGTGGCGAGCGCTGCTTGCGATGCGCGCAATTCGATCTGGACGTCGCGAAAGCGCTGTTCGGCTGCGGCGAGCGCGTCTGCGGAGGCGCGGCGGTTTTGCTCGGCGTCGGCGATCGCGGTGAGCAACGCGTCGCGCTGTTCGTCGAGCAGATCGGGGAGTTCGACGAGCGTTTCCAATTCTTCCAGAGACGCCTGCAAACGTTCGGCGAGCGCGGCCGCTTGCACTTCGGCTGCAGCCTTGCGGTCTTTGGCACTGATGATATCGGCATCAATGGCTGCGAGGCGACCGAGGCGCGCGGCGCGTTCGCGTTCGAGCGACGTCAGATCGGCGCGGGCTTCGGCGACGGTTGCACGCTTGTCGGCGGCATCCTCCAGGCATGCCGTCAGTTGCTCTTCGAACGGGTCGGCTTCCGACAGCGTGTCGAGCGCCATGACGACTTCGGCTAGAGTGTCGCTGGCGTCGGCAAGAGCTTCGCGGGCGGTGTCACGAGTCTCGGATATGGTGGCAAGTCGCTGTTCGGTGTCGTGTGAGCGTTGCTCGAGGGCGTGGAGGGCGTCGCGGGTTTCGGTGAGCCGCAGTTGTGCGTCGCGTGCGAGTTGGCGGTGGCGGCGCAGGCTTTCGTCGGCTGCGCGATGGGCTTCGGCGGCGCGGCGTTCGGTTTCTGCGCGCGTGGCGGTGGCGGCCTGCAACAGCGCATGATCGGCCGCGAGACCGCCGAGGCGATTGCGTTGTGCCAGACGGACGCTGGCCGCCGTTTCGCCGTCGGCCACGGAAACGAAACCGTCCCATCGCCAGAGATCGCCATCCTTGGAAACGAGGCGTTGACCCGGCGCGAGGAGGGTTTGCAGGCGCGGTCCATCGGCACGGTCGACAACGCCGATCTGGGCCAGGCGGCGGGACAATTCTGCCGGCGCTGCGACGTGTGCGGCGAGAGGGGCTGCGCCACCTGGAAGGGTGGCGTCGGCGGTGTGGGCGGCATTCAGGCGCCAGTGGACGGGATTGTCTGTCGATGCGGGCGCTTCGAGATCTTCGCCGAGGGCGGCGGTGAGAGCCGCTTCATAACCGGGCGCTGTCTTGATCGCGGCGACGACTGGGTCGAATGCGGCGTCGCGCCGGGGTTGCAGCAGCTTCTGCAAGGTTTCGATTTCGACCGACAGGCGCTCGTCGGCGACACGGGCTGATTGGGCTTCGGCACGGGCGGTGGCAAGGGCTGCCGATGTCTGGATCAGGCGTTCGTCGACGTCGAGGATGGCGGCTTCGTGAGTTTCGAGTTCGACGGCGAGGTGTTCGGCCGTATCGGCGACTTCGGCGAGTTTGGTGGCGTCGGGCGCACGCGCGATGATTTCGCTGACCTGGCCGTCCAGGTTCGCCAACTGGCGTTCGATCTTCGAGAGGGCGTCACGGCGATCGGCGTGCTGGGTCTCGAGGCTTTTGCGGCGGGCGCGGGCTTCGGCGGCGGCGGCTTGAAGTCCGGCCAGACGCTGGTCGATGTTCTTTACGGCCGCTTCGGCAATATCGAAACGACTGCGGGCGCGGATGTCGAGATCGTGGGCTGTGTGCTCGGTGCGTTCGAGGACGACTTTTTCCCTGACCAGGCGGACGTGGCTGTCGGTGGCGTCCTTGGCGAGTGTTTCTTCGCGGGCGGTGTCGCGCTGCATCTGCTCACAGCGGAGTTGCAGTTCACGCTGGCGTTCGGCGGCGCGTTGCGCTTCGCGTGCGAAATTCTCCTGCTCGACCTTGATGCGGTGGAGGGCGGCGGCTTTTGCTGCTTCGGCCTCACGCAAAGCGGGGAGCACCTCGGCGGCGGCCAGTTCGGCGCGCGACAATTCGCTTTCGATCAGAGTGGCTGCGGCGACCGTTTCGAGCGTGCTGCGGAGCGCGGCTTCCTCGGCGTCGACGTGGGCCTTTCCATCCACCCAGGCGAGGTGATGCAACATGGCTTCCGACTTACGGATGTCGGCGGAAATCTCCTTGTAGCGGCGCGCCTGACGGGCCTGACGTTTGAGCGCTTCGAGTTGGGTATTGAGCTGGCCGAGCACATCCGAGACCCGAGCGAGATTTGCGTCAGCGGCTCTGAGGCGCAGTTCGGCGTCGTGGCGGCGGGAGTGGAGACCGGCGACGCCGGCGGCATCTTCGAGAATGCGGCGGCGCTGCTCAGGCTTGGAATTGACGATTTCGGCGATCTGACCTTGGCGCACGAGTGCGGGAGAGCGCGCGCCGGTCGCTGCGTCCTCGAACAGGATCTTGATGTCGCGGGCGCGGGTTTCCTTCGAGTTGACGCGATAGGCCGAACCCATCTCACGCTCGATGCGGCGGGTGATTTCGAGCACGTCGTGATCGTTGAATTCGGCAGGAGCGGTGCGCGCCGAATTGTCGACGAACATGGTGACCTCGGCGAGGTTGCGGCCGGGGCGGGTGGTGGTGCCGGAGAAGATCACGTCGTCCATGGACGCTGCGCGCATCGACTTGTGCGAGGTCTCGCCCATGACCCAGCGAAGCGCTTCGAGCAGGTTGGACTTGCCGCAGCCGTTGGGCCCGACAACGCCGGTCAGTCCCTTCTCGATGACCAACTCGGTCGGCTCGACAAAGGACTTGAAGCCCAGCAGACGAAGTTTCGTGATGTGCATTCGTATCAGGCTGTGCGGTGTACCCGCTCCCGCTGTTTTACCTGCGAGGGCTTATAGCACGGGGTAGCGCCCCGATGCTTTAGTCCGCAATCGGCGGTAAACGCCGCGACTTCGGCATAGGACGAGTGATATGAACTCGAGCCCTATGCCCGTTAATTGACCTTGGCGATGGCGGTGCCGGGGCGGGGCATGGTCCCGTTCTCGACGGCCATGGTGGCCAAGCGGATGTCGCCCAAGCCGATTTCCGATTTGACCAGCTTGCCGTTGAGGAAATAGTTGGGCGTGCCGATGATGCCGAGCTTGCGGCCGCGATCCTTTATCTGGGCGAGCTTGGCGATCATGTCCTTGTCGGCGAGGCAGGCGGTGAACTGATCACCTGTGACCCCGACCTGGTTCGCGACTTTGAGGATCTGATCGGTGCGGACTTCCTGTGCGACCCAGGCACCCTGCTGCTCCATGAACTTGCCATAGAGCGCCAGGTATTTGTCGGCAGGCGCGCAGCGGAGTGCAATGGTGGCGGTGCCGGAAGACTTGCCGATCGGAAATTCCCGGAGAATGTAGCGGACTTTGCCGGTGTCGATGAATTCCTTCTTGAGTTGCGGGAAGGTCTCCATGTGGAAGCGGCGACAGTAGCGGCACGTGAGCGACATATATTGTACGAGCGTGACCGGCGCATCCGGCCTGCCCCAACTCATTTCACCGAGCGGCCCGGCTTCCATGATCTCGGCAACAGTCGGGTTCTGGATGACCTCGCGCGCGGCTTGTGCGGTTTCGGACTTCTGGTTGAAGGGGTTGAAGCTGCCCTTGTCGGGGGTCTGCGCGGTTTCGTCGACGCTGGTCAGCACGGCCAGGCCGCTGCCGAAGCTGGTGCACCCGGCCAGCGCCAGACACACGCCCAGCACAGCCGACCTCAGCCCCGCCGCGATCAGGCCCTCCGACCAACTCAGTCCCTCCGACCGATTCAGCCCCGTCGCGATCATGCCGGTCGTGCGCATGCGTAGCTCCCTCGCGCTCAGCTCTTGACGACCTCGCCGATGGCCTTGTCGAAGGCCTCGATCGTGGGACCATCCTGCAAACGCTTACCGTTGATGAAGAAATAGGGCGTGGCGTCGACGCCAAACGACTTGCTGGCGCGCTCGCGACCGGCGACGAGTTTGTCGTACAGCGGCTGATCGGTCAGGCATTTGTCGAAGGTGTCTTTGGTGAAGCCTGCCTGCTGGGCGATCTTGAACAACTCGGGAATCTGGTTAGTGCGCTGGAAGGCCCAGTCTTCTTGCTTGGCGAAGAAGACGCTGACCAAGGGAATGGCCTTGTCGGCGCTGACACAGCGCGTCAGCATGGAGGCGGCGACCGCTAGCGTATCAAGCGGGAATTCGCGCATGATGAAGCGCACCTTACCGGTGTCGATATATTTGGTTTTCAGTTTGTCGAACACGGTGTTGTGGAAATGGCCGCAGTGCGAGCACGTCATGGAGGCGTATTCGACGATCGTGACGGGCGCGTCGTCTTTGCCGAGAACGAGATCGGGAAGTTGGCCCGGCTTCATGAGCTCTTCGACAGATACGGGTGCGTCGGCTTTCTTCTGCGCCAGAGCGGCGGTAGACAGCCCGGCGGCGGTAAGCACGGCGGCCCCGGCGGACGTCTGCAACAGTGTGCGGCGCGAGAATTTCGAGACAGTCATCGATCAGGCTCCAGGGTCGGGTTCGCTGTGAGCGGCCTTCGTCGGACGGGCTTAGCACAGCTTTGGTGGCCCAATAAGGGCCTTGCACACAGAACAGTTACCAACTGACCGATCCGTTGCAGTGCGTTGGTCACATTCAGTTTATCGCGGCGGACGGGCTGTCCGCTTCTATCAATAGTTGCGCCTTGCACAGCCGGGCATAGGCGGCGTCGCGGAGCATCAATTCGGTGTGGCTGCCGACTTCGACAATGCTGCCGCCGTCCATGACGCAAATGATGTCGGCGCGCTGAACCGTCGAGAGCCGATGGGCGATCACCAACGTGGTGCGGTTTTTGGTGAAGCGGGCGAGCGCGTCCTGAACGAGCCGTTCCGACTCGGTGTCGAGGGCGCTGGTGGCTTCGTCGAGTAGCAGGATCGGGGCATCCTTGAGAATGGCGCGGGCGAGGGCCAGACGCTGGCGCTGACCGCCCGACAAGCGCATGCCACTGTCGCCGATTACGGTATCGTAGCCTTGTGGTTGGGCCATGATGAAATCGTGAGCTGCGGCCGCTTTCGCGGCTGCGACGATCTCGTTCGCACTGGCGTTGAGACGACCCAAGGCGATGTTGGCGCGGATGGTGTCGTCGAACAAAGTGACGTCCTGGCTGACGATCGACACCGCATTGCGCAACGTGTCCAAGGTCACGTCGCGCAGATCCTGACCGTCGATCAGAATTGCTCCGGAAGAAACGTCGAACAGCCGGGGCACGAGATTGATGATGGTGGATTTTCCCGCGCCGGAGCGGCCGACGAAGGCTGCGGTGCGGCCGCCGGGAATGCACAGTGTGAAGTCGTGCACGGCCGGCAGATCGTTTCGCGTTTCGTAGGCGAACGATACGGCATCGAACGCTATGGTCCCCGCCGTGATGGCCAACGGCTTGGCTGCGGGGCGGTCGACCACGGTCGGTTTGTCGTCGAACAGGGCATAAAGGCGTTCCAGCGCCGCGATGCCGTCCTGTACGCCGGACGAAAAGCTGCCGACCGAACGCAGCGCGCTCGCGGCCATCAAGAGCGCGGTGACGAAGGCCATGAAGTCACCGGTCGAGGAGATGCCCGTCGAAATGCGCCAGGTCGCGAGCGCGATGACGCCGGCAATGGCTATGCCCGCACATGCTTCCAGCATCGGCCCCAAACGGGCACGGGCGCGCACGGCCTTCATTCTCAGCCGGAAGATGGCCTCGAAATTTTCGCTCAGTTTGCGTGTGGCGTACTCTTCGAGGCGGTATGTCTTGATGAGGCGGGCCCCCGCCAGCTTCTCAGTCAGCGCGGCCGTCATCTCGCCGACTTCGTGCTGGGTCTGTTTGGCCACGCGACGCAGACGCTGGCTGATCAAGACGATCGGCAGGACGGCGATCGGAAAGACGCCGAGGACGATCGTCGACAACACAGGATCGAGGTACAGCATGAAGCCGACCAACCCGACGACCGTCATGGTGTCGCGGATCAGAGTATTGAGCGAAGCCTGACAGGCGTTCTGGACGACGCCGATGTCGTTGGTCAGGCGCGAGACCATGTGTCCGGTGCCTTCGCGGGCGAAGCGGGCATAGTCGGCACTGATGAAATGGCGGAAGGCGTGCGTCTGCAGGTCCGTACCCAGGCGAAAAATGGTGCGGTTGGAAACGACCTGGTGCAGAAACAAGCAGAGGCCGCGCAATGCCGTGACGCCAATGATGCCGCCCAAAATCCACGGCAGAAGCGTCATGTCGCCTTTGCCGATGGAGTTGAACGATTCCTTGATGATCTTGGGGTAGCCGGCCGTGGAAATCGCCAAGGCGACGCCGATCAGCATCGACAGAAGGAACTGGTGCCAACGTGGCAGCAGCCACTCTTTCGTAAAGCGAAACAGGATCTTGCGCGCATTGGAATCGGCGGCAACTCGCCCGATGAACGTGCGGACAGCCGTCACCGGCTCCTGTTCGGAGAGTGTGGACTTGCTACTGCCGTTGTCGGCCTCCGACACGATGAGACAGCTCCGTGGGCTAATGCGGGTGACGGAACGGGTACGTCACGGCCAAAGATTGATCGCCAGACGCCGCCCGGGGGAGAGCGTTACGCTGTTACCTGCGATACCAAGTTGCCCAATACACGAAACCCCGGCGGTTGGGAAACCGTCGGGGGCAATCAGATCGGGGTATGTGGCAAGGAAGAAACGTCGACCGCTCTATGCGGGAGCACTTATTCCCAGATAGCCGTAAACGGTTTCGCGGACGCTGGTTGCGCTCTGCACGATCGCGCTGGGACGCGACGCAACCGAGGGGCCCGACGGCGGGAGAGCTGCAAGTGCGGCTTTGACCGTCGGAACGCGACTGCCACGGGCGACCGCATCGCCAGATGTAGGCTTGACCGCAAAATCGTTGTCATCGTCTTGGGATGCCATCGCATAGCCTGCAGCGGCGGCCGCTTTTTCGAGTTCGTTTAGCGCTTGAACCGTATTCATCGCCGACCTCATGAACCTACCATCGACACAGTCTGCGCAGACACAACGTACGAGCAGGTGGAATGATCCCTGACAATAGTTTTGCACAAGATATTTAGCGCGACATTAATTCAACAGGTCAAGAAGTTTTGCGCGACAAGCATTCAAAAAGTTTGCCGCCACTGCCATCTGTGCATCGCACAATTTTACGACAGATTTATTGCGCTGCTTTATTGCAGTGCGGGGGACATCACGTGCCGCGCGGTTTGGCACGTGCGGTCGGAGCAGCCTGCGCGGGATCGTCCGGCCAGGGATGTCGCGGATAGCGACCACGCATGTCCGATTTCACTGCAGTCCAGGACCCGCGCCAGAAGCCTGGGAGATCGCGGGTGATCTGAATGGGTCGCCGCGCCGGGGACAGAAGTTCGAGGGTCAGAGGTAGGCGACCGCGGGCGATGGATGGATGCTCGGTGAGGCCGAACAATTCCTGCACGCGGATTGACAGCAGCGGCGCGGACGGGCCGTCGTAGTCGATGGCGTGGCGGTTGCCGGTGGGGGCCTCGAAATGGGTGGGTGCCTCGGTCGTGAGCCGACGCTGGAGATCCCATGGCACAAGGGCGTCGAGGGCTGACTGCAGGTCGTCGGCGTTGATGTCGGCCACCCTGGTTTTTCCGGTGAGGAACGGTGCCAGCCAAACGGCGGCGGAGGCGGCGAGGGCAGCGTCACTCACATCAGGCCAGGTATCTGGGGCGGTCGGGCGCAGAAACGCGACCCGGTCGCGCAACTGTATTTGTGCCTTGCTCCATGGCAGGCGTTCGATGCCGAGGCGCGCCAAGCCGATGGCGAGAGCTGTGGCCGCATCGCTTGTCGCGGGCACCGGGAGGGGGGCGCTGTCGAGCACGATGGCCCCGAGACGGCGCATGCGGCGGGCGCGCAGGCTTGCCGTGGCGGCGTCGAACTGGATGTCGTCGGACTGCGTCATGCGGTCGGCGGCGATGGATTCGAGCCCGGTGGCATCCAAGGTGGCGGCGAGAAGGATGCGGGTCGATTGCGCCTTGCCGGACAGTTCGGCGACCACGAGGAATGGCGCACGGGCAAGGCTGTCGGTGGCATCGATATTGGCACCGCGGCCATTGGCGAGGACGAAGCTGCCGGCGCTGCCGCGGGCCTTGGCGATGCGATCGGGAAATGCGAGGGCGAGCAACTGGGCCGTCGAAGTGCCGACGCGAATTGTGGCGCTGCTGGAACCGACGCGGGCGGCTTTGGCCCAGCCGGACGCGAGGCGTCGCATGTCGTCGGCGCGCTTGCCGCGGTCGCGGCGGAAGCCGTCGAGCCGGTGGTCGAGGTCGGCGCTGGGGCCACCCAAGCCGCGCTCGACGACGACGGCGGCGATGTCGGCGGCGGCCAGTTCGTCGCCTGATGTGGCGGCTGCGAGTACCATGGCGGCGAGGCGGGCGGGGAGCGGCAGCGATTGGATTCGGGTGCCGAGCGGCGTCAAGCGACCGTCGGTGTCGAGCGCGCCGAGGGCCAACAGCTCTTCGCGCGCGGCGGCCAGTGCGGCGGTCGGGGGCGGGTCGAGAAAGTCGAGGGTGGTCGGATCGGCGACGCCCCAGCTGGCGCAATCGAGCAGCAGCCCGGACAGATCCGCCGACAAGATTTCGGGCGTGGCATAGGCGGGCAGCGATTGCGTTTCGGGCTCGTCCCAGAGGCGATAGCAGACGCCGGGTTCGGTGCGTCCGGCGCGGCCGCGGCGTTGGTCGGCGGCGGCGCGAGAAACGCGCACCGTTTCGAGACGGGTAACTCCGACGTCGGGTTCGTAGCGGGGCACGCGCGCCAGTCCGCAATCGACGACGATGCGGACGCCGTCGATGGTGATGGATGTTTCGGCGACAGAGGTGGCGAGCACGACTTTGCGCGTGCCTGGGGCTGGCCGACTGACGGCGCGGTCTTGCAGCTTGGGATCGAGGCCGCCGTGCAAGCCGACGATTTCGACGGCTGCGAGGTTTGACGCCGACAGGCGTTCGGCAAGCCGCTGTTCGGTCCGGCGGATTTCTCCTTGGCCCGGCAGGAACGCAAGTATCGAACCGGTTTCTGTGCGCAGCGCCCGCAGGACAGCTTCGGTCATCTGATCTTCGATGCGGGAGCCGCTACCGCGCCCAAGATACTGGGTGGTGATCGGGTGGGCGCGGCCATCGCTTTCGATCACAGGGCAGCCGTCGAGCAGAGCCGCCACACGGGCACCGTCGAGGGTTGCCGACATGACGAGAATGCGCAGATCGTCACGCAAGCCTTGCTGGCAATCGCGTGCCAGGGCGAGGCCGAGATCGGCATCCAATGAACGCTCGTGGAATTCATCGAACAGCACGGCCGCGACGCCGTCGAGGGTGGGATCGTCGAGAATCATGCGGGTAAACACACCCTCGGTGACAACCTCGATGCGGGTGCGATTGGAGACCTTTGTGCCGAGCCGGGCGCGCAAGCCGACGATGCCGCCGACGGTGTCCCCAAGCGTATGCGCCATGCGATCGGCGGCACCACGGGCGGCGATGCGGCGCGGCTCGAGGACCAGGATTTTTTGGGCTCCAAGCCAGGGTGCTTCGAGCAATGCCAGCGGGAGGCGGGTGGTCTTGCCGGCACCGGGCGGTGCGACGAGCACGGCAGTGGTCTGCTCGGTCAAAGTGGCCGTAATCGCAGGCAGCACCGCGTCGATCGGGAGGGGGCTATCGAAGTTCATGACCCGCATGTGCAACGCTGCGGGCATCGGTGCAAGAGGAAGACGCACGCGCGCGCCTCGCAGTCTTGCGCCGACGCTCTATCTACATCCTCAAGACGGTGTTTTGGGTTCGAACTTCATGGCGACGCCGTTCATACAATACCGCTTGCCGGTGGGTTTGGGACCGTCGTCGAAAACGTGGCCGAGATGTCCGCCGCACTGGCTGCAATGGACCTCGGTGCGGGTCATGAAGAAGCTGCGGTCGGTGGTGGTGGCGACGCTGTCGGCGATGGGCGCGTAGAAACTCGGCCAGCCGGTACCGCTGTCGAACTTCGTCTCAGAGTTGAAAACGGAATGGCTGCAGCCCGCGCACTTATAGGTTCCGGCAGCATAGATTTTGTCCAGCGGGCTGCTGCCGGCACGCTCGGTGCCGTGATCGCGCAGCACGTAA